>JAMCQY010000091.1 GCA_023381945.1 Deltaproteobacteria bacterium
CTACGCAACTTTAACGGAAATAGGCGATGGGATCAACCCCAATTTTGCCGCAGATTGCACATTCAAGGAAGCCATCATGGGTATTGGAAAAAATTACTACTCCCCAAGCCTGGCAAAAGATGCAATGGGTCTCGGCAAAAACCATGAATTTCCGGCGGCGTTGAAAATCCATCATCCCCTCATTCTTGATTAATGGCCTCATGGTATTTCCGGATGGCAGATTCGGGGATCAACCACTTACGCGGGCCGACCTTAATCGCCCCCGCCAGCAACTTATCCTGGCAGAGCTGGCGTACGCGGCGAGGCGTACAACATAGCTTGGCCGCTGCCTGATCCACTCTCACATACCGCTCCTGTTGCCCCGCCGCCGCCACTGCCGGATGCCAAGCCATCTCCCCCTCCTTTACGGCTCACTGCTCACCTTCTGCGCCACCCGTAACCGCCGCTGGAAATTCCACAGAAACCTTTGCACCACCGCGGCGTCATCCATAAAACAGCAATTCTCGATATTCTTCAGATTGGCGCTCTTGGTCAGATTGAAGCTGCCGCAGATCACCAGCTTTTTATCGATGATCAGCACCTTGTTGTGGGCGATTCTACGCGGGTCGAAATAAACCGGGATGCCCCCGGCGGAAAGCGCCGCGGCCCCCTGATGTTCGCCCTTGTCCAGCAGGGCGGTGACCTTAACCCCCCGGCCTTGCGCCGCGCTCAGGGCGCCGATGATCCCCGGCTCGGTGATCTGGTACTGCTGCACCAGGATCTCGCTTTCGGCCGCGTCCAGCGCGGCGATGATGTAGGCCGCGGCTTTTTGTTCACCGGCCAGCGGCGGCGAGAAATATACCCGGGTCTCCGCCCAGGTTACATTATGCGTCACCATGCAACACAGGATCGCCAGGGCCGCGATGATTTTCCGGGTTTTCATGGCTTTTTCCCTGGGTCTTTTACTGACCACTGGCCACTGGCCACTGGCCACTGTCTTTTTCATCTCCCCACCCTTTGCAGCCGCCGGATCAGCCGCGCCGCCGCATCATCAATCCCCTGCTCCGGCAGGGGATTATAAGCCACCTGCTCGTCCAGCAGTATCTCGGCCAGGCCCGCCATCATGTAGTAGGCGTCGGCCTTATTAATCTGGCGGTCCTCTTCGCCATCGACACAATAACAGTGCGAGTTTTTGATCAGATTGTGCGAGTCTCCGTCATATTTCCAATATTCCGGATCTGCCGCCAACTGCGCCATGCGGCCGTAGCACAGGCGCGGCCGCACGAAGAGCGGCGTGCAACCCTCCGGATAAGGGCAGTCATCGGGGCGCGTCTCAGGCATGTGTACCTCCCAGGGCCGCAATCGCCGCGGCAGTGGCTTCGTCCACGACGCCGGTCTCCGGCAAGTTATGCTTTTTTTGGAGCAAT
Source organism: Deltaproteobacteria bacterium (assembly GCA_023381945.1). The sequence goes on from JAMCQY010000091.1 coordinate 1,407, forward strand.
TTTACCGCCGCCGCGGTCTTGGGGCCATATTTGCCGTCCGCCTTGTCCAGCAAAAAACCGAAATCCCGCAGCCGGCACTGGATCTGAAAGATCCCTGCTCCCCGCATCATCGGGCTGGTGAGCCGGCAGCTCACTGCGGCCGCGTCGCCATATGGATTATAATCGGGCCCCGGATACCAGAGGCCGGCGAATAATTTCTGCTGATCGCGCACGGCGCAGCGCTGCACGTGGTCATTATCCCTGAAACTGTGTGGCTTGTCGGGCTCGCCCCAGTCGCCGCCCCAGATCAGGCCGTGTTTTTGGGCCAGCACCCCCAGGAAGGAGTAGTCGCCGTCCCAGGAGAGTTGCCCCTTGACCACTTTGACCAGGTCGCCGGCCAGGCCGTAGCCGTGCACCCCGACCCGGCGCAGTTGCGTGGCCCCCGCCTCGTACAACTGCCCCTGGCGGGCCTGGCTGCGGTAGCTCTCGAAGAGCACCAGGTCGAGGCCATAGTCCCTCTTAGCCTCGACGAGGATGGCCGCCACCGCTTGCCGGGTGACCGGCTCCAGCAGGGCCGGGTCGCTGATCTTGGCGTCGCTGGCATAGCGCTGATCCTTTTTAAGGACATCGGTAAGAAAGTTCCCCATCTTTACTTTCCTCCCATTGCTTTGAGGGCCGCTCTGGCGGCCATCTGTTTCAAGGCCTCGATCACCTTCTGGGCCTGGTTCAGGGTGAGCCAGACCAGGTTTTCCGGCAGCCTCATCCGGGCCAGGAAGCTGCTCAACGCCTTTTTATGATCTTCTGCCCGGCAAACTTTGGGCCACAACTCCCGGATCTCCCACATCTGCCGCGCCGTGATCCTGGGCGGCCCAGGCTTTCCAGCCTGGGGTTGCGGCGCCTTGCTGTGCAGCCGCCGGTAATGCCGGCCCTGGGGCCTTTGTCCCAGGCACTTTTGCAGGTGATCGATCACCAGGGAGGCCTTGGCGAAGGTCAACTCCGTGCTGCTTTTGACTTTCGCCACCCCCCAGAGCATCTCCAGGTAGGCGTCCCGGTCGCCGCCGAAGACCTGCCGGGCCATGGCGTGCAGCTTGCGCTGCTGCGGGCGGGTGATGAGGCTCATAATTTTTCCAGATGAGGCCTGAGCATTTCTTCCAAGTCATAAAGGATATTGCGCATTTTAGAAAAATGGCCTTGGATGCAGATCATGAATCCAGCCGGAAACACCCCAGGTTGATCTGCTGCAATCAAATGATCTCTTAATTTGTCCAGGTGATCAGCGATAGGCATAAGGCTGGCATAGGCCGCCCGAACGGGATGTTTTACTTTTGCTGGCATTTCTCCTCCAAATGTGCCTTCAAAGCCTGCTCCGCCGCGGCCCGGGCCGCCGGCGTCTTCGCCAAGGCCACGGCCTTGCCCAACTCTCCGGCCTTTTCCCGCCAGTCAGCATCATTCAGCTTCTCCCGGATCGCCGCCACCGCCTCTGGGGCGGGGGCCTCGTGGCCAGCATACTTTAAGAGGTCTGTGGCTATGTCCTCTTCTCCTTGCTCCACCCCTCTTTTCAAGACCTCCTCCCTCTCCTTCCGGCGGGATTGCGGTTGCCAAAGGGTTTGCTTTGTTCTATTGCGGGCATTTCTTTCCTGGTTTATCCGCCTGATCTCCTCCTTGGCCTGCTGGCGTTCTGCTTCGCTGAGACTCCTATCCAGGGAGCGCAGCACCAGCCGCTCAAATTCCGGAGCAATGGCCCGGGAAGTTTCTGGTCCCGGCTCTTCCGGCCCCTGGCCCCTGGCCCCTAAGCCCTGCTCTTTCTCCTTGAACTCCCGCTCCCGCCGCTTGGAGGTCTGCTGCGCCGCGTGGGTGAGCACCCGCAGCAGGTAATGATGGTTGGTCAAGGGCGGCGTCACCTGGTTGCAGGTGGCGCGGACGGCTTCCAGGAACTCCGGACGGCCGACGGTATAAGGCACTTTGCCGAACTCGAACTTGCCCGCCTGGTAGATCCGGAAGACCTCTCGGGCCAGGCGCAGGCGTTTATCCGCCTTCATCGGCCGCTTGCCGGCAAAACAATCGAGATATTCCTTGACCAGGGGCCAGTCCAGGCCGAAGGCCGCCGCGGCCCGATCCAGGGCCAGCAGCTCGGCCGCCTGGGTGAATTCCGGCAATTCGCCTTCATGCGCGCAGGCCGGGCAGCGGAGTTTGAGGCCATCAGCCATCCAGGCGCCCCCGCCGCAGATCCACCGCCATCGCCGGCTCCGCCGGCCGCACTATGGTAGCCCTGATTATGCCGGCTTTGATCAGCCACATGGACGCCAGGCCCATCTCCAGCAGGTTAAGCCGCAGCTTTTCATCGTCTCCGTCCAGCAGAAAAATCCCCAGATCGCCCAACTCCGGGCACATGGCCCGCGCCACCGCCAGAATTCCCTCTTGCCGCTGCGCCTGATATTCGGTCACTGTTTCCCCCCTTTGTCTTTACTGACCACTGACCCCTGGCCCCTGGCCACTATCTTTCAACCAGGCCCGGCGCACCGCCGGGGTGGCCTCCCACCACCAGGCCGGCAGGCGGCGCTTCTTGGGTTGTTTCACGCCCCCCCCCCCGCAACCTCAGTAATGGTGTGGGTTTCCGGGGCCGGATTAATTTTTGCCACTTGATTTGCTTTCCGCTGGCGCGCCACATACTCGGCATGACGCCGCCGGCGCTCCAGATATTCCGCCTGCCGCCGCCGGTGGCCCTCGGCTTTGACCGCACTCAAGCCGGTCATGTGCTCGAAACAGAGGCCGGATTTGCCATAAGCCGGGGCGCCGCATTTCCGGCAAGTGGCCGGCGCCGGCTGGGCCAGCTTTTTGATCAGGGCCTTAGTCGATCGATCAATCGAGCCCTTTGGCGCCGGAGCCGTCGATTTCTGCTCCGGTGGCAGCAGCGGGATCACCTCGGCCTGCCGCTTGCTTAATTCCGTGCCGGTCTGGCAGAACAGGCAGTTTTCCGGCACCTGGCCGTCGGCGAGCTGCCCTTGGGCCTGCTCATGATCATCCAGGCATTGCCGCAAAGAGATGTGAATGCTCCGGCGGCCGCAGAAGAATTGCAGATTTGCCGTCAAGTTGCGCTTGCCAAAATTCCGGTTAAACTCCAAACCCGCCTCCCACTCGCGGAGATTGGCCTGGCATTCCCGTTCTTTCGGAGAAGGCTCACCGACCCACATAGCCTCTGCTCTCCCGCCGGTAATGCCGCTGCGCCCGCTGCACGGCCCTATAGTAAGACTCGTTGAAGCTGCGGTTGTAGCGCTGGAGCACCCGGCGCTGATCCCGGCCCCGCAGCGCCTTGACCCCGATCATGATATTCGTCTCCGGAGCCAGCGGGTCGAGGCCGAAATGCTCCCGGCAATAGGCCCGGTGCAGGCCGAAGGGCCCGGCATAAATGCCTTTTTTGCCCAGCGGCCCGAGCCTAAATTCCTGCGTCGCCGTGCCGGATTCGACGTGGGCCACCGCCAGGGCGAACTCCGGCTCCACCCCGTAAAACAGCGCCGCGGCCCGAATCCAGGCGATCAGCAGGGCGGTGGGCAGGTTCAAGACGCCTCCTTGACCCGCTCCCGGTTGACCTCGTAGCCGAAGACGTCCTCGGTTACCCGTTTCGCCCCCGCCTGGCCCAAAATGGCGTCGCCCAGGTCTTTCATCTTTTCCTTGTCCGGCGACTCCTTGACCCGGATATAATCTTTGAGGCCCAGGCTCCGCAAAGCCTCGAGGCAGGCCTTGACGCCATGGATGACGATCTTGCTGCTCAACCGGAAGGAGACGGCGCCGAAATTGAGGGTCTTGGATTTGCCCTTGAAGTCGTCCTTGTGTGCCTCGCTGAAGGCCTGCAACTGCAACTCCAGGGCCGCCTTCATCTCCTGGAGCGGCTTCACCATCTGCACCGCCTGTTCTTTAATCAATTCCAGATTGCGTTGGATATCGGCCTCGATCGCCTCGATCTCCCGCTCCAGCCGGCCGATCGCCAGCAGGGCCTGATCCGCTCCGGCCCAGTCCTTAATGCCGCTCTCCACTCTTTTCCGTGCCATCTCTGCCACTCCTCTTGCTGTTAAAAGCCACCAGGACGCAGCCCAGCCAGCCGAGCACTGCGCCCGCCAACACACCGCTGTAAAACGCCAAAATCATCATCCCGCCTCCATCTCCGCCTGGCCCTTGAGGGCCGCCATGGCATGGCGCTCCATGTGGCTGATCTGCTCCAGGGAAGAGAGCACCCGGCCGCGCCGCCAATCGAAAAACTCCTGCAGCTCCGCCGCGGTCTCGGCCAGAAAATAGCCGGGGTTGCGGCGGTCGTCGGTGGAGCACAGCGGCACCTCGCCCCGGCGCCGGATCTTGCGGATCAGGCCCCGGAGCTTGTCGGTGTCGTTGATCCGGTGCTCGTAGTCCTCGCCGTAGACCTTGCGGAACAGCTCCCCCATGCCGATGGGGTTGGCCTTGCCCCGGTGCTCCGCCAGAATGCCCATAAGCTTCGCTTCCAGGATCTCCATCGCCGCGCCCTCCTTATTCCCAGGACAAATGCGGCAGCGGCCAGGTCTGCCGGAGCGTACGGCGCCTCTTCAACCGCCGGCACCGCCAGCGGCGCCCCAAAATAAACACGCCATAGAGCCCGTAGAGCAGGGCCACCCAGACCAAGGCCGGTAACGCCACGCTCAACCAGTCTTCCGACATATGCTCTCCTTACTGCTCTCGAAGGCCCTGCAGCCGTAATGCGGCAGGGAATAGAACTTTTCATGCCGGGCGCAGCGGCGCCTGAGGTCATTCCGGATGGGCTTCATTCTTCTGCCGTCACCCTTCGGCACCATCTCCCGTTCTTTCGGCCGCCAATGCCGGCAGAGTCGGCATTGCGGCTGGCCCCCGCCGCAATCCAGCGGCTCGCCGGTGACGGGATTATGATTCTGCCACTGGCAACCGTTTTTCATGAGAATCTGCCATCCATCAGGCGAGCCAGGCCCCGGCGCACGGTTTGACGATAAATCCAACCATCCAACACACAGAGATTTTCGGCGATAATAGCGTTGGTTTCCGGATCTGGGGCAAATTCATACATGGTCCGCAGGGCTGCGGCCAGGCCGCGCCATAAAGGCTCCCGATCTACCGTCAATTTGATGATCATCCGCTCGCACGACATTTTGCCTCCGGTTTTACTGGCCACTGCCCCCTATCCCCTGACCCCTGCCTTCCGCAGATGCTCCCCTTCCGGCTCGTACATCCGCTGACAGCGCTGCTCGAAGCAGTAGCGCAGGCGCTTGAGGGATTTCCAGCGGTCCCAACTCCAGCAGTAGAATAACGTGCGCGCCGGGTTAATGATGACCTTCTGGCTCATCGGTCTTTTCCAGTGGCACAGGCCTCTGGCCGGTGGACATACCCAAAACCAGGCGCAAATCGGCGAAGATATCGGCCAGGAGCACCTGCGCCTCGCCCAGGGAGTTTAAAACGGTTTCCATCTCCTCCATGATCTTCCCAGCCTGGGGCCGCCGCCCCAACTCGCACACCGGGCAGGCCTTGGGGAAGCCGGCGCAGCCGCTTTTGCCCAGCAGATTGCAGTTGACCTCCAGGGCGCTGATGATCAGCGGCCGGCGGTCCTCGACGCCGCAGTCGGGGCAGTCGGCCTCCTGGCAGTTGAGGACGGGCATTGCAGGACCGGGGACGGGAGACGGAAGACCGGCAGAATCTTGCTCCGGTCTCCCGTCTTCGGTCTCCCGTCGTCTTTTCTCCTCCCGGCGATTCCAGTGCGGCGCCGCCGCCTTTTCCCGCCCCTGCCTGACGGTAAACAGGCCGGTATCGCCCACCGGCTGGAGATATTGCATCGCCACCAGGAAAGCGGCATAGCGCCGGGCATAATCCCGGCTGCAGCCGGATAGCCGGCCCAAGTCTGGTATGTTAAAGGCTTGTCCCTTCTGGGTCTTGAGAATGGCGGCCCGCCAGATCTTGTCCTGCATGGATTGCTTGGATTCGGCCAAACTCCAAAGCTTGGGTTTGCCTTTTTCGCCGGCCTCCGAGACTGCCTTGCCCTCCTGGCGCAATTCCAGCAAAGCGTCCCTGACCTGCTTGATTTCGGCCCGGCTCTGTACGCCTAATTGCTCAGCCACGCCCCGCGCGGTAAATTTCCCGATCGCCAGAATGTCTATGATTTGCTGGCGCAGACTCACGCTCTGATCCCGCTTGGTCATCTCAGCTTCCTCCCGCGGCCGCCCGCTTCCTGCTCTCCCGGGCCTCGGCCATCTGTAGATTTTGCAACGCCAGCTCCACCTTGGCGGGGCTGACCTCGCCCGGATTGACCTTCAGGACCTTCTCCAGTTCGCCCAGGATTTTGGCGGCCCGGCGGAAGTTGCCCTGGGCCGTCTTCTGGATCTGCGCCGCCCGCTCTGGCGGCAGCCTGAGGTCGCACAACTCCAGGGCGGTCTGCTCGATGTCCTTAGCCGAGACGTCCCGGAAGGGCACCACCTGGCTCACCCGGTCGGCGGTGCGCGGGCTTTTGCGGAAGATGGCCTGCCAGATCCCGGCCTCGCCCACCAGGACGATGGGCAGCCGGGCCTTATCATGCAGGCCCCGCACCGTCTCCAGCAGCGCGCTCCGACGCACCACCCGGTCGGCCTCGTCGATCACCAGCAGCCGCGGCCGGCGCTTTTGTTCTTCCACCACCGCCAGCTTGTTGGTCTCCAGGGCGTGCGCCCGGGTCAGGCCCAGGGCCTCGGCCACGTCCCGCAGCAGCCAGGAGGGCGTCCAGTCCGGATCGGCCTCGAGATAGGCGCAGTCGGCGTCCTGCACCACGTACCATTCGGTGGCCGTGGTCTTGCCCCGGCCGGTGAGGCCCTCCACCACCGCCAGCGAGCGGCCGCTGGCGGCCTGGTGCGCCCGCTTCAACTCCGCCACCGCCCCCAGCAGGCGCAGGACGTTGTCCGTTTTAATCAAGCCTTCACGCATTTAAACCTCCACCGGCTCATAGCCGTATTTTTCGGGTTGCCATCCTTCGGTGATCACTGACCACTAATCACTGATCACTGATTGTTCACCACCGCCAACCGCGCCTTTGCCGC
>JAMCQY010000147.1 GCA_023381945.1 Deltaproteobacteria bacterium
CCCCCCGCCCCGGCACTCCGGCTGCCGCGCTCAAGCAATTGCCCGGCTTTGAGGTGCAGCGCCGCGCCGGCCTCCTTCGAGACCTGGGACGCCTGAAAAAACAGGCTTTTCTGCATAGCCAACTGGGCCAGGTCAGGGAGGTCCTGGTGGAAGGACCGGCCCGTCAAAAAGGCTGGCTTCTGGGTCTTAGTGATAACTACCTGCGGACTGTCTTCCGCGGCCCCGCCGCTTGGCGCCACCGCCGCTTGCTGGTGCGCTTTACCAGACTCCAGGAAGAAACCATGATTGGCGAAGCCATCGAAGCTAATTAGCGCCAGTCTTAGCCGGAAGGGTATCCAGAACCGCCGCGGCAGTTCCCGGCCGGCGCTGCACTTGCATTATTTATCAGCTTAAAATGACTCAGCCGGATTTGCGTTTGGCATGCATTCGCAGGAATCTCTTGGCCAGGTAAGGATCAAATTGGCTGCCGGCCCGGTCCCGAATGATCCCCAGGGCTTGCTGTTCCGGGAAGCGCGGCCTTCGGGGCCGATCGCTGGTGAGCGCCTCGAAGACGTCGGCCAGGGCCATCAGGCGGCAGAGGAAAGGAATCTGTTCCCCGGCCAAACCATCGGGATAACCTTGGCCATCCCAGCGTTCATGATGGTGGAGGATGATTTCCTGTTCCCTGAGATCAAGGGAGAGGGGCCGGGCTATCCTGACCCCTGTACCTGGATGGCTCTCAATGATCGCCCGGTCTACCGCGGTTAACGGCTTTTTCTTCAGCAAAATCGTTTTGCCGATCTCGATCTTGCCCAGGTCATGTAGTTGAGCCGCAGTCTGAAGGGCTTCCAAATCGGCCCGGGGCAGCTTCAAATAGCGGGCAAACCTTAGAGCAATGGCGGCAGCTCTGGCGCAGTGTTGGCCGCTAAAATGATCCCTGGTCTCCAAGATCAGGAGCAGCTCCCTGATGGCATTTCTGCCGTGCAAAGTCACATGCTCCGGAATCAGGGCCGGATGTCGCGACATCAAGGAAGCCAGGTCAAGATCCTCAGAACCCAGTAAAGCCGAACTTATTTTTCCGGGGTCGATCCGATAGGCGCCCTGCTGGATAGCGCGTTGTAAGGCAGCCACCTTCTCCAGCCGCACTTCGGAGACTTCGTGGAGGCATCGCCGGGCTAATTGCAGCAAGGCGGCCTTCTCCTCTTTTTGATTTGCAGCAATCTTTTTTGGTCCTCTCATATATGACTCAGATCGGCAAGCAGGCTGCCGGAACTAACTCTGTGACGGAATCCCGGATTAATCCATCAAATTTAGGACTGCGGGCTGTAGATAGGCTGAGGGTTTTCCGCCTTTTTTATCTTTATCGGCACAAAGCGGTTTCCCCTAAATTTTGGGAGAGCTCGTCACCCGAAGGCTTATAAGTGACAACGGTTTTAAATAACTAATGAATCAGGTGTCTTAAGATTTGTGCCAGTTAGAAAACCGGAGGTTTGTTGGGTGGCTATTGTGGGGCAAAAGGAGATAAAAAAAGAGCCGCCAGGGGCAGCTCTGAAATCGTTAAAAATTTCTGGTGGCGGGGGACAGAATCGAACTGCCGACACGGGGATTTTCAGTCCCCTGCTCTACCGACTGAGCTACCCCGCCGACCGATAAGAAGTTAACCCCTGCCTCGGGCTTTTGTCAATACCCAAGGTGCATTTATGGTGAACTTAATCACGGCCCCAGGGGGGGCTCTTCAAAATTTGGAGGAAAAATTTACTTAGGAAACTAAATCTATAAAAGATATATTGACAAAAGATTTACCGGCGTGCAAAAAGATTTCAAGTTATTTCTGAGAGGTTCCGGAGTGGCCCCAGAGATACTCATTGCCGGGCCGGCAAACAGAACGCGCCAGAGGCTGGCGGAAATTTTAACCGGGAATGATTACCTGGTGCGCCTCTGCCTGCCTGAGGACCTCATAGACCAGACCCGGGAACACCTCCCTAATCTCCTGATTGTGCTTGATGACTTACCCCAGGTTCACGCCCTGATCCAACAACTTAGAAAGGACGAGGTTAACCGCGAGGTGCCTGTGGTCGTGGCCCTGGCTGAGTTTTCCGAGGCTCACGCGGCCTGGGCCCTGGAGGCGGGGGCCGATGAGTTCCTGTCTCCGCCTTTCAATCCCCACGAGGTTTTGGCCCGGATCGCGGTATTAATGCGTCTCCGGCAAGACCGGGGCGTCCTCCTCGATTCAGCGGAAAAATTTTCCCAACTGTTCCGGGAGACCAACCATCCTCTATTCTTTTGCCAGCGAAGCGCTGATATCTGTGGGGTCAATCCGGCCTTGCGGCGCTTCCTTGGTTATCCCGGCCAGGGCGTAGTAACCCAATTGCGGTTGGCGGAGCTGCTTTACGGCCAGGAAGATCGGGAGCGCTTCCAGCAGGTACTTTCCGGCACCCAAACCGCCGACCACGTCAAGGTGCGTCTGGCCAACCGGGAAGGCCAGCCGGTAACGGTCCTGTTGAAAGATTTGAGCCTGCCCGAGGACCCAGAGGTGCGGAGGTTCCAGGTGCAAGCCGTGGGTACTCCTTCGCCGCTGCGCAAAGCCATCCAGGGACTGGTGGATCATCTTATCCCCAGCGCCCGGGATCACCTGGCCCTGCTCAAGTTAACCCCCTTGTTGGGAGGCAGGTATGAGAAGATCAAGAAACTGGGGCAGGGCAGCTTCGGAGAGGTCTGGCTGGTGCTCGACACCGAAGCTGTGGGGCCTCAGCGCCATTATGTCGCCAAGATTCCCTTCCTCAAAGCGGCCAACGCCAAGTTTCGCAAAGAGGCGGCTATCTGCGCCAAGTTGACTCCCCACCCCGGGGTGGTGCAGCAGGTGGACCTGCTGGAGGATGAAGGCAGGCTGGTGCTAATCCAGGAATACCTGAAAGGCAAAACCCTGGCGGACATGCTCGGGGAAGAACTACCCCGGCCGATAGTGGAGCGCATTGTCTTACAGCTCATCGATGTAGTCTCCCATGCCCACTACCACCGCATCATGCATCGGGACATCAAGCCCACTAACATCATTATCCAGCCGGACGGCACCCTGAAGCTCCTGGATTTCGGCTCCGCCAAGATCGTCCACGAAACAGAAATCAGCGCCACGATGGTGGGTTCCCGGCCTTTCATGGCCCCCGAGCAAATCATGGGCAAAAGCGAACGGCGCAGCGATATTTGGGCCATCGGCGTGCTCATGTATCTGTTGTACACCGGCGAGCTGCCCTTTTACAGCGAGGTGGAAAAGCTGCTCATTGATCAGATCCTTGAGCAGGAGCCCACCCCGCCCCGGGAGCTGGATCCGGAGATTCCCGAACCTTTGGAAGCCATTATCTTGAAGTGCCTCAAAAAAAACGTGGCCGAACGCTACCCGCATGCCCTGGCCCTGAAAGAGGACTTGCTGCGCCAATTTCCCCACTACGGCACGCAAACCGGCAGGTGGCCCTGGATTCAATAACCCGTCATCCTGGCCGTCCAAGGTCGGTGGGCCGGCGGGGACGCCCGCCCCACCAGGCCGGCCCAGCTAACCAGGTTTTACCAGAAGGGAGAGCTTTATTTGTCCCAGCCGTCGGTAAACAATCTCTTCGACCGGATTCCCGAGACCGTCCCTGAAGAGATCATCGAGATTCTCTTGAAGGCCCCCAGTTTCCACCTGGAGCGCATCATTAGCAAAGGCCAGGCCACCTCGCCGGGCCAGTGGTACGATCAGGAGACTCATGAATGGGTTGTGCTGTTGTCGGGGAGCGCAGGGCTGTGGTTTGAAGGGGAAACTCAAATCCGGGTTTTGCGCCCGGGAGATTACCTCCTGATCCCGGCCCACCTTCGCCACCGGGTGGAGTGGACTGATCCGGAGCATATAACGGTCTGGCTCGCGTTGTATTTTCGGGATAGACAGCTTGAACCTTAGAGGCGGTTCTCGAATCGCCTTGACAGCGAAAGTTCTTAGGCTATCTTTTGGAAAATACTAGATTCTTCGGTCGCTTAGGCTCCCTCAGAATGACAAAATAACCATTCTGTCATTCTGAACGGAGCGTAGCGGAGTGAAGAATCTGGCATCAATAACGGCGCATAAGACTCGCCCTACAAATCCGTTGGTAGCGCAGGCTTCCAGCCTGCGCCTTTTCTCCCCCGCTGGGGTGAGAAGGACTTGCAGTGGTGTTATTTAACCTCTTTAAGCTCGCAGCCTTTTTCTTTTGCTTTGGGATATTCCTCATTTCAATCCCGACCCCAGGAAATGCCGCACTTATGAACCGCACTGAAATTCGCACCCATCTGGCCGCCCATCTGGAATACCTCAGCATCAGTCTCGGGGAGCGCTCCATTTATCGCCCCAAAAACTTGCAGGCCGCCGGAGATTATGTTTTCGAGAGCTTTGAGCGGCTGGGCTACAAGCCGCGCCGCCAAAGTTATACTTACATGCGCCAGGAAGTGAGCAACATTGTCGCCGGGGGTCCGGCAAACGAAGGCTACTATATCCTGGGAGCCCATTTCGACACGGTGGCGGGCACCCCTGGCGCTGACGACAACGCCAGCGGCGTGGCCGTGCTTCTCGAGGTGGCCCGTCTGGCAAACCCTCTCCGGCTGCCCCGGGCCTGGACCTTTATCGGCTTCACCTGCGAAGAGCCTCCGGCCTTTTTCACTCCCTACATGGGCTCCCGGGTCTACGCCAAGCTGGCCCGGAAAAACCATGATAAGGTCCTGGGCATGCTCTGCCTGGAAATGGTCGGTTATTATCGCCAGGAGCCCCACAGCCAGGAATTGCCGCTGTCTCTGCGGCTCCTGGGCTACCCCACCACCGGGAACTTCATCGGATTGGTGAGCGACCTCTCCTCCAAGGCGCTGATGAGGCGCCTGGAAGCCGCTATCCGTGGCGGCGGCAAGCTTCCCACCGTCTCCCTGGCCGTGCCCCTGGGGGGCCACCTGTTCCTGCCCGAAGTGCGGCTCAGCGATCACGCCAATTTTTGGGACGAGGGATTCCCCGCGGTGATGCTTACCGATACCGCTTTTATGCGCAACCCCAACTATCATGGTGAAGGGGACGTCATGGCCAATCTCGACCTGGACGCCATGACCGAACTGGTGCTGGGATTAGTAAATTTTCTGCAAATTGAAGGCAAATAAATAGCGTGCGGAGTTCCACCCTCTTGTCCGGATATTGAAGACCGGAGACGGAAGACCGGAGACCGGGGGGTGCCCGTCTCCAATCCCCGGTCCCCGGTCCTAATCGCCATATCGAAAAACCTGAAACAAAATGATAGAATTTTTGAAGCTAATAGAAACCACAAAGGAATACGCATGTCGCCAAGAAAGTTTAGGGGGAAGGTCCACGAAGACCCCGGCGAAGCCCTGGCCAAGGGCTCCCGCGAGGTGATGGCCTCCGTCTGGGAATCGTATTTATCAGCCGTTCTCCAGATCTCCGCTCAAAGCGGCCGCTTCAAGATTTTGCGCCGCCAGATCGAGGATGCCGCCGGCTATAAAGAAGTCTACGACAATTGGAATAGTCTGCCCCTGCCGGGCCGGGCGGCGGCCTGGCGCCGCTTGATGACCGCGGCCGGCGAGAAATATCAGGCCGCGGCCGAAAACTGCATCCGCTGCGGCGAGTGCTGTTCTTTAGGCAGCCCTACTCTGCTCATCCACGACCTGCCGCTGTTCCAGCGGGAAATCCTTACCTGGAACGATGTCTATACCTTGCGGGCCGGCGAGCAGGTGACTACCCGGGACGGCCAGGTGGAAGCTTTGCCGGAGGAGCGCCTGAAGGTCCGGGAGATTCCCGGCAGCCGGCAGTGCTGGTTTTTGTTGGCCGCCAATAATTCCTGCCGCATTTATGACGATCGCCCCGAGCAATGCCGGCGCCAGGTTTGCTGGGGCGAGCCGCCCCGGCCCCCGGCGGCGGCTCAGCTCTTGACCCGGAAGCATCTCTTCGAAGCGATCCCGGAGATCTGGAAGCTGATCCTTGAGCATCAGGAGCGCTGCGACTACGGCAAAGTGGCCCGCGCTTTGCGGGAGTTGCGAGCCGGACAGGAGGCCGCCGGGGAGGTGCTGTTCGAGGCCCTGCATTTCGATCACTACCTGCGCCAGATGCTGATCAACGAATGGGACTTGACTCCCGCGGCCACCGAATTGCTCCTCGGACGGCCGGTGCCTCTATTCCTGGAGGCCCAGGGCGTCGACGCCATCCTCACCCCGGAGGGGGTCTTCAAGTTGGAGATGCGTAAAGACAGTGGTCAGTAGCCAGTGGTCAGTTGTCAGTACCTGATGCCATTTTGTTTTGCTGATTACTGATTACTGATCACTGATTTAAGGAGATGGTATGATCGACGAATTGATTAAGGGAAACCGCAGCTATCGCCGCTTTCATCAAGAGACGCCGGTCTCTATGGAAACCCTTAAAGGCCTGGTCAATCTGGCCCGCTTGAGCGCCTCTGCCGCCAATCTCCAGCCCCTGAAATTCTTCCTGTCCTGCGAGCCCGGCAAAAATGCCGGCATCTTTTCCTGCCTGGCTTGGGCCGGGTATTTGGAGGGTTGGCCCGGACCGGCGGAAGGCGAACGGCCCGCCGCTTATATCGTCATCCTGGGCGACACCGGGATCTCCAAAAACTTCGGCTGCGATCATGGCATCGCCGCCCAATCCATCCTCTTGGGGGCCAGGGACCGGGGCCTGGGCGGCTGCATGCTTGGCTCCATCCAGCGGGACCGGCTGCGGGGACTGCTCAATCTACCGGAAATCCTGGATATCCTGCTGGTGATCGCCCTGGGCCGGCCCAAAGAGACGGTGGTCCTGGAAGAAGTGAGCCCCGGCGGCGACATCAAGTACTGGCGGGACGGCCAAGGGATCCATCATGTGCCCAAACGCCGCCTGGAGGATATTATCCTCAGTTAAGTACCGGAAAGACGCCTAATTTGCCAGCCATGGCGGATTTTCGCAAGTAACTTTTTGAGTTTCACGAAGAATTGCTGGATAAAGGTTACAAGCCATTTCAAAACCTCAATTTTGCAGGATTGTCATTCTGAGCGAAGCGAAGGATCTAGTCTTTTCAAATAACTAGACCCTTCGCTTCGCTCAGGGTGACAAGAATAGTCAGTTTTGAAATGGCTTATAATCTACCACTTAATCTTCCCAAAGTTTCGCTTAAATATTCCTGGAGACGCCAAGGCCTTAGCTGAATATAAAAGAGTCCACGTTGCATGTATTGAACTTGACAGGCAGTTAGGGAGTGCTTATTTTACAACGCTCTGGAACATTCGAGAGGCTCCCGTAAACTGAACATATCGCTTATGGGAATTATCCTAATGCTCCTGCTGGTGTTGGCTTGGATTTTACCTTGCCATGCTTACATGCATACGGGGGACAGGGATAGCGCCGACGGCGAATGCTGCGGCAGCCACGTGACTCTCCTCCCGGCGCCCGCCTCCGCACCGATAGTCAACCGTTTGCTTCCTGTAATCTGTTGTTTTCCAAATAATGTCAGGAGTAGCGTGGGCAACGGAGTGCCATATGCTACTCGCTTGCATGAGGGACTGGTCGGATGAACTGGAAAATCAAGGCAACCATTCAAAATCTTGTGGATCGCCTGCCTGACCGCGTGGCGAATCCTGTTTATGATTTTATCCAATCCCGATTTGGCGCACTTAAAAGGTATGGACATACCACCCTGTTCCGGCATCTTCAAAAAAGTCTTAAAATCATCGACTTACTGGACAAGGTGAATCATACCGTAGCTGGAAAAACCTTTCTGGAAGTGGGTACCGGCTGGACACTTAATGTGCCCATAGGATTGTGGCTTTGCGGGGCACGGAAAATTACCACCGTCGACTTGAACCCTCATCTTAATGAAGATTTGGTGATGAAATGCATTGACTGGAGGAGGGGCCACAAAGAAGAAATTAAGCAATTGTTTTGAAAAATATTCCGATACGAATGAGTTCGCTGACCGCCTTGATATAATTACTTCATTTAACCAAGATATTAGTTCACTTTTAAACCTTCTTAATATCGATTATATGTCTCCAGTCTGTGCCAGCTCAGTGAAACTCAATGGTAATGAGTTTGATTATCATTATTCTGTAAACGTCATTTGTACTGTTCCAGTTGATATTCTGAAATCAATATTTTTAGAAGCTCAAAGGCTATTGAAACACGAAGGGTTATTGGTGCATATGACCGGAATAGGTGATCAATTTGTCTCTTTCGATCCTTCCATAACTTCGATCAATTTTCTTCAATTTACGGAAGATGAATCAGTTCTGTCCGGTTAACTGATTAAAAAAAGCCCGAAACCTCCTGTGAATCCGTTAGAATGTGTTAGGCATAACCCATCAAACAGAAAGGAGATTTCGGACTATGGCCCATTGTAACACAATCTTTCATCAAATGCTCAAACTGATTCCGGGACATCTTTTTGCCAAGCTGGAAGCCG
>JAMCQY010000174.1 GCA_023381945.1 Deltaproteobacteria bacterium
CCTCTTGGTGGTGGGGTGGTCGGATGCACCAGGCCTTCGGGCCTGGTGAGGATTGAAACATCCTGCTCGCCGCAGTCGGCGCATTGATAGGAGGATGCACCAGGCCTTCGGGCCTGGTGAGGATTGAAACATCTATGGCCTGCCTTCCTTCCAGTCGACCCTTGGATGCACCAGGCCTTCGGGCCTGGTGAGGATTGAAACCTGATCATGCCGGCGCAGGCGCTCCCGGTGCAGGGATGCACCAGGCCTTCGGGCCTGGTGAGGATTGAAACATGATGGCACCCACGGAAATCTATTTTCCACCGGATCTTCTTGACCAGTGGCCGAACTTGCCGGGGCCCGGAAAAGAAACAAGGCCGGCAGCTGACGCCACCGGAACGCGTGAGGTTTTTGGAGGCTGGCAAGGTCCATCAGTTTACAGGTGATCCACCGGAACGTCAGGACGAAAATCCGGCCCGAATTTAAACGATCCGCCAGCACCCAAGGGATAACAATCCCCGGCATGGTCCGGGGCAATTTAGTCCACTTTGTACCCCCGCATTATGAAAAGGAGGAGTTTTTCGCATTGATCAATACTGCTGTTGAGCGACGCATGTTTGGCATCCAGGAACTCTCTGATTACCTGGGCCTCAGCCCCAAGACTATTTACAATCAGCTGTCTGCCGGGACTTTCCCGATCAAGACTAAGCGGTTGGGCCGACGGCTGAAGTGGGACCGCCGCGACGTGGACCATTACCTGGATAAACTTCCCACCATCAACTAATTACCCCAACCAATTCATTGACAGCAGGGCCGGGACCTGGCATACCTACAGCCAGGAAGGAGGTGGTTTTTTTCCAAGCCAGTGGCCCCGTCTCTGCTGTCTCCTGATAACCAAAAGGAGAAGCAGGAAATGAATGTTTACCAAAAGTATAAGGATGCTCAGGGCCGCAAAACCGGCCCCTGGTTCATCAAGTACCCCATCAGCCGTGACCCGCTGACCGGCAAGATCAAATATAAGATCGAGAAGGTAGGGTTCCAGAAGAAGTTGGCCGAGCGGGCCTACCAGAAGAAAATGTGGAGTGGGCGGAGAAGAAGTATCTGGACATCAAGATGGTGGAGAAGTACCAGCACCAGCGGCTAAGGTAGTCAACCAGGTACGGTAAACGCAGGTCACAGGCCAATGTCAACCGGACAATCGCTGTGTTGAAGCGAATGTTTAACCTGGCCGTGAGGGACGAGCTGATGGAGAAGAACCCGTGCTGGAAGGTCAAAATGCTGAGGGAAGATAATGCCAGAGATCGCGTTTTGTCCCCTGAGGAGTTAGCCCGGTTGCTTTTCCATCTTCCCCGCCACGCAGCCATGGTAGTGCATTTCGCCTATCTTAGCGGCATGAGAGCTGGGGAAATTTTCAACCTCACCTGGGATAGAGTAGACCTGGCCAACCGAGTAATCAGATTGGAGGCCAGTGATACAAAAACCGCCGAGCCTCGGGTTGTCTTTCTTTGCGATCAGGCTTATGATATTTTAAAAAAGGCGGGCACGGTGCGGCATCTTGATCACAATAGGGTCTTCACCTATCGGGGGCGGCCTCTAAGGAAGATCAAGAAGGCCTTGCCCAATGCCTGTCGAAAGGCCGGGATTACTAACTTCCGGTTTCATGATCTGCGCCATACTTTTAACACCAATATGCGCAAAGCCGGGGTTGACCACTCAGTGATCATGAAGCTTACCGGCCACAAGACGCCTTCGATGTTCCAGCGGTATAACACCGTCGATCTCGATGACGCCCAGGATGCCTATCTGAAGTTGGAGGAGCTTCTTGGTAAAGACCAGGAGCGGGGGGCCACCAGGGCAGAGATGTGCTCCCCTGGTGCTCCCAAAGGTGGAATCTGTACAGCTCGAGATAATAACTAGTTGATTTAACATACGGAAGTGCAAGGCTCACTGGTGGGGCCCCCGGACTTCAAATCCGGTGTACCTTCTGAATAAGGGGGTAGGTGGGTTCGATTCCCATGCACTTCCGCCAACAACTTATTGATATTTTTACTAAAAGAAATATCAGAAGTGTCAAAAAACCGTGGCGCCAGATTGGCACCAGATTTTAACGCATGTCTTGATGTCCGAATCGATAAATCTGCCGGTCGGCTTCCCCCTGCGATTCGGCCGCAAGCCCTGGGAGCGCCGGGCCCTGGCCCGGGCCTTTGTGGGCAAGGCGGTGTATAACCACCCCACCACCTGCGCCACTATTGAAGCTTTGAAAGCTTCCCCGGTCTTCCGGCGCCTCTGCGGTTTTGTGAGGCGGGCCGACATCCCCTCCGAGTCCACTTTTTCCCGGGCCTTTGCGGAATTTGCCCAGCCGGGGCTGGGAGAGCGGGTCCATGCGGCCTTGGTGGAAGAGTGGGTGAAGCCGGAGTTGGTCGGGCATATCAGCCGGGACGCCACCGCCATCCAGGGGCGGGAGAAGCCCCTGGCGAAGCCGCAGCCCGCCAAACCGGCGCCTCGGAAGAAAGGCCGTCCTCGTCGGGGTGAGGTGCGGGAACCCAAGCTCATCAAACCGGACGTGCGGTTTTCCCGCATCCGGCTTACCGGTGATCGCTCAGCCCAAGGCATTCGCTGGGAGTTGATGACTTTTAGCACACAGGTAGACCAACCCCTGCGCCCGCAACGCTTGATACCGCGTTGGTCCTGGCAGGCGTTTAAACCCGCCCCTGCGATACTACAGCGTAAAAGGGCGACCCAGCGGGCCGCCCTACGATTTATCTTTTGTCTTTACTGACCACGACCACTGCCTTTAAATTTCTCCGTCTTGCTCCATCTTGGCCAGGGCCTCGAAGCGGATATCTAGCCCAAGGACGCCCTGGATGTCCTCGGCTTCATTGCGCACCGGCACACTCACGGTGATGCACAGGGCCCCGGTGAACCGCGAGGTGTAAAAATCGGAGACGAAGACCTTGCCGCTCTTCATGGGTTCGATGAACCAGGAACGGTTGGACAGGTCTTCGTCCAGCTTCATTTCGGCATACTTGGCCCGGTCCACGATGTGGGTGATGTTCCGGGTGACCTTGCGTCCCTCCATGTTGGTGACGTACATGAACTGAATGAAGGGATTCTGGTCCAGGGCCTCCTGCAACACCGGCTCCATAGTCTCCGGGGCCATGGTCTGAATTTCCGGCCTCTGGGCCAGTTCTTCGGCCAGGCCCGCCGCCAGTTTGCCGGCCTTGAGTTTGAGTTGGTCGAACTCTGACACGAAAAATTCCGACAAGTACTTGCGGGTCATTTTCTCCATCTCTTCGCTGGAAATGGAGGTGCAGCGCCCGGCCTCGTATTGCTCCATGATCCGCTTGTAGATCTTGCCCACTCCCGGATGGTTCTTATCCACAGCCCGCTCGCCGGTCAGATTGAGCCGCGAGTTGATCCAGTGGACGATGCCGGCCTTGCCGGACTTGTCCGTAATGGTGATGGAAATCGGCCGGTTCAGGATCTTGGCGGTATCAAAGGCATTGTAAATCTCTTCGTTCTTCAGCAGCCCGTCGGCGTGGATGCCGGCGCTGGTGGTGTTGAAATTTCTACCCACAAAGGGATAGTTGGGCGGGATATGATAGTGCAATTCCTTTTCAAAGTAGGCGGCGATCTCGGTGATCACCCGGGTGTCGATGCCGTCGCTGCTGCCCTTCAAGGAGATGTACTCCAACAGCATACCCTCAATGGGGGCGTTGCCGGTGCGCTCGCCGAAGCCCAAGAGGGCGCCGTTCACGGCCCCGCAGCCATACAGCCAGGCGGTGGCGCTGTTCACCATGACCTTGTGAAAGTCATTGTGTCCATGCCATTCCATCAAATGGCCGGGGACTCCGGCATCATCAATCATGGCCCGCACCAGCTTGGGCACGCTACGAGGCAGGGCGGCTCCGGGATAAGGGACGCCGTAGCCCATGGTGTCGCAGAGCCGGAGCTTGATGTCGATGCCGCTCTCGTCGCGCAGCTTCATCAATTCGATGGCAAAAGGCACGCAGAAGCCATAGATATCCGCCCGGGTGACATCCTCCAAATGGCAGCGCGGCTTGATCCCCTGGTCCAGGGCGGCCTTGACGATGCCCAGATATTCTTCCATGGCCTTCCGGCGGTTCCAATTGAGCTTCAGAAAAATGTGGTAATCAGACACGGAAGTCAGGATGCCGGTCTCCTTCAGGTCCATCTCCTTCACCAGTCCCAGGTCTTTGGCATGGGCCCGAATCCAGCCGGTGATCTCCGGAAAGGTGTAGCCCCGCTCCCGGCAGCGATTCACCGCTTCCTTATCCTTGTCGCTATACAGGAAAAACTCGCCAAAATCGATGATGCCATTAGGCCCGGAGAGGCGATGCAGCATGTCGAAGATATCGACAATCTGCTGCACCGTATAAGGCGGCCGGGCCTGCTGGCCGTCCCGGAAGGTAGTGTCAGTGATCAACATCTCCTCCGGGGGCGCGGGCATGACAAATTTATAGTCGAAATCGATTTTGGCGACTTCGGTATAGGGGAAGATATCCCGCATCAAATTAGGTTCATCCACTTCCTGCAAGCGATACTTCCAGTGTGCAGAGTGCTCATGATCCAACAACCGGCGTTCCTTGTTCCAACGTGCCATATCGTAGCCTTTTAGCTGTCAGCTTTCAGCGATCAGCTTTTAGTTTTTAGTTTCGAATTTTTCGAGTTTTTCGAGTAATTCGGCGATTATTTAAGTATATCAAATCAAGGTTATTTTGCTTTAAGCTGACCGCTGACCGCTGAAAGCTATAAGCTACACTTCCAATCGCCCCTGGCCAAATATTTTTCAGAAGCCAAGCTCTAATAACTGCTCCAAATCCACCGGCGATGGCGCCTTGGTCACCAGGCAGGCGGCCTTTTGCGTCTTGGGGAAGGCGATCACCTCCCGGATGGATTTGGCCCCGCAGAAGATGGCTACCAGCCGGTCAAAGCCGAAAGCCACCCCGCCATGGGGCGGCGCCCCGTATTCCAGGGCCTCCAGGAGGAAGCCGAATTTTTCCTCGGCTTCGGCCGGGCTAATGGCTAGAGCCTGAAAGACCTGCTGCTGAATATCCCGGCGGTTGATGCGGATGCTGCCGCCGCCGATCTCGGTGCCGTTCAGCACCAAATCATAGGCCCTGGCCCGCACCATTCCCGGATCGGTTTCGAGCAGCGGGATATCCTCTTCCTTGGGCGCGGTAAAGGGATGGTGCATGGAGACCCAGCGGCCCTCATCGTTGTCGTATTCCATCAAGGGAAAATCGGTCACCCACACCAAATTGAAAACGTCTTCCGGAATCAGCCCTTCCTTCTGTCCCAGATGCAGGCGCACCTGACCCATGGCAGTGCAGGCGACCAGTTGGGTATCGGCCACAAAGAGGATCAAATCCCCTTCCTTGGCGGCCAGGCGTTCGTTGATGGCGGCCTTGACGGCTTCTGAAAAATATTTGGCCAGGGGCGATTGCCAGCCGTCCTTCTGGACCTTGACCCAAGCCAGGCCCCGGGCGCCGTACACCCCTGCCAGGTCGATGAGTTCATCCAGTTCCTTCCGGCTCATCCTGGCCAGCCCCGGCCCTTTCAGGGCCTTGACCACGCCTCCCTGGTCCACCACTTCCCGGAACTGGCGAAATTCGGTGTCCTTCATCAGGTCGGTGAGGTCCCTGAGCCCCATGCCGAACCGCATATCCGGCCGGTCCAACCCGAAGCGATCCATACACTCCCGATAGGTCAGCCGGGGAAAGGGCCGGGGCACCTCGATCTCCAGCAGCTCTTTGAACAGAGCGGCAATCAGGCCCTCCACCACCCGGATGATATCTTCTTCGGTGATAAAGGCCATCTCCATATCGATCTGGGTAAACTCCGGCTGCCGGTCGGCCCTGAGATCCTCGTCCCGGAAGCAGCGGCAGAGCTGATAATAGCGGTCCAGCCCGGCCATCATCAGGAGCTGCTTGAAGAGCTGGGGCGACTGGGGCAGGGCGAAGAACTGTCCCTGCTGCACCCGGCTGGGCACCAGGTAGTCCCGGGCCCCCTCCGGCGTGCTCTTGGTGAGGATGGGCGTCTCCACTTCGATGAAGCCCTGGCTGTTCAGGAACTGCCGGGTCACCTGGGCCGCCCGGTGCCGGAAGAGGATGTTCTTCATGACGCTGGGGCGCCGCATATCCAAATAGCGGTACTTCAACCGCAAGGCCTCGGAGACGTCCACCTTATAGTCTTCCAGCTCAAAGGGCGGGGTTTTGGCGTTGTTCAGCAGGCGCAGCTCCGCCACGACGATCTCGATCTCACCGGTGGGCAGGTTCGGGTTGATCATCTCCGGCGGCCGGGGGTTCACCACCCCCCGGACGGCCAGGACGAATTCATCCCGCAGCACCCCGGCCTTGATGTGGGTGTCCTGGTTGATCTTGGGGTCAAAGACCACCTGGGTGAGGCCGTCCCGGTCCCGCAGGTCCACAAAGATAAGGCCGCCATGGTCCCGCCGGCGCTGCACCCAACCCATGAGCACCACTTCCTGGCCGGCATCCGCCAGACGCAATTCACCGCAGGAATGGCTGCGCTTCAGGCCTTCTAAAGTATCAAACATTTGGGGCTCCTTTGAATGAAGCCTGAAATAATTCAATCTCTCGCAAAGGCGCAAAGTCGCAAAGAAAGACGCAAAAAATTTTTAATTAAAAATCTTGCGTCTTTGCGCCTTGGCGTCTTTGCGTGAGATATTTAGTTAATCATTCCTTGGATCTGGCCGCCAGCAGCACGACCAAATCCTTCAACAACACCCGCTCCTGCTCGCCGTCAGCCATGCGCCGCACTGCAGTTACCCCCCTTTCCTAAAGGGGGGCAGGGGGGATTTTGGGTTAATTCGAGAAATCCCCCTAAATCCCCCTTTTTCAAAGGGGGATTTTAAGCTCCTCTCTTTTTCTAATAAGAAAGTCGATAAGGTCTTCAAACCTGACTGATTCTTGCTTTTCAATGATCTTGCCAGAAGGTAATTCTATCAGTTCAGAACTCTCACCTTTCCTATAAGAATAAGAAAAATACATCGGCCTCGCCAACGCCAGCCCTGTCTCCAGTTCGCGGTCACCTATAATGACAGCATAAGCCGCCCCATAACGGTCCGCCTGGGTCATCTGGGCCTTGAGCGACCTGCCTTCCAAATCCATCTCCGCGGCCACGTCCTGCTGGCGCAGGGCCTGCATCAGGTGGAAGGCCTGATCGCGGGCGGGCTCACCCATCGCCGCCAGGAAGACCTTGAATCGGTTTTCCCGGCCTAATTCCTTAGGCAAAACCTCCAACAGCCGGTCCTCACCGATGGCAAAGCCGATGGCAGGGAGCATTGGGCCGCCCAATTCCTGGGACAAGCCGTTATAGCGGCCGCCGCCGGCCACCGCGTCCTGGGCCCCCAAACCGGTGGCTACGACTTCGAAGGCGGTGCGGGTGTAATAATCCAGGCCCCGTACCAGTTTCGGCTGCTCCTCGTAGGCCACCCCGAAGTGAGTCAACAATTCCAGCACCCGGCCAAAATGCGCAGCGCAGTCGGGACAGAGGTAATCCCGGATCACCGGGGCGTCCTTGAGAATCTCCTTGCAATGCACGCTCTTGCAATCCAGCACCCGCAAAGGGTTGGTTTCCCGGCGGCGCTGGCAGTCTTCGCACAGGCCTTCCCGGCTGATGAGAAACAGGCCCAGGGCTGCCTTGAACTTGGCCTGGCACTCCGGGCAGCCCAGGGAATTGATCAACAGCCGCGTCTCGCCGAGCTTGAGCCGCGTCAAAATATCCAGCAGCAGCAGGATGACTTCGGCGTCCAGCTCCGGGGCCTCGACCCCGTAGGCCTCGCAGTTGATCTGGTAGAACTGCCGGTAGCGCCCTTTCTGCGGCCGTTCATAGCGGAACATCGGCCCCAGGGTATAAAGCTTTTTGACCCCGGCGCCTTTGTCCAGGCCGTTTTCCAGCACGGCCCGCAGCACCGAAGCGGTGGCTTCGGGGCGGAGCGTCAGGGGGTCGCCTTTGCGGTCCGGGAAGGTATACATTTCTTTGCCCACGATATCGGTGTCGGCGCCGATGGAGCGGGCGAAGAGCTCGGTGCGTTCGAGGAGCGGCAGCCGGATCTCCCGGTAGCCGTAGAGGCCGAAGACCTCCCGGGCCACGGACTCCACCCACTGCCACCGTAAAGTCTCCGGCGGCAACAGGTCCCGCATCCCTCGGATTGCCTTGATCATTTCCCGCCCTTGTGAAATCAATTTCGAAATGAAAAATGTAACCTGCCGGGGGGCGATTTGTCAAGGCGGTATGCCTTAGTGGACAGGGCAATCGCATGTATATTTGGCATGGAATATGATCCGATCGAAATTGCCGGGATTATAACGAATTGACTTGATAAAAGTAACTGTCTGGAATAGTTAAATAATTCTAGACTTTTACTAGATTTT
>JAMCQY010000410.1 GCA_023381945.1 Deltaproteobacteria bacterium
CACCATCTCCGGGGGGTCCATCCCCGGAGGGACTTTAAGGTTACCCAGGCGGCGGACCTGCGCAATGTGACGGACCAGGATCCTTGCCCTCGCTGCCGCGGTAAGCTCACCTTCTTGCGGGGCATCGAAGTAGGGCACATTTTCAAGCTGGGCCTCAAGTATTCCAAGGCTTTGAAGGCCGTCTACCTGGACCAGGAAGGGGTCGAGCAATACATTTATATGGGTTGCTACGGCATCGGCGTGAGCCGCATCGTGGCTGCCGCCATCGAGCAGGGCAATGACGCTAACGGCATCATTTTCCCCATGGCCCTGGCGCCGGTGCAGGTGGGCCTGATTCCCATTTCGCTCACGGACCAGGCGGTAAAAGATACGGTTTTTCACTTGCATGATGACTTGGAAGCCGCCGGGATCGAGGTGCTGCTGGACGACCGGGACGAACGCCCCGGCGTAAAGTTCAAGGATTGCGATTTGCTGGGCATCCCGTTGAGAGTCGTCATCGGCGCCAAAACCCTGGCGCAAGGCCAGGCGGAAGTTAAGGAGCGCCGGGCCAAAGAGCCGGAATTTGTGGCATTGGAAGGGTTGATGGAGAATCTTAAGGCGCGGATCAGCGCGCAGATTGGCGGCAACTTGTAGCGCACCAGTCCGGCCGTGAAAAAAAACAGGCTGGAAGCCTGCGCTACCAAGGGCGGCCGGGGATGCCCGCCCCACCAACTAGAAACTACTCGAAACTAAATGGCTAACCGCATCATCCGCCTCCAGAACATCGTCGAAGAGGTGCTCAAGCACCATCCGGAGGAGGATACTTCGCTCATCGAAAAGGCCTACGTCTTTTCGGCCAAGGCTCACGAGGGCCAACTGCGCCTGAGTGGGGAGCCTTACCTCTCCCACCCCCTGGAAGTCGCCTATTTCCTGGCCCAGATGGGCCTGGGGCCGGTCACGGTGAGCGCCGGCCTGCTGCATGACACGGTGGAGGACTCTGCGGCTACCCTGGACGACCTGGAAGAGTATTTCGGCGATGAAGTGACGGACGTGGTCAACGGCGTCACTAAAATCGGCCAGCTCACTTTCGGCGACCGTCAGACCCAGCAGGCGGAATACATCCGCAAGATGATCCTTTCCATGTCCCACGACATCCGGGTCCTGCTGGTGAAGCTGGCTGACCGGGTGCATAACATGCGCACCCTGGAGTACATGGAGGCCAACAAGCGCCGGCGCATCGCCCGGGAGACCCTGGAGATTTACGCCCCCCTGGCCGGCCGCCTGGGCATGTTCCGCCTCAAGGCGGAGCTCGAGGACCTGTCATTTTTTTATCTGGAGCCCGAGGCCTACCAGCAGCTACAGGAAGGACTAAGCCGCAAGCGCGGCGACCTGGAGAAGTATATCCAGGACATTTGCCAGCTCTTAAGGGAAAAGCTTGAAGAGAACCGCCTCAAGGGCGAAGTAAGCGGCCGGCTGAAGAACTACTACAGCATCTACCGCAAGCTCCAGGCCCAGCAGATCACCCTGGACGAGCTTTACGACTTGCTGGCTTTCCGCATTATTGTGGATTCGGTGGCCGAGTGCTACGAAACCCTCGGGGTAATCCACGCCATCTTCCGGCCGGTGCCGGGCCGCCTCAAGGACTATATCGGCATGCCCAAGGCCAATATGTACCAGTCCATCCACACTACGGTGATCGGCCGTTTCGGGGAGCGTCTGGAGATTCAGATCCGCACCAGGGAGATGCACCGGGTGGCCGAAGAAGGCATCGCCGCCCACTGGAGCTATAAAGAGCGCCGGGCTTATCATGAAAAAGACGCCCAGCGCTTTTCCTGGCTCAAGCAGATGGTGGATTTGCAGAAGGAGTTGAAGAGCCCCGAGGAACTCCTGGAAGGGGTGCGGCTGGAGCTTTATCCCGAGGAAGTCTATGTCTTTACTCCCACCGGGGACGTCAAGGAGCTGCCCCGGGGGGCCACCCTGGTTGATTTTGCCTATGCCATTCACACCGAGGTGGGCAACCGCTGCACCGGAGCCAAGGTGAACGGCCGCATGCTGCCGCTGCGCACCGAACTGCAAAACGGCGACACCGTCGAGATCATCACTTCGCCGCACCATCACCCCAGCCGGGACTGGCTGCAATTCGTCAAGACCACCAAGGCCCGGCACAAGATCCGCGCCTGGCTCAAGGCTGCCGAACGGGAACAGAGCATCGCCCTGGGCAAGGAACTGCTGGAGCGGGAACTGCGCAAATCCGGGGCCAGCCTGCAAAAGCTGCTCAAAGAGGGGGATGAGTTGAGGCGGGTGACCTCTGAGTTCTCTTTCGTGGGCATTGATGACTTATTGGCTGCCATCGGCCACGGCAAGCTGTCTCCGGGGCAAATCACCGGCAAGCTCTTCCGGGTGCCCCAAGCACCGGAAGAAGTCCAGCCGGAAGCCGAGCGCAAAGAAAAACCCCCGGAGGCCGAAGGCAGCCTCAGGATTAAAGACCTGGACGACATGCTGGTGCGCCTGGCCAACTGCTGCCAGCCTATTCCGGGGGACGCCATCATGGGCTACATCACCCGGGGACAGGGAGTCACCATTCACCGGTCCGATTGTCCTTATCTCGCCAGCACCGAGTCTTTCCGCCATATCCCGGCGGAGTGGGACGGCGGCGGCGGCGGAAAGCTCTACCCGGTGAGGATTCAGGTGGTGTCGGTGGATAAGCCGGGCCTGCTGGCCGATATCACCAGCGCCCTGAAAAGCGCCGACGTCAATGTCACCAAAGCGGCGGTGGAGACCACGCAGGACCACAAAGGCATCGCCAAGTTCACCATTCAGGTGGCGGACCAGACGCACCTGGACAAAGTCTTCGGGTCTCTGAAGCGGCTGAAGGAAGTGATTTCGGTAAGGCGGCTGACAGGATAGGGCAGAGGGTTAACGAATAACCGTAGGGGCGACCCGCCGGGTCGCCCCTACTAGGCCGGCTTCGATACTAGACCGGAACGCAAACAACGGGTGCAAACCCGGATGTAGCGGACGGTTCCCTGGCTGACGGCCCGGACTTTGCGCAGGTTGGGCTTCCAGCGGCGTTTGGTATGGTTGTTGGCGTGGCTGACGTTATGGCCGACCACGGGGCGCTTGCCGCAGATGTCACAGACGTAGGACATGACGCATCCTCCTTAAACTTTTTAACTATATAAAAATTGGCCCGGAATGCAAGAGGGGGGAGGGGCGGTTATCAGTTAGTAGTTTGCACTTATCAGCAAAAACCAAGTAAAATCACCAAGATAAACTAATTATAAATAATTGCTTTTATGAAAATGGAGAGCAGGCGCCCTCGCCTGCGCCAGCTAAAGCTTGGGGAAAAAATGAGCTTCATCAAGTCGAGATATGTTTGGGGTACAACCCTGATTTTATCCCTGCTCCTGGCGGTGGCTGGGGTTGCCTCGGCCAAAGACCTGCCCCCCCAGGAAGAGATGGCCCTGTTCTCTCACGGCGATCTGGGGAAGGTGGACCTTTCCCCCAAGAAAGTCGAATTGGAGATTTTCGTCTCCCCCAGCCCGGAGCTGGCCGCCTGCCGGCGCATGATCGCCCAGGTCCAGGACCAGATTCAGCAGTTCTACCACCGCCTGGGGGTTTACCTGGTTTATGTTCCCGCCGGTCCCATCCCCGGGCCTTTGGCCCCGGCCCAGCGCCTCAGGATGGAGCTGCTCAGCGATAAAGAATGGCTGGATAAAAGCTTCAAGGCCTTCGAAGTCGCGCCGCCGCTCAGGCTGCGCTTCCTCCAGGTCTGCCGGGACAAATGCGGCTATTCCCACCTGCCGTTGTCTACGACCCATATCTCCTTTAAACGCTTCGAGCAGGCCCAGTTCAGTCCCGACCTCAAGGACGAGTTCCTGAACCGCAACTGGCTGGCCAACCTGCTGATCCACGAGCTGGGGCACCTGCTGGGCCTCTATCACGCCCATGAATTCACCAACGACCCCATCCCGGTGCGCCTGCCGGACCGCACCCCCAATTTTATGAGCCAGAAGATCGCCTTCAAGAGGACCATGGGCTTCGTGGAATTCCAGCGCCTGCTGATCCACAGCTACCTATCCAAAGGTAAAGTTTTCCAGCAATACCAGGCGGTCAACTTCGACCCTTTGCGTTACCTGGAACTGGTGAAAGCCGCCAACAACTACAGGGAGCCGTTGCCCAAGGTCAACAAAATGGCCCAGCGGGTCATGAAGGGCAATAGTCCCAAGACTTTTGATGATGAAGAGGAGGAGGAGGATTGAAAAGAGGGTCAGGTATTAGGGATTAGGGTTAGGATTTTTTGAGAACGAAATGATCCTAGGGTTTCTTTTCACAATTTTTCTTAACTTCTCTTACGAATCTCGACCAATCTCCTTCTGAGTCCAGGAAGAAGGCTAACTTTTTTCCAAAGGTAGATTCGGTTTCCGATCGGTAACGGTTATAAGACTCACTCCTTGTTAAATAACAATATATCCATCCTTTTTCTTCAACTTTAGTTTTATATTCAGTATACTTTTTAGCATCATCACCGAAAGAGCCCAGGGCTTTTATTTCAATTGCTAATCTCCCAACTAATAAGTCAATTTTGGCTCTTCCATAGAGAGGTACCTGTTCTTTTATTAATGGAGAAAGTCGCTTTCGGTTCCCTTCCCTCTGCAATAGGCAAAGAAGCAAGCAATTGACGGGCAGCAATTAAATTTTCCTGATAAATCTTTTCAATTGTTCGTTCATTGTATTTCATAATAAATTCAGTTAAGCAGGGTGTGCAATTTTCGCATCCTGCTCTCGTTTTATGATTGTAACGGCCCCTCGCAAGCCGCCCATATTTTTTTAAAAAAAGGAAAATGTTCCTTTCATTGGTGGGGCGGGCGTCCCCGCCCGCCGCTTTGGCGCGCAATGCGCACCCCACACGGCGCAGGCTGGAAAGCCTGTGCTACCGCCAGAAACACAATCACCACAGGCTGGAAGCCTGACCTGCCAACAGGGCGACCCGGCGGGTCGCCCCTACGGGCGGACACCCGGGTCCGCCCCTACGACAAAATTAGTGTTTAAAGCACCGCTGCCCGGTGAAGACCATGGCCACCGAGGGGTCGGCTTCGTTGCAGGCCTCGATGACCTCGTAGTCCCGCACCGAGCCGCCGGCGTGGGCCACCGCGGTGATGCCCTGGCGGATGCCGACGTCCACCCCGTCGCGGAAGGGGAAGAAGGCGTCGGAGATCATCACTGCGCCGATAAGCCCGCCCTTGGCCTCCTGGGCGGCCACGTCAATGTCGGTCTGGTCGGAAGAATCCCGCTTAGCCTGCAAGATCTCCAGTTCCAGTTGTTTATAGGGAATACCGAAGCGCTTGAAGCACAGGGCGTCGGCGTATTTGGTGTAGGCCTTGAAAATGGCGATTTCGGCCACTCCCACCCGGTCCTGCTCGCCGGTGCCGATGCCTACGGTGCAGCCGTCTTTGACGAAAATCACCGAGTTGGAGGTGATGCCCTGCTCCACCCACCAGCCGAAGAGCAGGTCGTCGTATTCCCGGTCGGTGGGTTCCCGCAGGCAGCGGTGCTCCTTGCCCTGGTGCACGGCTACGGCAGGCTTGAAATCCTCTATTTTCAGGATGGCGTTCAGGGGGGACTGCTGGACGATGAGGCCGCCGTCGATCAGGGCCTTGAACTCCAGGGTGCGGGCGTGAATGAGATGCTGGAGCTTGCCGAAGTTGGGGACCTTAATGATGCGCAGGTCTTTTTTCTTTTTCAGAATATCCAGCGTCCCGGCCTCGAAGTCCGGGGCGGCCACCACTTCCAGATAATTTTTGGCCACCAGTTCCGCGGTGGTTTTATCCAAAGGCCGGTTGAACACCGCGCAGCCTCCGAAAGCGGCGATGCGGTCGGCCATATTGGCTTTATCGTAGGCTTCGGCCAGGGACGCGGCCCAGGCAGCGCCGCAGGGGTTGTTGTGTTTCAGGATCACCGCGGCGGGTTTGGACTGCAAGTATTTGATGATATTGAGGCCGTTATCCAGGTCGGTGAGGTTGGTCTTGCCGGGATGCTTCCCCGCCTGGACCATGGCCGCTTCGTCAATGGCGCTGGTAAGGCCGGCGCCCGGGTCGAGGAAGTGGCAGCCGCCCAGGGTGAGGTTGCCGCCCGCCAATTCATAAAGAGCAGCTTCCTGGCCGGGGTTCTCGCCGTAGCGCAGCCCCATTTCGATGACCTCGCCCTTGGAGTCGGGCAACTTCCAGGTGCGTTTGCGGTAGACCAGCTTCTGATCGCCAAAGGTGATGGTCATCTCCGGGGGAAAATGGTCCGCCATTACGGTGCGGTACATGGCCTTGATATCGCTCATGAGGTTCTCCTAAGGCAGGATTTGAAACCATATAATAAGCATGACCAGCCTGCCTTGACAAGCGACTTTCCGTCCAAGATGATAAATTGACAGGGGCCGGTGGTAATGCTAATATTTCAGGTAAGTTGGCCGTTGATAACGGCGTTAGCCTTTAAGGCAAACTGAAAACGGAAAACCGTATGAGCCTCTTGCAAAATTCATTTAGAGAAGGAAGAATCTTCTTAATTGCCGGATAATTCCCTGGTGGCACAGGCTGAAGCCTGCGGCTGCATTTTGCGAGAGGCTCCGTATTTAATGGAGATTAAGGCCCTGGATTTCTTCGGGGGGATAATGGTGGGCGCGGTGCTGGGCGTCGGCGGCGCCTGGCTGTACCATCGGGTCCGGCATTGGCTGGGGCGCTCCGAACTCAGCCGGCTCCGGTCCGAAAACCGCTCCCTGAAGCGCCGCTTGGCCGAAAAGGACCGGCACATCGGCCGCATGCTCTCCGAAACCGAGCGCCTGGCGGAGCGCCTGGGGGACATGAAGGTCGTGGAAGAGATGGAAAAGCAGGGGCTGGAATAAGGGAAATATTTCTAGTGACCCAGGCCTCTGGCCTGTGAAATCACAGGCTGGAAGCCTGTGCCACTATTCCAAATTGGAGAAGATATGGCCGATAAGAAGATTTCCATCAATGGCGCACTGGTGGGCGTGGTCGGCGGTTGGGTGGCCGAAGTCGCCATCCAGGAAGTCACCGGGCATCACATCACCACCGGCATTCTGGAGATTTTGGGCGCGGCCGCGGGGCTGTGCCGCCTGGACAAGCGCCTGGCCGCGGCGTTGCAAGACACCCTGGACCAGGCCAAGGGTGATGACCGGGAAGATTACCGTCAAGTGAAGGAGCGCATCCAGGAACTCACCCGGGACCTGCCGGAGCTGCGGGACATCCTGTCCAACATGGTGGACGCCGGCATTCAGGCCCAAAAGGCGTAATCACCTGCAACGGCGCGAATTGAAATTCCCTCCCCCTTGAGGGGGGAGGGTTAGGGTGGGGGTGGCATCATCAGTTTTCGTAGTTTAATAACGATGCCACCCTCCCCCCAACCCCCGCCCCTCGCAGGGAGGGGAAGTTTTTCGAACATTCTCCAACGCTTAACCGGTGAATGAATAATATTGGCTTTCAAGACAGAATGAAGGCTAGATGAAATGCTGGGTTTGAATCTGCTGATACGCCTGAGCCGCAGCGTCTTGAAGGGGCCGGTGACGGACGCCGGTCTGCTGCCGGCCAAGGTCTACCGCCACCTGGTCTTGGAGGCCATGGAAGACGACGATTTTCCGGGAGCCCTGGACTATCTCCAATGGGCCGAAGACCGCTTGCTGGCCCAAATGCTGGTATTGCGCCTGCGCTTGCTGGCGGCCCGGCATGACCGGCAGCGCCGGACTATCCTGGAACTGCTGGAGGGGGTTAGCAGCACAGGCGTCAAGCCGGTTTCTGATACAACCCAGAGGGCGGTGCTGCCAGAGAAATACCGGCACTTGCTGGAGGCGGAGGATCAGGCCCTTAAACTTTTAGCCGGCTACGAGGCGCGGGCCTTAAGTCTGATGGCGGCTGCCGCAAGGCAAGTTGACTACTGAGGCTGGGCCTGATTCAGGAGAATCCCGGCTGGCTGAAGTGAAGGCCAGGTTGGGAAAATCAGGCGCGGCCCGAAACGGTCCAGCTTTTCTTCTATTCCGAAACCCCTCTCCCATTTTCAAGTTCCTAATATATAATCATAAGTATGACTTCTGACTATGATTTCATGGCCGAAGCCCTGGCCGCGGCCAAAGAAGGCTTGGCCGCGGGGGAGGTGCCCATAGGCGCGGTGGTGGTGGGGGAGGGCGGCAGGATTCTAGCCCGGGCCTTTAATCAGCCCATTGCGCGGCACGACCCCACGGCCCATGCCGAGGTGCTGGCCTTGCGGCAGGCCGCGGAGTTGGCGGGGAATTACCGGTTGCCCGGGGTGAGCCTTTATGTTACCATTGAACCTTGCCTGATGTGCGTGGGGGCTGCAATTGCCGCCCG
>JAMCQY010000040.1 GCA_023381945.1 Deltaproteobacteria bacterium
GCCCTAATCATATTTTGTTCTACATCTTACTCGGGTTGGCCGCCGCCTATGCTTTAGACCTGCAATTTTTTTATCATACCGGCGTTCTGACCATCCCCTTGGGGGCCCTTGGGGTTCTGGGCGGCTATTTTTGCTTTGCGCCGCCCCTGGCCTGGCACCGCCGTGGCTTGGGAGAGGTTGCCGGCGGCTTCTGCTTTGGCCTGCTGCCGATGTTGACTGGATTTTACCTGCAAAGCGGCTACTGGGTGGCGGAAGAGCTATTCTATGGATTGCCTTTAACCTTTGCCGGGTTCAATTTGTTTTTGATTTACGGCTTCCCCGACCCTAAGGGAGAGGCGCCATGGCGCGGAAGCCTGGCGGCCCGCTGGGGGCCGGTTCCGGCGGCCCTGATCTATACTGCCGGCAATTGGCTGATCATGCTGTTGCTAGTCGGTCTGTTTTACTTTCCGGCCTCGCCCCTGCCCTTCCGGGCCTTTCTCTGGCCCTTGTTGGTCCTGGCGGTGGTCAACCAGGAGCTCCTTAAAAGGCGGGCTTACCGGGAAAAAGGCCGATTGCAGCTGCTCTGCCGTCTCAGCCTGGCTTTGCACCTGGGAATGGGCGCGGTCTTTTGCCTGATGTTGTGGCAGCGGCTTTAAGGGTGATTCTCCAACCGCCCGGGGCGGGACGATTTCTAAATTTTTTTTAGGGAAACTATGAATTTGAGTCGGCGGGGATCAAGGGGTTCGAAGGTTGGATATAGACTGGTGGCGATTTGCCTCGTCCTGGCTCTGATCCCGGCTTGCCAGTGGAGCCCGGCCCAATTCTACATCCCTTTGGCTTACGCCGTCACCGGTATGTGCGTGGCCTTGCTTATGTCTCCCACCTTTGCGGCCGGGGCGGTGGGCCTGGTGGTGGGAGGATTGATCGGCGCGGCGGTCTATAACAATTCGATAAAACGGCAGATTCAAGAGCGACAGATCGGTGACCAAGGCCCCCCTTAAGAGGCCGATAGCCGCGCTTGAGTACTTAAGGGCATGGCTCCTCTTGCCTTGACAACCGCATTTTTCGCCAATTTCCAGATTCTCAATAATTAACCATGAAGCGCACTGATCCTGAAAAACTCCTGTCCGGCGGCCCTGAGAGACCGCTAACCGCGGTCTTGCAGGCCTTGCGCCAATCCCCGGAGCCCCTTTCCGGCGAGGCCCTGGCGGCCAGGCTGGGTCTGAGCCGGGCGGCGGTCTGGAAGCGGATTAACCGCCTCAAAGCCCAGGGCTACGCCATTGAAGGCTCTCCCCGGCGAGGCTACCGGTTGCTTTCCGCCACCGATAAGCTGCTGCCGGAGGAGATCGCCCAGGGACTCAAGGCCCGGTGGCTCATCGGTCCGGTGCATCATTTTGACATGGTGGCCTCCACCAACGATTTAGCCAAAGAGCTGGCGGCGCGAGAAGCTCCGGAAGGCACCCTGGTGGTGGCCGAGGCCCAGACCCGCGGCCGGGGACGCCTGGGACGCCAATGGGATTCCCCTCCAGGCTCGGGCCTTTATGTATCGCTCCTCCTCAGGCCGATGCTCCCGCCCACTGAGATGCCCCAGATCACCCTGACTACCGCGGTGGCCGCGGCCCGGGCCGTTAAAGGGGTTACCGGCGCCGCCCCGGGCATCAAGTGGCCCAACGATCTTATTCTGGATGGCAGGAAGCTGGGAGGAATCCTCACCGAGATGGAGACCGAAAGCGAGCAGATCCGGCACCTGGTGGTGGGCCTGGGGCTTAACGTCAACAACCCCGCCTTTCCCGCAGAGCTGGAGTCCATCGCCACTTCCCTGTTCCTGGCCACCGGGCGGCGACATTCCCGCCTGGGAATCCTGCAAGCCTGGCTGGAAGAGTTTGAAGACCTGTATGAACGTTTTCTGGCCCGGAAATTTGCCGGAATTCTGGACGAGTGGCGCAGTCTGACAGTCACCATAGGAAATCGGGTCACGGTGCGCCAGGGGCCGGAAACTATCTGCGGACTGGCTGTGGAAGTGGCCTCGGATGGAGCTTTGCTGGTGGAGACGGATGCGGGTGAAGTAGTGCGGGTGACTTCCGGGGAGATTGCCGCTTAACCGTTTACTCTTGGCAACCCAGGGCGAGCCGTACCCGCCGCTTTTTTAATAGCCATATCTTTTAATTAAATCAGTCCAGGAATTCCGGCGGCCCCAGGCCGTCTCATTATCTTTTTTTCCTTTTCCTTTTCCCCTTAATAAAAAAGGGCGGGATTCACCCGCCCTGTCAATTCCTGCTCAAATAAAGCTATTTACTATTTTTTGGTCTTAAGCTCATCGACCTCTTTCTTTAAACGCTCAACTTCCGCCTTATATTGTTCCACTTCGGCCTCCGCCATCTTGGGAGGCTCGTAAGCCGGGGTCTCGCCTTTTTTGAAAAACTTATCCTTGGTCTCCTCGAACCCCAGATAGACAGCCAACGCGCCGCCTAAAAGAAGAATGAGGGGAAGGCCCCCGGCCAGGAGGCTAAGGAACTCCCGCCACCACATTCCCAGGCCGATTAATCCCAATGCCACCGCGACCAGTCCGCCTACCAAAGCCGTCATGCCTAACCTCCTTACCTTAAATGAAATCTCCGGCCTTCGCCAGATTAGCATAGATTAACTACATAATTTTGTGATTCAATATCAGAAAGAGAAAAATTTATCAAGGAAGAAATGGAGGGCAGAAAAGTTATCTTAAAAGATTTTTCTAATAAAATGGAAAGGTTATATGGTAAGGCCGGTTGACAAAAATCCTCTGGAACTTATAATATGCGAAATTATTCTTTTTAAAATGTGAGAAGCCATTCATGGCGGAGCTTGATTATTACCAGTTATTGGGAGTTGGCCGGGATGCCTCTCCCGACGATATCAAGAAGGCGTACCGCAAGCTGGCCTTGAAGTATCATCCCGACAAAGCCAAAGGGGATAAGAAGGCCGCGGAAGAGAAGTTCAAGCAGATAAGCGAGGCTTATGCGGTCCTGAGCAACCCTGAAAAGCGTAAGGAATACGACCAGTTCGGCCCACAGGGCTTCCGGCAGAAATTCACCCAGGAAGATATCTTCAGGGGCGCCGATTTCAACGATATGTTCGATTTCGGCCTCTCCGAGGGCATTTTCAGCCGCCTTTTCGGCGGCTTGGGAGGGGGCCGCGGCCGCGGCGGTGGCGGCCGCACCCGGATCTTCCGCTTCGGCGGCGGCGGTTCCGAGGGCTTCGGGGCCCAGGCCCCGCCCATGCATGGCCAGGACCTGCAGGTGGAAATGCCCATCACCCTCCACGAAATGGCCTTCGGGACCGAAAAGGTGGTGGCTCTGCCCAGCAACGGCCACGTAGACAAGATTAATGTGAAAATCCCTCCCGGGGCCTTGCCGGGGAAACGCTTGCGGGTCAGCGGCAAAGGCCGGCCCGGTCCCATGGGCGGCCCCCCCGGCGACCTCTACGTCAAGCTCAGAGAAGTGGAACACCCGGTCTTCAAGCGCGAGGGCAGCGACCTCTACGTCGACCGCCACATCAAGTTCACCGAGGCGATTCTGGGCACCAAAGTCACCGTGCCCACCCTGGACGGCAAGACCATGAGCCTCAAGGTGCCGCCGGGCACCCAGAGCCACACTAAAATGCGCCTCAAGAATTACGGCCTGCCCCAGGCCAATGGCAAGACCCGGGGCGACCAGTTCGTCCGCATCATCGTCGACACCCCGGCCAACCTGAGCAAAAAACAGAAAGCTCTGATAGAAGAAATGGTCAAGGAAGGACTTTAAAAGCAGTGGTTAGTAGTCAGTAGCCAGTTGTCAGTTCCCCGAAAAGAAATTCCCCGCTTTGACAACTGATTACTCCCTCCCCCTTGAGGGGGGAGGGCTGGAGTGGGGGTGGCGGTCGGTTTTCTGGTTCCCAAGCTTCAGCTTGGGAACCCACTTGTCTCCAAAGCTCCAGCTTTGCGAGCGCCCCTACTGGCTACTGGCTACTGACTACTGACTACTGACTACTGGAGGCAACATGCCTATACAACTCGCCCCCAAGGTCTACTGGGTAGGCGCCATCGACTGGGATATCCGCGAATTTCACGGCTACGTCACCGAAAAAGGCACCACCTACAACGCTTTCCTCATCCTCGACGACAAGATCACCCTGATCGACACCGTTAAAAAGGAATTCCTCCCGGAGATGTTAGCTCGCATCGTGGAAATCGTCGACCCGGAAAAGATCGACTATATCGTCTCCAACCACGTGGAGATGGATCATTCCGGCGGTCTCCCCGGCGCCATGGCCTTGATCAAACCGGAAAAGCTCTTCTGCTCCCCCATGGGCAAGGCCGGCTTAAGACGCCACTACCAGCAAGACTGGCCTTTCGTCGAAGTCAAAACCGGCCAGGAGGTCGAACTCGGCAGCCGCCGCCTCCTCTTCCTCGAAACCCCCATGCTCCACTGGCCGGACTCCATGATGACCTGTCTGAAAGAAGAGCAGATCCTCTTCCCCAGCGACGGCTTCGGGGCCCACTTCGCCTCCGGCGAACGCTTCGACCTTGAGACACCCGACCCGGCCGCCTACTTCCACCAGGTGAAGAAATACTACGCCAATATCCTCATGCCCTTCGGCAGCCTCATCACCCGGCTCTTCAAGACCATCTCTGAGCTCAACCTGGAATTCAAACTCATCGCCCCGGACCACGGCCTGCTCCTCCGGAACCCCGCCCCGATACTCGATGCCTACCAAAAATGGGCCGCAGGCAGTGTGCTCCCCAAGGCCTTGATAATCTATGACACCATGTGGCACAGCACCGAACTGCTGGCCCACGCCCTGACCGAAGGCCTGATGGACGCCGGCGCCGAGACCATCTCCTACCGCCTGCGCCGCACCCACTACAGCGACATCGTCACCGGCGTCCTGGACGCGGGGCTGCTGCTCTTCGGCTCCCCCACCCTCAACAACAACATGTTCCCCTCCATGGGCGAATTTCTCACCTATCTCCAGGGCCTCAAGCCCCAGAACAAAGCCGCCGCCGCCTTCGGCTCCTACGGCTGGAGCGGCCAGGCCGTCTCCCTGATCAACCAGGTACTCCAGGCCATGAAGTTCAAACTGGCCCACGACGGCCTCCAGTGCAAATACATCCCCACCCCCCAGGAACTCACCGGCGCCCGCACCCTCGCCACCCGCCTGGCTAAGGAGAATTTGAAGCTTTAGGATATAGGATTAAAACCCCTACAGGCTAAGGGCTGCGTTGTCTGCGAACTCTACCGGAAGGAAGCCAAGAAGCAGTTTAAGGGAGAGGAATAAAAATAATGGTGGGCAGTGGTCGCCCTACCCTTATATAATTCACCACTGCTGTCCGGTAGAAATTACTTAGGATAGCAAGTAAAACAGCCCCAACACAGCCGATCAATGCTATAATGGGTTTGCCGAAAACCTAAACATTGAAAGGAGTTATGGGGCTTATGGCACATTGTAGCACACTCATGGGTCAATTACTACAACTCATACCGGGACATGTTTTCGACCACCTGGTGGATACCCATGCCTGGCAGGGGCCGGACGCCAGAAAGTTCACCTATTGGTCGCACCTGACGGCCATGCTCTTCGGCCAGTGGAGCGCCCGCAAAAGTCTTCGGGACCTGGTGTTCAGCCTCAATCGGCAAGCCCACAAGCTCTACCATCTGGGCCTCTCCAAGGTCAGGCGTTCCACTCTGTCCGACGCTAATAAACTGCGCCCCGCGGTCATCTTCGAAAAGACCTATTATAAGCTGTATGAACGGCTTTCCGCCGAGTTCGCACCCCAGCCCCAAAAGGCCCCGCCGATCAAGATCGTCGATGCCACCACCATTGACCTGTGCGCCGCGGTGTTTCCCTGGGCCAAGTTTCGGACCCGCAAGGGGGCCATTAAGCTGCATACCGTCTTCTCCGGCATGCTGCCCCAGTGTGTCCTGATCACTGATGGCAAAACCCATGACCTTCAGGGCGTCCAAGACCTGCGCTTCCAGCCCGGCGATCTGTTGATCTTCGATCGGGCCTACCTGGATTATGCCTGGCTTTACCAATTGCATCAGGGCCGCACCTGGTTTGTGACCCGGCTCAAACGCAACTCCTGCTACGAGATTATTGAGGCGCAGACGGCTTCCGGCCCGGTCCTGGCCGACCAGATTATCTGCTTGGGTTCTCCCAAGGGCCAGGCCAGCTATCCTGAGCCCCTGCGCCGGGTACACTACCGGGACCCGGAGACCGGCAAGGAATATGTCTTTTTAACCAACCGTCAGGACCTGTCTGCCCTGGAGGTAGCCGAACTCTACCGCCGCCGCTGGCAAATAGAGCTTTTTTTCAAGTGGATCAAGCAAAACCTGAAAATCAAGGCTTTTTACGGGACCTCCAAGAATGCGGTGCTGATCCAAATTTGGACCGCCTTAATCGCTTACTTGCTACTGGTGTGGCTCAAGTTCAAGACCAAGGCGGGCTGGGGGCTTCTGGAACTCTCCCGTTTGGCCCAAACCATGCTGCTGGAACGCATGGACTTGTGGGCGTTGCTTGGCCTTCGCCCACCTGACAACCGTCAACCCTTGCTTTTCAATTAGCGTGCCGGACAGCAGTGATAGTATATCCTTCTCATTTGTTGAAAAAAAGAAATCATCTGCATATCTTGTGTATATAACATTTTCTTTTTGTGCTATGGTAGTTAACTGGGCATCTAGATCAAAGCAAAGTGCATTAGATAACGCCGACGATGTGGGAGCGCCAATTGTTAATTTATCCTGTCTGCACACAATGCGAACAATAAATTCTTTATCAGAATCGACCCAATCTCTAAACATACCACCATGAGAGGCCATATAATTACGAATATCTATAGCAGTTAGAGAAGAAAAAAGTCTAACAAGTCCATTCTCAATAAATATTTGCTTTTTACATGATGAACAGCATTATGTTTAATACCTATACCTCGTCGATATGCTACTGCGGCTTCGTGAATTGGCCATTTCTCGATAATATTTAAAAGTAACCACCGTTGAATAGCTTTTAATTCCTTAGAAGGATGGTTAATCGTTCGTTCACCACCGGTTCTTTTAGGTATCGTATAGGTTTTATAACAATATGAAGCAGTCCTTGCCATTTTTATTAAATAGGTGTCGGGAATATTTAAATCTCCCGCCATTTTGTCGATAAGCATTACGCTTTACTCCCAATCAATTCTAAGGCACCTCTTGCATCTTCAATAGTAAGCATGACGCTTACAATCCTTGCCCGCAAAGAAGGTAAACTTAAATATTTTCTCTTTTGAAAAGATGCAAGTTTGCCGTCATCAAGCGGCCTATAATACATCTCTGATCCTAAAGGATCAGTAATTTATCTAATTAAACGCATAGTTGAAGCCAGCCCTATTAGAGCGGCACAACTTAAAGTTGGAGCCTTTTTTAAAATTACTTGAACATAAAATTCTATATGTGTTAAAGGCGCAGGTCCAAAGACAGATATTAAATCGCATATGAAAAATAGTAAATGTTTTGGGCTGGTGGAGAGGTCAGGGATTCTTGCTGTAGTAATTTTGGGGAGCCTACTGAGACGATCTTTTAATTCATCCACGCTCTCAAGAATTCTGGAGTGGTCAACCCATAGTGTAGGTTTAAAATCCGAATCCTTATCAATCCAGCGGACTGGTCCAGTATTAATGAAAGAATCTGATTCCCGATACTGGATGTCAATAATTGGAAGGAGTTTTTTTCGGAGAGGATCGCCTAAAGAAAAAGCCCCTAGTTCAGCATAAGTGCCGGGGCTTTCAACAACAATTAAAACCATGTCTGCAAGATTTGCTAATTGTGCTTCCATTTCCAGAGCATTGAGCTCTGACTGCTTGGCAATGAAAGGCCAAACATTATCTGCATAAAATACTAATGTCTCAGGATGATTCTTTTTGAGAAATTGTGCCAGTCTGTCTCTTCGTGCGCTCCCAAATCCTCCGCATAAAAATATTACTGGCTTAACCTTGCGAAAATTAAATTCTTTCGCTCTAAATTGGTCCAGGGTTTCGTCCCTGGGCTTCAAGAATTTTGGATGATTCAACCAGGACAATTCGTCTCCTACTCAAGCTATCCCGAACGAAGCGAGTGAGCGAGCGTAGCGAGGGATGAAAATCTCACAATATTTTCGGGCTGGCTCTACACCAGCCACTTTGAAGTTAAAAGAACTTCAATTTGCTAGGAGACTCAGCAATGTCCGGTTAAGTTCTTGCAAAGGGTTGTTCAAAAATTTTATGAGCAAGGGAAAAGGAGACCGCCGAGTCAGACATATCATTTTGGATCTGAAGACGTAATTCC
>JAMCQY010000003.1 GCA_023381945.1 Deltaproteobacteria bacterium
TAAGGAGTGTGAGCAAATCCTTACGCAACTGCGGGCGGCCCAATCAGCCCTGAAGTCGGTGAGCGCCCTGGTGCTCAAGAGCTTTCTGATGAAGTGCTACAGCGAAATCGGCAAGGAACCGACCCCCGACGAAATTTACCATAAGCTGGAAAAGACGGTGTTGATGCTGACTAAATTCATCGGGGCCTGATGGCATCCCGATTAATGTTCGACCGCTGGCAATCCCGGGGTCAAAGCTCTGAGGCGGTCTGAATGTGAGAAAACATTTGATGCGACCTGTAAGGAGGGTTCAGCAATGAGTCAACAGAGCGGTAACGGTAAAGAAAGAGCTTGTTTTATTTGCTCCAGGGATACCATGGACGGGGCCTATCCGGCCTTGATCCTGGGGATTAACGCCGCCCGGCTGGGCATGGAGGCTAAGGTGTTTTACACCTTCATGGGCGTCAATCTGGTGCGCAAGGGCGGCATCGAAAAGGCCAAGTTTATCCCGGCCGGCGTGATGGGTGCAGTGCCCGGAATGTCTTCCATGGCCACGGCGATGATGAAGAAGAAGATTGAAAAGGCCAATATTCCGGCGCTGCCAGACCTGATGGAGATGGCCCAGTTGGAGGGAGTGGAACTGATCGCCTGCAAGATGACCTTTGATATGCTGGAACTCAAAGACGAAGACATGATCGAGGACGTCATGATATGGGATGCGGCGGAATTTATGAAATACGCCAAGGAAGCCAAGCTCTGCCTGTTCACTTAAAATGATGCGTGCACTAATGGGGCGCCCTGGGAGGCAGCACTCCCAGGGCGCTTCGGTATTTTGGGCGCCCTTCAAAGTGGGGAGGAAAAGAATTATAATAAAATTAGCAACATTGGCAAGGTATTGATCTTTTCTGGGAGGACCGGAGAAATGGTGGGCATACACTGGACCGAGATCGTTTTTGGCGCGGCTACTTTCGTGGTGTTGACGACTTATCATATCTATTGGGGGTACCACGTGCGGAAGGCGCCGCTGCAAACCTACCGGGGGATCAGCCGGTATCTCAGGCGCATGTGGGTGGAATCCATCATGACGGGCAGGCGTGATATCCTGTCGGTGCAGACCCTGCGAAATTGGATCATGGCCTCCAGTTTTTTAGCTTCCACTGCGATGATCATCGGCCTGGGGCTGCTCTCCCTGCTCTTCAGGCCGGAGCATGTGACCGAAGTGCCCTTTGAATTCACCCTCATCTTTTCCCGGATGAAGACCCTGTTCCTGGCCAAATTGATGTTACTGATGATGCACTTCTTTTTTGCTTTTTTCAGTTTTACTCTTTCCATCCGCTACATGAACCAGATCAATTTCATGATCAACGTGCCCATCGAGTGCGATCCTCTGCTGACCCCGGATTTCATCGCCCATACCCTGGATTTGGGGATGCTGCATTACACCATGGGGATGCGGGCCTTTTATCTGTCGGTGGTTGCGGCCCTGTGGCTGTTCGGGCCGGTGTGGATGTTTCTGGGCAGTCTGATCCTGACCTTTGTGCTCTATAAGCTGGATCATTGCTACGCCCTGGATTATTCCACGGCCGAGTGCGATATCAAAACGCACGGCATACAATATTTTAGTTATTAGCGTAGGGGCGGACCCATGTGTCCGCCCTGGTAGAGGGCGCTTAAGCAGGTGCGTTCCTGCAATACGCAGGCTAAACCTTGCGGCTATAAAAATAAATTTTAGCTCCCAATTTCAATTAGGGAAGCACAATAGAACAGGGCACAGCAAGCTGTGCCCTTACGGAACAGAGAAGGCCGTCCCGTTTTAACCGGGGCGGCCCTTTTAATTATAGAACCATAAATGAATTGAGGGCGGACACCCGGTCCGCCCCTACGGGTCTATCCTACTAGCCGAGCTTACAGACCCCGGCCCGGCATTTCTTCTCATTGATGTGCTCTTCGAACTCCCGGCGGAAGTTCTTGAAGGCGCTCATCATGGGGCCGCCGGCCGTCTGCCCCAGCGGGCAGAAAGAGGCGTCCACCATAACGCCG
Source organism: Deltaproteobacteria bacterium (assembly GCA_023381945.1). The sequence continues at coordinate 2,020 of JAMCQY010000003.1, forward strand.
GCCAATCTTTCCAGGAAGTCCAGGTCCTCTATCTTGCCCTGGCCCTTGGTGATGCGGGTGATGGTCTCCAGGATGCGGGGCGTGCCCTCGCGGCAAGGGGTGCACTGGCCGCAGGATTCATGCCGGAAGAATTGGGCCACGGATTTGATAAAATCCACCACGCAGACACTTTCGTCCATCACCAGCATAGTGCCGGACCCTAAGGCGCCGCCCACCTTCATCATGGCGCCGTAATCTATGGGCGTATCCAGGGCCGCCTCGGTGACGATGCCCGCCGAAGCGCCGCCGGTCTGGCACATCTTGAACTTGCTGCCGTTTTTGAGGCCGCCGCCGTAGGTATCGATCAGTTCCCGCAGGGTGATGCCTGCCGGCACTTCGACGATCTGCGGGGTTTTGACGTGGCCGATGATCTGGTAGATCTTGGTGCCGGTGGTGTCCGGAGTGCCCAGCGATTTATACCATTCCCCGCCTTTGGCGAGGATGGCGGGCACCGCGGCCAGGGATTCGACGTTATTGACGATGGTGGGTTTGTTCCACAGGCCGGCCACACCCGGGAAGGGCGGCTTCATGCGCGGGTAGCCGCGTTTGCCTTCGATGGATTCGATGAGCGCGGTCTCCTCGCCGCAGATATAGCAGCCGAAGCCGGAGCGCACTTCGATATCGAAGGAGAAATCGGTGCCGAAGAGATTTTTCCCTAAAAAGCCCCGGGCCCGGGCCTGTTCGATGGCCTGGTTGAGCCTGAGCTTGGAGAGGTAGTATTCGCCCCGGACGTAGATGAAGCCTTGACTGGCGCCCACGGCAAAGCCGGCGATGGCCATGCCTTCCAGGACCTTATGGGGGTCGCCCTCCATGATGTAGCGGTCCTTGATGGTGCCGGGCTCGCCTTCGTCGGCGTTGCAGATGACGTATTTCGGAGCCGCTTCCAGGGGCCGGGTGAAGGACCATTTGAGGCCGGTGGGAAAACCGGCGCCGCCGCGGCCGCGCAGGCCGGAGGTCTTGACTTCCTCCACCACCTGTTCGGGCTTCATGCCGGTCACCACTTTTTTCAAGGTTTCATAGCCGCCCTTGGCCACATAATCTTCGATCTTAGTCGGGTCGATGACGCCGACATTATCCAGTAGGATCAGGTCGGTGGGGCTTTGCTTGTAGATGCGAAAATCATTGGTGCTGTAGCGCATCTGCTTGAAATCCACCGCTTTCCCGGCGCGATAGCCGCCAATCACCTGCTTGATCTTGGCGGCAGTGAGATTGCCCACCACCACTTCGTTGATCTGCATGGCGGGCGCGACTTCGCAGACCCCCAGGCAGGCGGTGAGCTCGAGGGTGAAGAGGCTGTCGGCGGTGGTTTCGCCAATGCCGATGCCCAGCTCCTGCTGGAGGGCGTGGAGCATGTTTTCAGCGCCATTAACGTGGCAGGGCGGTGATTCGCACATGCGTACGACGTATTTGCCTTTGGGCTTCCAGGTGTACATGGAGTAGAAACTCATCACTCCGAAGACTTCGCTTCCCTGGATATTGAGACCCGCGGCGATGCGCTCCTGGGCTTCGGGAGGCAGGTAACCCACCGCCTCCTGAACCTCTTGCAGGGTTGGCATCAAGGCCCCGGGCTGGTCTTTATGGCAGGCGACGATGGCGTCGACCTTATCCAGGACTTCTTGGCTTAAAGGCGCTGCCGTCTGACAGGTGCATGCATGAGTAGTCATGGTGGGCCTCCTTACGCTTTCTCGATCTGCACCGCACAGACCTTGTATTCCGGAATCTTGGAGACCGGGTCCAGGGCGGCGTTGGTCAGTTTATTGGCCGAGGCTTCGGCGAAATGGAACGGCAGGAAGATGGTGCCGGCTACGGCCTTGGGAGAAATTTGAGCCTTGACGGTGATTTCACCGCGGCGGGTGCGGACCCGCACCTGGTCGCCGGAAGCGATGCCATACTTGGCCGCATCCGTCTCGGAGAGCTCCACCAGGCATTCCGGGGCCTTTTCCGTCAAGCCGGCGGCCCGGCGGCTCATGGTGCCGGAATGATACTGGTAAAGCAGGCGGCCGGTAGTAAGATAGAGCGGGTAATCCTTGTCGGGCATCTCCGCCGGGTCCTTGTGGTCAATGGCGAAGAAAGTGCCTTTGCCCTTGGCGAAGCGGTCCTTGTGGAGGTAAACGGTGCCCGGATGTTCCTCGTTGGGGCAGGGCCACTGCAAGCCGCCGGCTTCCAAACGCCGGTAGGTAATTCCGACATAGGACGGCGTCACCTGGCGAATCTCCTCAAAGATCGCTTCGGGATTGGCGTAATTCATGGGGAAGCCCAGGCGGTTGCCGATCTCGCAGACGATCTGCCAGTCGGGTTTGCTCTGCCCCACCGGTGGGATGGCCTGGCGCACCCGGGAGACCCGGCGCTCGGTGTTGGAGAAGGTGCCGTCTTTCTCAGCGAAACTTGAGGCCGGCAGGACCACGTCGGCCAGCTTGCCGGTCTCGGTGAGAAAGATGTCCTGGACGATCAGGAGTTCCAGGGACTGCATGGCCTTGATGGCGTGGTCGGCGTCCGGGTCGGTGAGGGCCGGATTTTCACCCATGATGTACAAGGCTTTGATGCCGCCCTGGGAAATCGCCGGCAGCATGTCGGTCATGGTCATGCCGACCCAGTCGGGCAGATTCTTGACGCCCCAGGCCTTCTCCATTTTCTCACGGTTGGCGGGGTCGGTGACGGCCTGGTAACCGGAGAAGACGTTGGGCAGGCCGCCCATGTCGCAGGCGCCCTGGACGTTGTTCTGGCCGCGCAGGGGGTTGACGCCTCCGCCTTCGATGCCGACATTGCCGCAGAGCATGGCCAGGTTGGCCAGGGTCTTGACGTTGTCGGTGCCCACGCTGTGCTGGGTGATCCCCATGCAGTAAACGATGGAGGCGGCCTTGGATTTGGCGTACATCCGGGCCGCGGCGATTATCTGGCCGGCCGGCACGCCGGTAATTTGCTCGACGTATTCCGGGGTGTACTTGGCCACCGTCTCTTTCAGGGCCTCAAAATTTTCGGTGCGCTCGGTTACGTAAGTTTCGTCGTAGAGCTTTTCCTGGATGATGAGGTTCATCATGCCGTTGACCAGGGCGATGTCGGTGCCCGGGGTCTGGCGGAGCCAGAGACGGGAGAACTTCACCAGGGCATGCTTTCGAGGGTCGATGACAATCAGGTCTTTATTTTTCAAGTGAGCCGCCCGTTTGATACGGGCCGCGATCACCGGATGGTTTTCATTGGTGTTGGAGCCGATCACTAAAATGCAATCGGCATCTTCCAATTCGCCGATGGAATTGGTCATAGCTCCGGAACCGAAAGACGCGGCCAGCCCGGCCACGGTGGAGCTGTGTCAGAGACGGGCGCAGTGATCGACGTGGTTGGTGCCGAGTGCTCCGCGCATCAGTTTCTGCATCAGGTAATTTTCTTCGTTGGTGGCCCGGGCGGAACACCAGCCGCCGATCTTCTCGGGACCGTGCTTCTCTTTCACTTGCTTTAAACGGGCGGCCATAAAGTCCAGGGCTTCATCCCAGGTGGCTTCCTGCAGTTCGCCGCCCTTTTCTTTGCGCAGCAGCGGTTTCTTTAAACGGTCCTCATGCTGCACAAATCCCAGGCCGAAGCGGCCTTTGACACAGAGCCGGCCTTCGTTGGGCAAGGCGTGGGCGCCCATGGCTTTGATGATTTTGCCGCCCTTGACATGGAGATCGATCTGGCAGCCGACGCCGCAATAGGGGCAGGTGGTGCGGACGTGGTGGCGCTCCCAGGGACGGCCCTGGTGCATGGCGTTCTTATCCAGCAGGGCGCCCACCGGGCAGGATTGCACACATTCGCCGCAGAAGACGCAATCAGAGTTGATGTAAGGAAAATCTGCCTTGGCCACGATCTTATTGTGGCTGCCCCGGTAGCCGATGCTGATGGCCTGGTTGACCTGGCGTTCGTTGCAGCCCCGGACGCAGCGGCCGCACATGATACACTTGGAAAAGTCCCGGACGATCATGGTATTGTCTTCTTCGTAATAATACTTGGTGTCCGGGGGATTGGCGAAGCTGGGGGTTGGGACATTATAGCGGTAAGCCAGGGCCTGAAGTTCGCATTCGCCGTTGGCTTCGCAAACCAGGCAATTGTGGTTGCCTGAGCCAAGAATGAGCTCCAGGACCATTTTGCGGGCGGCATCCACCCGGGCGGATTCGGTCTGGATCACCATCCCCGGCATCGCTTCGGTGGCGCAGGCCGGCAACAGGGTCCGGCCACCTTCCAATTCCACCATGCACATGCGACATGATCCGGTAGGGTGAGTGCCCATCATATGGCACAGGGTGGGGATGGTATAGACCCCATGGCCCCGGGCCACTTCCAAAATGGTCTGGCCGCGCTGAAATTCCACGGTCATGCCATTTAGGGTAAGGGTAGCCTTGCTCATGCCTAAGTTACCTCCATCTTGAAATCGGCGAACAGTTTCTTCTAAAAGTAGTTTATGGCCAGGTGATAATATCCGGAGAAGCTGCAACGGTAAGAGCGGCAAGCAACTAGACCACCGCTGCACCGCTATCCGCCAGTTCAAATCATGTACATATTAGCACAAAGTTAGGGTAAGAAACAGGAAAATCGAGGTTTTTCACGTCAGCCAAGGCATGCCCTAAAGCCTAACTCCGCGGCGGTCTGAAAAACAACAAGCCAGGGCGGGGAGAACCGCACCTGGCATTATTTAGGTGAGATGGCTAGTTGGTCAGGATTCGCTGTTTGTGGGAGTAGTTCTGGTTCTCCAAAATGACCTGTCTGCCCAGTTGGGTGCGCGGATTGATGAGGATGGGGCTCACCAGATTGGCGGTGGCCTCGGTGGGCCGCCCGGTGGGGATGGTAAGGGTGACCAGCACCTGCAAATCCTCGGGACCGCGGGCCTCAAGCTCATGCAAGGTGGCGTTGAGGCGGCCCAGATTCAGGCGGGCGACCAGGCTGGTCGGGTCGGTCACCAAGAAGGACACTTCGGGCCGGTCCAGACATTGCAGAAGGGCCAGGGGGGCGATTTCTGGCCAGGCCAGCAGGGCGTAACGGTGGTAATCGCTGAACCCCAGAATACCGTCGGCGAAAGTGATGATTTGATTCCCGGCAACCTCCAAAGGCCCGATCTTGGTGTTTTCGACGGCCAAAGATGGACCCGGCGCCGGCGGTTCGGTCTGAATATTCACCCACTTGACGTGACCATTGACGGAACGCTTGAACGCGTGCACGTCGCCCAACTGGAAGCTGGAGGCCTGGAGATTTTCCTGGTGCAGGCGCTGGAAAATCTCGTCCCGGAGGACCACCACTTCAATGGGGGCCTCGATCCCCAGGCGAACCTGCTTGCCCCGGACCTCCAGGACCACTACGCGGACATTGTCTCCGACGAACACCCCTTCGCCTATCCTGCGGGTAAGTATCAGCAAGTTCGTTCCCCCATCCTTGGTTTCATATCGATTATACTGCACTGCCAGTGTTCAGTTTCTTGAAAGAATCACGGCAAGTTGATTTGTCCCCGTTTCCCGCTATTATAAATTGCAATTACCTTGCCAGTTTTCTAAATGGGCAAAACAGCAGAAAGGGTCCCGGGGCCGGGAGCTTTAAAGTTCTTTATCGGCAAAGAAAAATATTACTTTAAAATTGTTGTAAAAGAAGCTTCAGTGACGTTAGAAAGAAAAGATTACACAAGAGAACAGGAAAAGATGTTTAGAGAAGTGATCATGAGGTTTAAAAAAAGAACGACTTTTAAATTGCTATCCAAAATTTCGTTAAGATAAGAGCCTCTTGCAAAATGTAGCCGCAGGCTTCAGCCTGCGCTTGCACAGGCTAGAAAGCCTGTGCCACCAGGGAATTAATCCGGCAATTATAGTGCAATTATAACTATAAATAAATTAGGACGACAAATGCTTTTTAAACCAGGCGGCGGCTGCTTGGGCCGCCAGTTCCAGGGTGCCCGGCTCTTCAAAAAGGTGGGTGGCGCCGGGAATGATTTCCAGGTTTTTTGTGGCCTTAAGCTTCTCATAAGCCTGCCGATTAAAACCCAGGACCACCTCATCCAGCGCCCCGACGATGAGCAGGGTGGGCGCTTCCACCTGGGACAGAACCTCCATGGCCAGGTCGGGCCGGCCACCCCTGGACACCACCGCCTTGGTCCGACTACCCAGGCGCGCCGCGGCCTTCAGCGCCGCGGCCGCCCCCGTGCTGGCCCCGAAATAACCGAAGGCCAATCCCCTGGCCTCATCCTGCCCGGCCAGCCAATCCGTGGCCTTTACCAATCGCTCGGTGATCAGGTCGATGTTGAAACGGTTTTCATAAACCTGATCTTCTTCTTGGGTCAACAGATCAAAAAGCAGCGTCCCGATGGCCGCCTTTTGCAAGACCCCGGCCACAAAGCGGTTCCTGGAGCTGAAACGGCTGCTGCCGCTGCCATGGGCAAATAGCACAATGCCCCCGGCCTTTTCCGGCAAGGTCAGCGTGCCGGGAAGAGATAGGGAATCGACAACGATGTTCACTTCTTTATCCATGTTAAAGTCTCCCCATCATTTTATTAGTAAAGCCATGACTTCCTCATCGGAGATCTGGCTGAAGTCGTCATAATAATATCCGATCGCCCCCCAAAAAAATTCGGGGATGATAACAGCCACGAATTCATCCACTTCTCCGGCAAAACTTTGGGCCGCCTCCTTTGGAGAGACCGCCACCGCCACGACAATCTTCGCAGGCTTTTCCTGCTTTACTTTTTTGACCGCCACCATCATGGTGGAGCCGGTGGCAATGCCGTCATCCACGATGATGGCGATTTTACCTGCCGCCGTAACGGGCTTTTTACCCTTGAGATAAAGTTCTCGCCTTCTCTTAGCCTCTTGAATTTGATTCTGCTTTTCGGCTTCGAACCACTCCGGGTCCACTTTAGCCAATTCTTCCTTATTGACCACCAGGAAACCATCTTCCGTGACCGCCCCCAGGGCATATTCCGGGTTCATCGGATGGCCGATTTTCCGGACTATGATCAGGTCGAGAGGACATTTCAGAACCCGGGCAGCTTCCTTGGCCACCGGCACCCCGCCGCGGGGCAAGGCATAGACCACGGCATTTTGGTTTTTATATTTACCAAGTAAGGCCGCCAACTTTTTGCCGGCATCAATTCGATCCCTGAAACGAAGGCCTTCTCTCTCCATGTGATTCCTTCTGAAAACCTGTTTTTAGGAAGGCTTACAGGAACAAGATTTCTTAGCTATTTCAGTTGCGCCATCAGTTAAATTTAGTCCATCCGCGTCTTAGGGACAGCGACAGGGTGAGGGGCGGATTAGACCCAGTCCCATAGTCTCGGTAAGCCCGGGCTTGCGGTCTATGGTTCGGATCATTTCTTCCCTTCAAACAGCTTAAGATACTGGCCATAGCCTGCTTTTTCCAGGTCCTCTTTGGGAATGAAGCGCAGGGCGGCGGAGTTCAGGCAGTAGCGCAGGCCGGTGGGCGGCGGGCCGTCTTTGAAGACGTGCCCGAGGTGGGAGTCGCCGCATTTACTGCGCACCTCGGTGCGCACTGAGAAGAGGCGGCGATCCTCCCGGGTAACTAGGTTGGCGGGCTCCAGCGGCTTGGTGAAGCTGGGCCAGCCGGTGCCGGATTCAAACTTGTCCAGAGAACTGAACAAAGGTTCGCCGGAGACCAGATCAACATAGACGCCTTCCCGGTGGTTATCCCAATATTCATTATGGAAGGCCGGTTCGGTGCCCTCCTCCTGGGTCACCTTGTATTGCAGCGGCGTTAGCCTTTTCCGCAGGACCTCGTCGCTGGGCTTGGTGCATTGCGGGTCGCCGGGCGGATCGGGCGCGGCCGGCATGGCGCTTCCCCAGACCTGGAGGAGAAACTGGTCCCGGCCGGAATTCCAACGGTAGTATTTATAACGCACCGGATTCTTGTTGGCGTAATTCTGGTGGTAATCCTCCGCGGGATAAAAATTGGTGAATTTCGCGATCTCGGTGGCGATGGGTTTCTTGAAGGCTCCCGAACGGCCTAGGGCCTGTTTGGAAGCTTCGGCGATGCGCTTCTGTTCTTCATCATGATAATAGATCACGGAGCGGTATTGGGGGCCGCGATCGACAAATTGGCCACCCGCGTCGGTGGGGTCAATGTGATGCCAGAAGTAATCTAAGATTTGCTGATAATTGAGCTCTTGCGGATTGTAGAATACCTGGACGGCTTCTACAAAACCCTGGCGGGCGTAATCTTCATAGGTGGGATTGGCGCCGTGGCCGCCGGCGTAACCGGAGACCACCTTTTCTACGCCGGGGAGCTTGCGGAAATCCGATTCCGTACACCAGAAACAACCGCCAGCCAGAGTGGCCACCGGCAAATTTTGCTGATCAGTCATACGAGTCCCCTGAGTCTGTCTGTTTTTGGAGGAGGCATGGGCCATTGGTGTGCCCATGGCCAGGATCAGGAGTGCCGATATGAAAAGTAAGAAATAGACATTTTTCATAATTAGATAGCCCTTGCCGATTTGGACTTAGAAAAAAATTAAGCTCAGTTTATGAAAAATCAAGGGGATAGCAACCGGGTTCGAAAAGGCTCCTCAGCCTCAGGTTTCAATCTGACCCATTTGGCTGAAAATTCAGGCGATAACTAGTCCATCGGCAGATACTGAGTTTGCTGGATCATCCGCATGAATCTTTTTAAACGGCAGTTGGCTAGCCAACTTCCCAAATAGCAAATGAGTTATACTTAACCGCCTTTTCACCAATCTATTGACATCCCGGCAGCGAATCCTAATTTCTGCTTAATTCAAGATTTGCCTAAAACTATTTATCCGGCTGGACATAAGTCTGAAATTTCATTGCCTGGACGGGATACCGGGACCCCGGGTTCAGGTGGAACCGGGGCATCTCTGAAATTCAACCTAAGCCTGTAGTGGGGATTAACAATGGTTTTTAGAGTAATTATCGCAACTAAGGAATTGCGGCGCTCCGGCCTATTGCTTATCCTGGCCTGCACAGGTGCTCTGATGCTCCTCCAGGGCTGCATGGCTCTGCAGGTGCGTCATCCTTTGCCGGAACACCTGGCGGACCAGGCCGAGATTGCCGACCTGCCGGGTATCCGGGCCTGGGGGGACGCCCTAAGTGAAAGCCTGGAGAAGAGCGCCATCGAGTCCATCCACCAGGAGATGGCCGCCAATCACGGCAAGCTGGAGCCCGAGGCCAATTTCCTGGCCCTGTCCGGCGGCGGCGGCGACGGGGCCTTTGGCGCCGGCATCCTGTGCGGCTGGACCGAAGCGGGCAACCGGCCGAGCTTCAAGCTGGTGACCGGCATCAGCACCGGGGCCCTCATCGCCCCCTTCGCCTTCCTCGGGCCCGAATATGACGCCAGGCTGAAAGAGGCGTATACCACCATTTCCGACAAAGATATCTATAAGGTTCCCAGCATACTGAAGCTGTTGATCAACCTGGGCAGGATTGAAGGGGTAGGCAGCACCGAGCCTTTAGCTAAACTGCTGGAGCGGCTGGTCGACGACAAGATGATCCAGGAAATTGCCGTGGAATACCACAAGGGCAGGCGCCTACTGGTGGGGACAACCCAGCTCGACGCCCAACGCCAGGTAATCTGGAACATGGGGGCCATCGCAGCCAGCAGCCATCCGGACCGCTTCAAACTTTTCCGGCAGGTGCTCCGGGCTTCGGCCTCCATCCCGGTGGCCTTCAGTCCGGTGTACATCAAGGTGCAGGCCGGTGGCCAGGAGTATGACGAGATGCACGTAGACGGCGGGGTCAGGGCCGAAGTGATGCTGTACGAGGCTGCCCTGAATCTCTTTACCACCAGGAAGAAGATTAAGGTTCCGATACCTGACCGCCCCCGCAAGCTCTACATTATCCGCAATGCCCAAGTTTCTCCAGAATATGAAGTCATTAAACCGAAAATAAGCAAAATTGGCGCCCGGGCCATCAGCAGCCTGACTAAATTCCAGGGGGTGGGCGATCTGTACCGCATCTACGTCCTGACCCAGCGGGACGGCATTGATTATAACCTGGCCTACATTCCGGAGGATTTTCACCCAAAACGGACCTCGGAATTTGACACCAAATACATGAACGAGGAATTTAATCTGGCCTACAACCTGGCGCGCAAAGGCTATAAATGGCACAAGTACCCGCCGGGGTTTGAACCCGGCGAAGCCCGGGAGCCAACCCCCGTAAGGCGCCACTAAGGGCTTAACTCCATTTTAGGAAGGTGACTTATGAGCCCTCTGATAATCTCATCGGTCGCTTTTGTTTGCATCTTCGGCGCCACTTTGCTCGGTATGTTCCTTCGCACTATCTTACCGGAGCATCATTTAAGTGATGAGTCAAAGGACGCCGTGAAAGTGGGAATCGGGATGATTGCCACGCTGGCTGCTTTGATTCTGGGCCTGCTAACCGCGTCGGCCAAAGGGACTTTCGATACGGCAAGCACCGGGCTCAGGCAAATAGGCGCTCGCACCATCCTGCTGGACCGCGTCATGGCCCATTATGGACCGGAGACCAAGGAAACCCGTGCCTTACTGCGCGGAAATGTCGCTGCCGCGCTCGAGCAAATTTGGCCTGAGGAAAAGATCGGATTGACAATGTCTAAGAGAGGTGAGGGAGAAACCGTCCCCGACAAACTCCAAAAGCAGCCCGCACGTATAGAAACCATCCAGGACAATCTCCGGCAACTGACTCCGCAGACCGACGCTCAGCGCTGGCTGCAATCACGGGCCATGCAGGTCAGTGGCGATATCGCCGAGGGACGTTGGCTGCTTATCGAACAGATGGGGCAGAGCTCATTCCCGAAGCCCTTTATCGTGATCCTGGTCTTTTGGCTCAGCATCATCTTTGCCACCTTTGGCCTGTTCTCCCCCAGGAATGCCACGGTAATCGTGGTCTTGCTGGTCTGCTCCTTATCGGTTGCGGGCTCCCTGCTGCTGATTATGGAGTTGGACAGCCCTTATGGAGGCCTGATCAAGGTCTCAAGCGCCCCACTGCGCCACGCCCTCACGCTTCTTGGGGGGTAACTGCCGGAAAGCCGTAAAAGGCTTTGATCTGGGGAGAATAGACTAAGAATATTCAACGCATTCATGTCTTGTAGGCTGCGGTATTTTTATCCCATCCTCTGGCGCCGGTAGAGGGAAATAATTAAATTGTAACAAAAGTCAGGAAAGGTCCTCCGGAAATTGCGGCTTGCCCCTAGTGGCTGATTAATGCGGCCCTATAAATTTATAACCTGATATTGTCTCCGACTGCGGGACCAACAGCATGCCGAAGCGACCTTATAAAGTACTAGCCCCCGCGTTGGCGTCTCTTATTTTTCTGGCGGCGCTGTCCAGCGGCTGCGCCGCCCTTCCCCTGGATTACCCGCGCTCTGTTTCCTCTGCTTTGCTCCTGCCAGAAAAGACCAAGATGGGCCAAAGGATTCAACCCCATGTAGTCAAGCACCAGGGAAAATCGGGGTTTTACCTGCTGCCCAGCGGAGATGACGCTTTTCTGGCCCGCGTCCTGGCTATCGAGTCAGCGGAGCGGACCCTGGATCTGCAATACTATATTTTCGAAGACGACCTGACCGGCAAATTTATGATGGACCGTTTGGTGGCCGCGGCCGAGCGCGGGGTGCGGGTGCGTCTTTTGCTGGACGATTGGAAGCAGGCCGGCAAATCGGAATGGGGCCTGGCCATGGTGCGGGCCTATCCCAACATCGAAGTGCGGGTTTTTAATCCCTTCGGCGGCCTGCGATCATTTTTCCCTTCTAGAGTTTTCCAGGCGGTTTTCGTGGCCAAAAGGCTCAGGGCCAGGATGCATAACAAGCTGTTTATCGTTGACAACTCCCTGGCTATTGTGGGTGGGCGGAACATCGCGGATGAATATTTCGGCGGACATTCTGAAATTCTTTTTGGGGACCTGGATATAATGGCGATAGGACCCATAACCAGGGAGTTATCGACGACGTTTGATCATTATTGGAATTCGGTGTTGTCCATCCCCATCAATGCCCTTTTGAAGAAGCAGCCCACCGCCGCCGAGATGGAACGATACCGTCAATTTCTGGCAGAGAACCGAAGATTTCTGCAAAATTCACAATATGCCGAGGACCTGAAGGACGCGAAACTCCGTAAACGGGTGGAGGCTGGCCGGCTCAGTTATGTCTGGGCGGAAGGCGAAGTGTTGTATGATGATCCTCTCAAGGTCATTCACCAGGATGACACTATCCGAATAAGCCTGATGGGGCGGCAGTTAAGGGCTATGGTCGATGCAGCTCAAAGCGAAGTACTGATTATCTCAGCATATTTCATTCCAGGAAAACGCGGGATGCAATGGTTTAAAAAACTGAGGGACCGCGGCGTCACCATAAAGGTTCTCACCAACTCTCTGGCCTCCACCGATGTGCCCATAGCCCAAGGAGGTTACGAGCACTACCGCAAGGAGCTTCTTAGAATGGGAGTGGAACTATATGAGCTCAAACCCGATCCCGATCGGTACCGGTTCTGGAACCGCACCAGCCTCGGCAGCTCGTCCCGAGGCTCCCTTCATGCCAAAGCCATCATTGTTGACCGCAAAGTGGTGTTTGTAGGCTCCTTCAACCTCGACCCTCGTTCGGCCACCCTAAATACCGAGAACGGTATCGTGGTCAGGAGCGTGGAACTTGGGACCCAGGCGACCCATCTGTTTGACCGGGGGATCGCGCCGCAAAATGCTTATCAAGTGGCAATTCTGGGAGAACCGCAGGAAAAAGGGAATGGACTGGTTTGGATCACCGAAGAAAATGGCCGGGAGGTACGCCATTATAAAAACCCGGAGACAGGGTTTTGGTGCCGGTTCGAGGTCCGGGTCTTATACCTTCTTGCCCCGGAATCCAGCCTGTGAAGTCGAAGTGCTGAGTAATGAGTACTGAGTACTGAGTAAAAGCAAGGAGCAGTGCTGAAGACCGAGTCTTGGAAGGACGATGTTTTTCACTAAGCACTCAGCACTCAGTCCTCAGCACTCAATTATAGCACACCCTTGGTGGAGGGGACGCCCTGGGCCCGGGGTTCGGGTTGGGTGGCGATATCCAGGGCCCGGCCGGCGGCCTTGAAGACGGCCTCCAGGATGTGATGGGTGTTCTCGCCGTAGGGCACGGTGATGTGCAGGGTGAGGCCGCCGTGTACGCTGACTGCCCGCCAGAATTCCTTGAGCAGTTGAGGGTCGAGACCTGCCCCGCCCGGAGGCAGTTGCACTTCCAGGTGGAGGAAGGGGCGGTTGCTCAGGTCAACGGTGACCTGGGCCAGGGCTTCGTCCATGGGCACCCGGGCCGAACCGAAGCGGCGCACGCCAGGGCGTTGCTGCAAGGCCTCGCGGATGGCGTGCCCCAGGCAGATGCCGATGTCTTCGACGGTATGGTGTTGATCCACTTCCAGGTCGCCCGCCGCCTTGAGCTTCAGGTCGAAGTAGCCATGGGCCGCGAAGAGGTGCAGCATATGGTCCAGGAAAGGGATGCCGGTGTCGATTTCGACCCGGCCGCGGCCGTCCAGTTCAAGTTCCAGGTCAACCTCGGTTTCCCGGGTTTTACGGTGAATTTTGCTTAGAGGGGACATGACCATATTCTCCTTGAGGCCGGTGGAAAAACTTTCTCACACAAAGGCGGCAAGAGTAAGACCATAATAAAACTTTTCCGGGATTACAGCAAATGGTAATGTGGCGCTAATGATCCCGCCTGAAATGGGCGCGGCCGGCCGCGCCGCCGCATATGCAGTGAAAAGTCCAAAGCTGAAAAGCACCGGCTATAGGGATTGCCAAAAATAATTTTTTGTAGGGGCGTACCCGCGTGTGCGCCCTCCTGCGGGCGGACACATGGGGTCCGCCCCTATAATACATTCGGTATTGGAAAAACTTTTGGCAATCGCCTACGCTCTGACTTGTTGCGGTTGTTGCAATCTTCGCTAAAATACTTATAAAAAAAATTAGGTTGAGGAAACACATGAGCATCAAGCGGCAGCGGTTATCGACTAAATGTTTAATCATTATGGCGCTGACTTTGCTGGCCGGCAACCTGGTATTGTCCGGACAGGCGTCGGCGTCGGCACCCCGAGTGATGATCAGCGAAGACCACTTCGATTTCGGGCAAGTCTTTGAAGACCGGCAACTGAGCCATACTTTTGTGATCAAGAACGTCGGCGACTCACCCTTGAAGATCAGCAAGGTCGACCCGGACTGTGCCTGTACCGTGGCGAATTATGATCACACCATCCCTCCCGGCGGCCAGGGAGAGATCAGCTTGAGCATCAAACCTTATTCGGTGATGCACAAATTCCGCAAGGAGGCCCGGGTGTGGGTTAATGATCCCAACCGGTCAGAATTCTCCCTGGCGCTTACCGGGACAGCCAAGCCCTTCATCGAGATTGCTCCCAGCCACATCGTGCGGTTGCGGGGGGCGCCGGGGGATGACTTGAAGGGCGAAGTGCGGTTCACTTCGCACCTGCCGGGGCCGTTTGAGATTACCAACTTTCACACTAATATCCCGGATAAAATCGAGGTCAGCCTGAAGCCGGTACAGCCGGGCAAGATTTATATTCTGGAAGTAAAGAACAAGGCGACGAATTCGGGGCCGTACGCCGGCCTCGTTGAGTTAAGCACCACGTCGAAAGAACGGCCGCGAATGATCGTCCGGGTGTTCGGAGAGATTTACCTGCCGTCTGCCAGCGGTCAATAAAAGGAGATTGGTGGGGCAGGCGTCCCACCCGCCAATTCAGTTATTGCAGGCTGGAAGCCTTTGCTGCCAAGTGCTTAGTGAAGGAACATCTCGTCCATTAGATGCACGGCAAAGGTCCGGGCAGCCTGGGCGAGCAGCAGTTCCCGCTCCCTGGGGGCAGGCGCCCCCGGGTTCAGCGGCGAGGTCACCCTGAGCTGATCCTGAAAGGCGAACAGGATGTGCTCGCCCCTGCGGATGGTCCCCTGGACCGTGAGGCAGGCGGTGAGCCGGCCAAGGATAAAGCGGAGAGAAGCGCCCCTGATTTCCACCTGCTGCACCGTTCCGCCGAGGACCACGGGGCTTTGGGGGCCTAGCTTCAGGCCGTTGGCCCCGAGGGCCCTGGTAAGTTCTTCTTGGAGCTGCGCCTGAAAGATTTGCGGATCAACTCCCAGGGCGGCTTCCACGCTAAAAGGCTCCAAGGCGTAAGTGTTGCCGACCGGATCGAAATCGGGAGCCCGATAGGAGTAAGTGAGATAATGTCCGGGCTGGAAAACGATGCCGAAGGGCGGCACTGGCGCCGGACGCGGGATGCAGCCCCACAAACAAACCAATGCCAGGGCTGAGAGGAAGCCCAAGGAGGTGCGCGGTTTAATCCACATGGCCATTTGATTACCACAATCTAATGTTATCTGCCAACATTTAACCATTTTCTGGCGATTAATCGGCGAATGACGTAGGGGCGCCGAATCGGGTCCGACCTTAGAGGCGGACACCGGGATGGAACCGGGGCGAAGAGCGGATTCGCCCCTACGGAAAATGGAGGACAACCGGTCACTATTGTAAGGAGGGTTTATGGGGACCACAGGCAAGATCACGTTATCGGTAATTAAGGCTGATGTGGGCGGCTGGGTGGGGCACAGCACCTGCCATCCTGACATGCTGGCGCTGGCCCGGGAGATCGTGCAGCGGGCAGTGGACCGGGGTCTGCTGATCGACGGCCAGGTGCTCAATGTGGGTGATGACGCCGAGCTCATCATGACCCACGAGAAGGGCGAAGAGGACGCGGAGATCCACAAATTCGCCTGGGACACCTTCATGGAGCTCACCGCCCTGGCCAAAAAGATGAAGCTTTACGGGGCTGGGCAGGACATGCTGGCCGACGCCTTTTCCGGCAACGTCAAGGGTATGGGCCCCGGCGTGGCGGAACTGGTCTTCGAAGAGCGCAAAAGCGAACCCGTGCTCATCTTCATGGCGGACAAGACCTCGCCGGGGGCCTGGAACCTGCCGCTTTTCCGCATCTTCGCCGATCCCTTCACCACCGTCGGCCTGGTCATCGATCCCAACATGCACCGGGGCTTCCGGTTCCGGGTGATCGACGCCATCGAACACAAAGAGTGGATCCTGTCATGTCCGGAAGATATGTACGATCTGCTGGTGTTGATCGGCACGCCGGGCCGCTACCTCATCGAAAATATTTACCGGAAAAAAGACAACGAAGTGGCGGCGGCGGCCTCCTCCCAGAAGTTGGGGCTGCTGGCCGGCCGCTACGTGGGCAAGGACGACCCGGTGATGATCGTTCGCTGTCAGTCGGGGTTCCCGGCGGTGGGCGAAGTCCTGGAGCCCTTCGCCTTCCCGCACCTGGTGGAGGGCTGGATGCGGGGTTCGCACCACGGCCCCTTGATGCCCGTGGCCTTCAAAAACGCCATTCCGAGCCGGTTCGACGGGCCGCCCAGGGTCATCTGCGCCGGCTACCAACTCACTGACGGCAAGCTTCTGGGACCCATGGACATGTTCGCGGACGTGGCCTTCGACGAGGCCCGCCAGGAGGCCAACCGGGTGACCACCTATATGCGGCGTCACGGCCCCTTCGAGCCGCACCGCCTGGGCCTGCACGAAATGGAGTACACTACTCTGCCCCAGGTGATGGCCTTTATCTTTGAGAAGTCGGCCATCCCCCGGCGGGGAGACCTGGAGGAGCAGCTCAAGAAGGTCTATCCGCACCTAAGGGAGCTGCGGGTGGTGGACCCCGGCCTCAAGGATGCGGACGCCATCCAGAAGACCGTGGCCCGGGAGGCCGCCTATTATCTGGAGGAGGTCGCCAAGGACGGAGCCAAGATCGGGCTTTCCGGCGGCAAGACCCTCTATTACATGATCACCTATTTGGAGCCTGAGCGCCTCCATGGCCTGCAGCTATACCCCTTGACCCTGACGGGCATCCTCAGCATGCCTGGCCTTACCGCCAATGCCTTGGTGGGCATGATGAGCACCAAATATCCGGACGCCACCGCCTTCAACCTGCCCACCCTGCCGGGAGCTTCCCGGGAGGAATATGAGAAGCAGATGGCCGCCAACCCGGAGCTGCAAAAGACCTACCGGGAGATTGGGGAAGTGGACATCATGGTCCTGGGGGTGGGCTACCTCACCGGTCCGTTACTGGGGTTCCGAGCCCTGGCGCAACAAGAATTGTCCATTTCGCCGGAAGAATTGAAAGCTAAGGGCATGGTCGGGGAGATCAACCACATTCCCATCAACGCCCAGGGCGAACCTATGTTGAATGACGATCCTGACCTGGCGAAACTGACGCGACGGATCATCGGGGTTGGGCCCGCTGCATTGCGGGAACGGGCCGGCAGGTCCGACCGGCTCGTGGTGGCGGTGGCCGGCGGCCTGGAAAAGCAGGACGCCATCCGGGCTTGTCTAAAAGGCAAATACTTCAACGTGTTGATCACGGACGCCTACGTGGCCGAGGCGTTGGTCCAAGGATAGTAAAGCGCCGGAGGATATCTCCCCCCCAAGAGGGCAAGACGCAAGGATTATCAAGAATGCAGGGCAGAAGCAGGGTGCGCCAATTTGCGCATCCTGCTTTTTCTTTAAATACTGAATTCTTCTGCCGGGCCGGAGGCTTTTTGTGGTAAGATAGTCAGGATTTTTTATTTTTCTTAAAATGGATAATTTGATCAGCGGCGTAGGCCGAAAAATAACGGCATGCTTTAGGAGCCGGCATCTGCCAGGATGGTGCGATGGCGCTCCGTAAGCTTGTATTTCTAGTCATTATCCTGATCGTCCTGCTGTTCATGGGCAGCCTGGGCTTTGTCTGGCTGGAAGGCTGGAATTATTTCGACGCCCTCTACATGACGGTGACCACTCTCACCACCGTGGGTTATGGGGAGGTGCATCCGCTTTCGAAAATCGGCAGGGTCTACAATATGGCCCTGATCCTGGCGGGTATGGGGGTGCTCTTTTATATTGTTACCGCCCTGGCCCGGGTGGTGGTGGAAGGGGAGATCAAAGAAGCACTGGGAAGGCGCAAATTGTTCAAGAGAATTAGAGGACTCAAAAACCATTATATTATTTGCGGTTTCGGCCGCATTGGGGAAATTATCGCCCGCCAGCTCAAAGAGCGGCGCATCCCCGTGGTGATCATCGAAAACAAGCCCGAAAACCTGAGCTATTTGGAGGAGTCGGGTTATTACTTCGTCGCGGGCGACGCCACCCGGGAAGAGATTTTACAGGAGGCCGGGATCGACCGGGCCCGGGGGTTGGTGGCGGTGGTTTCCACGGACGCCGATAACGTTTACATTGTGCTGACGGCCCGCAGCCTCAACCCCGCCCTCTACATCGTGGCCCGGGCTGAAGAGATCGGGGCCGAAAAGAAATTGCTGCGAGCCGGGGCCGACCGGGTGGAATCTCCCTATGAGATGGGAGGCCGCAAGATGGCCCACGCCATTCTGCGCCCCACTGTGACCACCTTCATGGAACTGGCCATGACCGAAGGGGTGGAGTGGAGCATGGAGGAGGTCAGGGTAGGGGAGGGGTCCTCCCTGGCAGGGGTGGCCCTTAAAGACTCGGGCATCCGCAAGAAATTAGACCTCATCCTGGTGGCCATCAAACGGGCCGACGGCGAAATGCTCTTCAACCCCACCCTGGAGACGCGGATCCAGGCAGGCGATACCCTGATCGCCCTGGGAATGCGCCATAATCTGGAGAGGCTGGAAGAGATGGTGAAATAGCGGTCAGCTATCAGCCAGGGTTTGTAGGGGCGCACCCATGTGTGCGCCCTTGAGAGGGCGGACACGCGGGTCCGCCCCTACAACACTGATATTGGAGGACGCCATGACCCAAAAAATCGTCGGACGCGGGGTGAGTGTCACTTATTATGGCCATTCGGCTGTTAAATTAGTGGGGGGCGGGGTGGCGGTAGCCATCGACCCCTGGCTCAGCAATCCGCTGCTCCATACCCCGGTGGAGCAGGTGGGGAAGGTGGATATCATCCTGGTGACCCATGGTCACGGGGATCATGTTGGCGAGACCGTGCCGTTGGCCCGGAAGACCGGGGCCACGGTGGTGGCCATCCACGAATTGTCGCAGATTCTGGCCGATCAAGGGGCCGCGCAGGTGGTGGGCATGAACAAAGGCGGCACTTTGGAGACTGCGGGGCTTAAAATAACCATGACCCAGGCGGTCCACTCCTCCACCATGGCGGTGGGGGGCAAGATGGTGCCCTGCGGGGAGGCCGGCGGCTTCGTGGTGCAGTTTCCGGGAGGCTTCACCGTTTACCACGCCGGCGATACCGCGGTCTTCCGGGATATGGAACTCATCCGGGAATTATACCGGCCGGAACTGGCCCTGCTGCCCATCGGCAGCCATTACGTCATGAACCCCCGGGAGGCGGCCCTGGCCTGCCGGCTGCTCAGGCCCAAATGGGTCATTCCCATGCACTACGGCACCTTCCCGGTGCTCACCGGCACGCCGGCGGAATTGAGTGAGCTATTGAAAGATACGGCGGAGATCGACGTGATTGCGATGAAGCCGGGAGAGAGCATTGAGTGAGCGGTGAGCAGTAAACAGTAGCAGTGCAGGTGCCCCCGGATTTTTGCCTGATTTACAACTCAAATGACCAGAGAGGAATCACTCAATGGCTTCCGCTCAACAACTCAGTCTCCGGCGACGCCTCTTTAATGCACTGATGATCCCCTGGGTGGATAAGACCATTGCGGTTCTGGCGGTCCTGCCCTTCGCCTATGAACTGGTCAGGATGCTGATGCACGGCCTAATGAACATCCCTCGGGCCGTTTTGGCGATTCATTTCCTGGTAGTTATTTTCACGATGGTTCTACGCACCGCACCGGTTCGGGTCACCCCTAATCCGTGGTTTTGGGCGCTGGCCTTTGTGGCGACTTATTGGGGACTGCTGGTTGCAACCTTGGCAAAGCCGGGAGCGGCCCTGGTTCCCAGTATGGTCACCAACGGCATTTCCATCCTTTCCATCTTGGTAGTGGTATATGCCCGGCTCAGCCTGGGGCGCAGCATCGGTTTGGTTCCGGCCCAGCGGGTTATCATTACGCATGGGGCGTACAGATTTGTCCGGCATCCGATCTATACGGGCATCTTCATCTCCTACACCTCATTTATGCTGCGCGCTTACTCGCCGACCAATCTGGCGCTGGCGTTCTGCGGTATCGGGTTCTTCCTGGTTAAAAGCGTCATAGAAGAGCGTTTTCTGGCGGTAGACCCGGAGTACGCCGATTACCTGGCGCGGGTACGCTGGCGCTGGTTCCCTGGATTGGTATGAAAAATGCTGTCAGCGGTCAGCGGTTAGCTTTCAGCTGAAAAATCAAAAGCTCCAAATGGAATCGGTTTTAAAATGTAGCCGCAAGCTTGCGAAGGCTGAAGACTGCGGCTACACGGCGGGCACGGAGGCCCGCCCCACCAGACAATAATTCGAGCTGAGCGCTGATAGTTGAAAGCTGACAGCTTTAGCCAAGGAGGAAAATTGCGTCGTAAAAAGCGTTGGCAGGTGGAGCCGGAGAAGCCGGAGCAGGTGAAGGAGTTGAGCGCCCGGCATGGGCTGCCGCCCCTGGTGGCTCGCCTGCTGGTGAACCGGGGCCTGAACGAGGCCGAGGAGATCGAGGCTTTTCTGGACCCCAGCCTGGAGCGGCTTTGCCCGCCCTTCGGACTGGCGGATCTGGAGAAGGCCGCCACCCGCCTGGGCCAGGCGGTGCGCCGGGGCGAGCCGGTGGCGGTCTACGGCGACTACGATGCCGACGGTATTACCGCCACTGCCGTATTGCATCAGCTCTTCACCGAGCTGGGTCTGACTTGTGGCAACTACATCCCTAACCGGCTCACCGAGGGTTACGGCCTGAAAGTGGGGGGCCTGAAGGAGTTGGCTCCCAAGGCCAAATTAGTGGTGACGGTGGACTGCGGCGTCAGCGACGCCGAGGCGGTGGCCTGGGCCCAACATGAAGGGCTGGAGGTCATCGTTACCGACCACCACGAAATCCCGCCGGAACTGCCGCCGGCTTTCGCGGTGGTCAACCCCAAGCGGGGCAATGCTGATTATCCCTTCGGAGACCTGGCCGGCGTCGGGGTGGCCCTGCTTCTGGCCCTGGGAGTGCGGGCCGAATTGCGCTCCGAGGGCTGGTTTTCCAGGCATAAAGAGCCCAACCTCAAGTCGTATCTCGACTTGGTGGCGCTGGGCACTGCCGCGGACGTGGTCCCCATACTGGGAGAGAATCGCATCCTGATGCGTCAGGGGCTCAAGGTCCTGGAAGCGAGCCGCCGTCCCGGTTTGGTGGCCCTGAAGGAAGCGGTTAAGCTGGAGGGCAAGCCGATTTCCTTTCGGGATGTGGTCTTCCGGCTGGCCCCCCGCCTCAACGCCGCCGGCCGTCTCGGCCAGGCTCGCTGCGCCCTGGAGCTGCTGCTGTGCGACGATTTGGCCCAGGCCCGGCTCCAGGCCAATTATCTGCACAATCTGAACCGGCAGCGTCAATCCCTGGAAGAGGCTATGCTCCGGGAAGCCGCGGCCCTGGTGCGCCGGGAAAAGTTAAACCAGCGGCCGGTGATGGTCCTGGCCAAGGAAGGCTGGCATCCGGGCGTCCTGGGGATTGTGGCGGCCCGCCTGGCGGAGGAGCATCACCGCCCGGTGGCCATGGTGAGCCTGCGGAACGGCACGGGCCGGGGTTCAGCCCGATCGGTGGAAGGCTTTCACCTGTTTAAGGGACTGCAAGCCTGCGAGGCGGTGCTCAAGCGCTACGGGGGACATGAGGCCGCGGCGGGTTTTGAAGTGGCAGCCGATCAGGTCGCGGCCCTGCAAGAGAAGCTGGAGCAGGCCTTGCAAGCGCAGTTGGGGGCAGAAATGCCCCGGCCCACCCTGAAGGTGGACGCCCAGGTGCAACTGGCGGAGCTGAACCGCGAATTTTTCAGTTGTTTGGAGCGCCTGCGGCCTTTCGGTCCGGGCAACCCGGCGCCGGTGTTCGTCTGCCGGGAAGTGGAGTGCCTGAGCTCGCGAGTGGTGGCGGAGCGCCATTTGAAGGTGCAGTTACATCACCAGAATTGTGTCATGGAGGCCATCGCCTTCGACCAGGCGGCCCATCACCCCTTGGCCGGGGGCCTGGAAGTGGCCTTCAGCACCCGGCTGTCGCACTACCAGGGGCGCGCGATTCCGGAATTGATGCTGTTGGACTGGGGAAAGCCGTAAATGCGTGATCAATGGCCAGTAGTCAGTAACATAGTGAATAGTGGGCAGAATCAGTAATTGATAAAGGCAAAAGATAAAAATCTCACTTTTTCTTTTTCAATTCATCCAACAGACGGCGGGCCTGTTGGCGGTCCTCTTCCAAGTCCTGGGGTGTGATGGCATGCTGGTTATTCTGCAGGACCTTCTCAAATTCTGCCCGGGCTTGGTCTTTTTGCTGCATATCCAGCAGGGTCTCGCCCAGGTACAGGTGATTGGTGCTGTAGTTGGGGGCCTGGTGGACCGCGGCGGTTAAGTGAGCCAAGGATTTCTTCTTATCTCCCACCGAGATAGGCCAGGACGGCGCCTGGAAAAAGATGCGTCCCATCACCCGGTGGGCCCCGGCATCATCGTAGGATTGGTCAATGGCGAGAGCCCGTTTAAGTTCATCCATGATCTGGGGAAGAAGCTTGAAGCCCACGATTTCACTGCCGACGTCGGCCAGTCCGCCCAAATTCAAGGCTTTCCAGTAATGGCCAGCGACCCCGTTGGGTTCCTGGGCTAAAAGCTTTTCAGCATAATGCAGACCTTGTTCATAATAGTTCCCCCGTTCTTTGACCGGCGCCAAATTTCCTAAAATGAAGCAGGCCCGGGAAAGCCGCGTCATTAATTGAGGAGAGCCCTGAAGCAGGTCTTCGTACAGCACCAGGGCTGATTGGGCCTTCTGAAAGTCAAGAGAGGGGCTGGCCAGGATGCCGTCAGCCTGGGCCATTTTATCCGGTTCGCCGGCGGCCTGGGGGAAGGTGGCGGTCAACAGCAGTAAGCTCAGCGCCGCAACAAGGCCAATTAGAGATCTCATCGATTTCCTCAGGAGCTTGATAATCATGCAAAATATAATGATTAACCAGCGGATTGGCAAGATAGAGATGACCCTGAGGTCCGCTTTTAAAGCGGCTGCGCATAAGTCCTTGCCCGAGGGCGTTTTCTGTGATAGAGGTTTTAAATAATCGAAGGAGGAGTCATGGCTGGGGTCAATAAGGTTATTTTGGTGGGCAATCTGGGGGCCGATCCGGAGATACGCTATACTGCCGGCGGCACCGCCGTCTGTCGGCTTAGCATTGCCACCAGTCGGCGCTACACCGACAAACAAGGCAACCGCCAGGAAGAAACCGCCTGGCACCGGGTTGATGTTTGGGGCAAAATGGCGGAGACCTGCGGCCAGTATCTGAGTAAAGGCCGTCAAGTTTATATTGAAGGGCGGCTCAAGTACGGCTCCTATGAAAAAGACGGGGTGAAGCATTACACCACCGATATCGTCGCCGAAAACATGCAGCTATTGGGAAGCCCGGGCCAGGGTAATCGGGCCCAAGAGCCGGAGCCGGGTTTCGGCCCGCCGGAAGGCGGCGTTCCGGAAGACGATATCCCTTTTTAAGACCATCATGTCTGGGATGCCGGAATACGGTTGCTTTGACCTTAGTGGCCTTTAAAAAGGGAATAACGGCTTAACTTGAAGACTCGTAGGGTTCTTAGGGAAGAAATTACCGGCCTGCTGAGATCGGCGGATTTCCCTGCTTTGACGGAGTTGGCCGCGGCGGATCAGCGAGTCGGCGAGATGCTGCTGCAATTTCTTTATGATCCCGAAGACCTGCTGCATTGGCGGGCCCTGGAGGGTCTGGGCTATGTGGCAGGAGCCCAGCCGGGCCAGGTGCAAAAACTGATTACCCGTCTCCTGTGGCTGCTGAATGAAGATTCCGGGAGTTTCGGCTGGGGGGCGGCAGCGGCCTTGGGAGAGATCGGCAGGGGTAACCTCGCCCTGGTGCAAGAGATCATTCCGATGTTTTGCGGCTTTCTGGAAGAGGAGTTCTCCCGGGCGCCGATGCTTTGGGGCGTCGGCCGGTTGGCGGAGGCTGCGCCGGACCGGTTGCTTGAAGTTTTGCCGATGATCGTGCAATTTCTCACAAGCACTGAGGCCAACGAGCGGGCCCTGGCGGCCTGGGCTTTGGGAAAGGCCGGTTATAGGTCGGCTGCGGCGGACCTGCAAGCTTTGCTGAATGATGAGCGCCCGGCGGCCATCTATGACCGGGGAGTGTTGCGCCGGACTACGGTGGCCGAAGTGGCCCGGGAGGCCCTGGCCAAGCTTTCAGGCCGGGAAGCCGGTAAAATTTAGCTAAAATTCTCTGTGCGGCTCACGCCAGAATAACTTCGCGTAGAAAGGAATGTCCCTATGTTTTTACTGATTATGGGTTTTGCCATCGGCGTTTATGTGGGCTTCAAGTACCCTGCACAGGTGCAGCAGGCAGCGGATTTCGCCAAGAAGACGGTCAATGACCTGAAGGAAAAATTCGGCACTAAGAAAGAAGAATCCTGATCAATATCGGCAGCTCCGCAGGGAAGACGCCTGCGCCACGAGCCTCGGCGGCGGCGCTTAAACCCGGCCGCCAAGCCCCCCCAAAATCCGGCCTTTGGAAATGCCAGGCGGGAGACTTGGCTGTACTCGCCTGTTCCCGCCTGGGCGGCCAGGGGAGGGAGGCATCAGAATGCAGGGCGCCATAGGTCTCTGTCCTGTTAAAGGGCCGACATGCAATCTGCACCTACAAACCGGGATCAGGCTCTCAGTCCGACTACCGTCCCCTGCCGGCCGGTGATTTTTTCCCGGCGGTAGGAAAAGAACTCGGTGGCGCGGCAGCGGGTACAGAGGCCGGCGAGGTCGATATTTTCAGGCTTAATCCCGGCGGCCTGCAATTGGGCGCGGCTGAGTTGCCAGAGGTCGAAGTACTGGGGGCGCACCTCATATCGCCATAGTTCCGGAGGGAATTCCCTGTGGAAGTTCCGGAACTCGGCGCAGCAGGGTCCCAGGCTGGGGCTGATGGCGGCGCGCAAGTCTTCTGGCCGGCAGCCGTACCTGGAGAAAAGCCGCGCCACGGCTGACCCTAAGACATCGTGCACCTGGCCGCGCCAGCCGCAGTGGACATTGGCTACCACGCTTTGGTGCGGGTCATAAAGAATGACTGCCTGGCAGTCGGCCTGCTTGATGAGCAGACCGACGCCGGGCCGGTCGGTGAACAGGATATCCGCAGTTGCCGGTTCCCCCTTGGGGCCGGTTGGATTTTCGGTAATCACGGCCTCGCTCCGGCCGTGCACCTGGTGAGCGTCGGCCAGGCAGGTGAGTCCCAGGGCCCGTTGGACCTGCTGCCGGTTACCCAATACGGCTTCCCGGCGGTCCCCCACGCTCAGGCTCAGATTCAGGCTGTCATACGGCGGCAGGCTGACGCCGCCTCTCCGGGTGAAAAATCCATGCACCAACTCCGGGAAGGCGGCCATTATCGGGCTTTGGTAGAAAGTGAGACCAGCGCTTTTCTGCAAAATTGCACTCATAACCCCATTAGACCCTGCGCAAAGGCGCTCGGAACAAAGCAAGGCGCCAAGAAGATTGGCTAAAAGATGACCATCCGGTTAAAATCTACCTCCCCCGCTTTCAAAAGGCTATAATCTTTTGACCCTTGGCAACTAGTCAGGGGTGATTATTTTTAATGGCCAGGGATATTAGGAGATGAGTGACAAGACTTTTTTAATCGTGCAGCACATGGACTGGGAAGGGCCCGGCCAACATCTTCTGGCGGCCTTACATGATGCCAAGATCAATTACCGGCTGCTGGAGGCCTGGCGCGAGCCCATTCCTCCGGTTGCCGATTTCGCCGGTTTCATCGTTTTAGGAGGCGGTCCCAATGTGAATGAAGAGGAGCAGTTTCCCTACCTCGTTCCCCTGAAGGCGGCTATCCGTGAGGTGATCAGCAGTGGCAAGGCGTACCTGGGCTTTTGTCTGGGTCACCAGCTCTTGGCCCATGTCCTGGGCTGCCGGGTGGGTCCCTTACCCAGGAAGTCGGTGGGATTTATCACTGGAGAATTGACCCCGGCTGGTCTGGCGCATCCGGTTTTTCAGGGAATATCTGCCCGCCCGAAGTTATTTAAATGGCACGGCCAGGGAGTGTTGCCGCCTTTGCCTGCGGGAATTGAGATCCTGGCGCATTCGGACGCGGCGCCGGTGGAGGCTGTCGGGGTGGCAGGCAATCCTAAAGTAGTGGGAGTGCAGTTTGACAACCATGTGGGACCGAATGATGTGGAAAAGTGGTTGAAAGCCGATGCGGCTTGGGCCCTGAGCGGCTCGGAGGTTGATCCGGCGGCGGTCATGGCCGCGGCCAGGGCTCAAGACGCCGAAATGAGCCAGGAATTCCACCGGGTTATGCGGAATTTTCTTCGCTTGGCTCGAAGTTCCTGAACTTTCCTGGCGATCTTTGAATTTTACGAGGCGGCTTCCAAAGCCGCCTCCATTATTTGGTGATTACAAAATTAGTAAGATGGTATTTATAGCGATTGCCAAAAATAATTTCTTGTATGGGCGCACCCGCGTGCGCGCCCTCCTGCGGGCGGACACATGGGTCCGCCCCTACAAAACTTTTGGCAAACGCTATAAAAATAAAGAATCTGCCTATGAATTGATGAGAATTATTCGATTTCAAAAGGATTTTAAAATGTGTTGGAAGAATTAGGATATTGGCATTAATCTTGGATATTCAGAGAAGAAAAAAGATTCTCGAGGTTCCAATGAAACGTAACAAATGCACAGAAAAGATTTGCAATAAGAACCTGAGCCCACTGACCGAAAAGATCTTAATCAAGATGGGGTCGGAAGGGATGGCAATTCGCCGGCGCTTGCAGCTATTTTACCAAAGCCGCACCGAGCCTGGCGAAGGTGTTGAGGAAACCTATGCCCCGGGAAGGCGGGAGCGGACCTGAACGGTTGCTCTAAGCCGTCCGGAAGCCTGGGTCTATGAAATTCCAAGTATATACTTTAGTCTCACGTCAGTGATTCGCATTAACCATCATTCTGGGCGAGAGGCAGGTTCTCCGTTCAGAAAAGTGATATTGTGCCCTTGTGTAGAAATTACTCTGGAAAATCCGATAATCTTAGCCAGCATGACCCCTTTTCATTGACGGCGTCTCCAGAGGTGATTATAGTGGGGGTATTTCAGCGATCACAAGGAAAAATCATGCCCTGCCTGCGTTTACTGCTTCTCGTTTTAGTAATGTTATCGGCTGGTTGTGAGCAAGTGCTCTATCAGCGGTTCGAAAAGGATATGTGGGCCAACTACGTCCACTCCAATCAACTGCAACTCGGTATGACCAAATCGGAAGTGGTGGGGATTATGGGCGAGCCCGGTATCAAGGAGGAGGGAGATTACCGCGGCGGGCGCTATACCACTTATTTTTACCTGACCCACAGCATGGATTTCGATGATTCCGATACGGTGCGGGGCGGCTATACGCCTCTGGTTTTTAAGGGCAGCAAACTGGTAGCCATCGGCAAGCGGGATTATCGTACGGCGGTGGATCGTCCTGCCGTGGATACTGACGTGGGTAGTTGGCCTGCTCGCGCTCCATCAAATCGCTGAGGCCGTTAGGACCTGTTTAACTGCGGACGAATTAAAAATTAAAATTACTAGCCAATAACAAGGGCGGTTTTCAGACCGCCCTTCATTTGTTTTATCTGAATGTTAATCTGTCTGAGAAGTTTTTTGGATTGGCGGCACAGGCTTTCCAGCCTGTACAGCGCAGGCTAAAGTCTGCGGCTACTGGCGGGCGAGACGCCCGCCCCACCAAACCTTTTCATCTTTTATGGGTGGGCCAAAGGCCTATGAATAGCTGCTTTCCGTTGTCCAGCCAATTGGCCGCAGGCGGCGCCGATCTCCTGGCCGCGGCTTTCACGGATCAGCACCGTATAATTGGCGGCCCGCAAGATCTCCTGGAATTCCAGAATGCGCTCCTGCGGCGGCGGGGCGAAGGGCAGTCGGGGGTGGTAGTTAAAGGGGATCAGGTTAATCTTGGCCCGGAAGCCCTTCAGGAGCCGGGCCAGTTGCCGGGCCTGGGCGGGGGCGTCGTTCAGGTCCTTCAACAGGACGTAGGCAAAGGTGATGCGCCGGTGCTGAGGCAAGGGGAAACTGCGGCAGGCCGCCAGCAATTCGGCCAAAGGATAGCGCCGGTTGACTGGCATGATGCGGTTACGGGTTTCATCATCCGGGGCGTTCACGGAAACGGTGAGGTTGGCCCGGGCTTCGGCCCCCAGGCGGGGGATGAAGGGGGCCAGACCCACCGTGGACACCGTGAGGCGCCGGGTGGAAAAATTGAGTCCCCAGGGTGCCGTGATGATGGTTAGGGCCTTTACTACCTGCGCAAAATTAGCCAGGGGCTCACCCATGCCCATGAACACCAGATTGGTGAGCGGCGGACTGTCGGCTGGCAAGCTGCGGCGCGCCGCCATAACCTGACCGACGATTTCTCCGGCGGTTAACTGACGCGTCAGGCCGCACCGGGCGGTGAGGCAGAAGCGGCAGCCCTGGGCGCAACCCACCTGGGTGGACAGGCACTGCGTCAGGTGTCCATCTTCCGGGATGAGCACCGATTCAATCAGGTTGCCGTCCGCCAAGGAAAAAAGAAATTTCCGGCAACCATCGGCGGCCTCCTGCACCTCCGCCACGTCCAGCCGGCCGAAGACCGCCCGGCGGGCCAACTCCTCGCGGAAGGTGCGGGCGACGTCGGTCATTTCCTGAAAATCGCTGACATCCTTATACAGCCACTTGAGCAACTGCCGGCCGCGGAAGGCCGGGTGGCCCCAGGCGGCCATGAGCTGCTCCATTTCGGTGAGGGTGAATTCCTTCAGATCAATCGGGTGGGTCATTTAAAGTTCGTGAGCAGTGAGCAGTAAACCGGGGCAGTTTTCTGGCAACTGACCACTGACTACTGGCCACTGCGGTTAATGTCCTCTGGCCCGCTCTTCCTCTTCTTGGCGGGATTTACAGGCAATGCACATGGTGGTCACGGGGCGGGCGATCAGGCGTTTTTCACTGATTTCGCCGCCGCAGATCTCGCAGTAGCCATAGCTGCCATCTTCGATGCGTCCCATGGCCTCCCGGATCTTGGCGATGAGCTTGCGCTCCCGGTCCCGAATCCTCAAAGTGAAATTACGGTCGGTCTCCAAAGTGGCGCGGTCCGTGGGATCGGGGAAAGGAGTCACCGTGCTGGTCATATCAGTTCTGGTCTTGTCGGCTTCACCCAGGATCTCATCAAGTCGATCTTTTAAGAGGTTTCGAAAAAACTCCAGACGTTCCTCATCCATACTTCAGCTCCGGCTAACCTGATTGGTTCGGGATTTCACGGGAAGCCTGCGGACGGCGGTATTCGCCGCTGGCTCCGCCACTTTTTTCCAGCAACAGCAAGTCTTTGATCACCAGGCCGCGATCCACGGCCTTGCACATATCGTAAAGG
Organism: Deltaproteobacteria bacterium; assembly: GCA_023381945.1. The sequence continues at coordinate 31,454 of JAMCQY010000003.1, forward strand.
GTGAGAGCGGCCACCGCTGCGGCGGTGAGGGCCTCCATCTCCACCCCGGTGCGGCCGAAATTTCTGGCCCGAGCCTGGATGGACACGGCCCAATCCTTGGGCTCCAGGCTGAAATCCACCTCGACCCCGGTAAGGGGCAAGGTATGGCAGAGGGGAATCAGTTGAGCCGTATTCTTGGCAGCCATGATACCGGCAAGCCGCGCCGCGGCCCAGACATCGCCTTTGGGGAGACGGCCGGCCTGGAGCAGGGGAAAGATCTTGGGGCCGACGATAACCCGGCAAGCCGCGGTGGCCTGGCGGTGCGTTTCAGCCTTATCGCCCACATCCACCATGCGCAATTGCCCGGTTTCATCCAGATGAGTGAACTCACTCATGTTCCTGCCCTACTCGAGGCTGCCGATCCCAGGTGCGCCACTTCTTCCAGCAACTCCTTCCGCTTGGGGCTGAAGTCATTGGGAGCGGTGACCACGATCTCCAGCATCTGGTCGCCGTCGGGCAGGCCTGGTCCCCCTGGCACTCCAGCTCCCGGAATGCGAAAGACTACGCCATTTCTCGTCCCTTGAGGCAGCCGCACCGTCCGGTAGCCGTCCAGGGTGGGAACCAGGACGTAGTCGCCCCGGAAGGCTTCGGCAAAGGATACCTTTACCTGGCAATAAATGTCGTTGCCCTTTCGGGTAAAAAATTCGTCGGGGGCCACATGGATCACCACCTCCAGGTTGCCCGGCGGACCATAATCAAAGCCGTCGCCGCCCTGACCATCAAAGCGCAAGCGGGCGCCGTCTTCCGTGCCCGGTGGAATATGCAGCCGGTATTCGCGTTTTCCCCTGGTCGACCCTTGGCCCTGGCAATGGGAACAATTCTGGGCAGCGATCTTGCCGCGGCCCCGGCAGCGTTGACACACCGGGCCGAAGCGCAGCAGCCCCGGACCGCCGTAACGGCGACCCCGCCCCTGACATTGAGGACAAGGAACATAGGCGCCTCCCGGGGCCAGGCCAGTGCCCTGGCAGGGGCGGCAGTTAACTGTGCGCTCTACCTGGATGACTGTTTGAGTACCCCGCACCGCAGCGGCCAGGGAGATTTGCAAGTCATAGCGAAAATCGGCCCCGGCGGAGCGCCGGAAGCGGGTCGCATCGCCGCCGATGCCGAAGAATTCCTCGAAGACCTCGTGGTCCTCGGAAAACCTGGGCCGGTGAAGATTATCCGAGGCGGCCCGTGAGCGGGAGCGGGATTGCTGGATGGTTTCGTAGGCCTCCGCCAGGCGGCGGAATTGCTTGACGGCCTCGGGATCGTCGGGGTGATGGTCCGGATGACACTCCCGGGCCAGGGCCCGGTAGCGCCGGCGCACTTCCTCCATGCTGGTACGGGAAGAAACCCCTAAAATGATGTAACAATCCCGAATTGTCATGGTCAATCTGCGTTTTCCGGGCCGCTGCCGGCGATCAAGCCGTCAACCATGGCGGCCTTATCTGAGTCGCCGGCCAACTCATAGGCTCGCCTGGCAAAGTGGAATTTACCCAGGTCTAAAGCCCGTTCCGCCAACTGCCGCCAGGTTTTTGGGTCCTGAGGACTGCGCAGGCGGCTTAGCAAAAAGACGTCTCCCGTCTCCAGACAATGCTCTTTGATCTTTTCCAGACCCTGGACGTCGCCGCATTTTTGCAGGAATTCCAGGGCATCTTGCCACCAACCCAGAGCCAGAAAATTTTCTGCATATGCCCTGCAAAGTTCAGGCCGCAGCTCCGGGTCATTGAGGAGCCGCCGCTTCTTCAGGCAGCCGGGCAAGCCCTTGGGCAGCTTCTGGGATGGCTGAGGTGATATGGACATAATTTCAACCTAATCTATCCTAAATTTATAAAATATCTCATTTGTCTTGTAAACCGTAATTTTCCGGGGGTCGAACACAACACCCCGAACCCTGGAAATAGTTGACTTTGAATCGGCCATTGGGTAAGTTAATCATGTCTATTTGGCTTTAGCCAGTCATTTCCAGCGCTTTTCGATTCCCGGGGTAAGGCAGCGCTTAGTTATAATAGGCAGCGAGGAAGAGGCCCAGCCAATCGGCATTCTATCCCGGTGAGCCGGGACAGAGCCGCATCTCTCACCATGATGATAAAGCGGATACTGGAGCGTTTTCGCCGCGACCGGGGCTTACACAAGGCTACGGTCAAAATCGATTTCTACCCTCAGGGTCAGGTGACCCCGCATATCATCTGGCACCGCAGCCAGCATCCCGAGCAAGACACGATTCCCCTGGTAGCGTTCAGTTATGCCCATTTCTTGTTCGAACTGGCGGAATTGAATGAAGTTCGGGTGGCGCGGGAACTAATCGCCTTTCTCGAAAAGGTGTGCAAGCGAGTATTAACCGATTCGGGCCCGCCCGGGCGGCCTCACCTGCCTTTGGGACAGTTGCGTCTGGTTGATGATCCGGAAATGCCGGCGGTGCGCACCTACCAGGTGGAGTTTTTCGCGATGCCGGGCAACAACTACCGCGTGGAGTATCGCGGCAGCCTGGGGAAAGAAGGTTTCTATCTGCCCGGCGCCTTCCTGGCCCTGTTGCAATCCTGCCTGGACCACCTGGGCGACGACCCCCTGCGCCAACTGGCGCGGGCCCTGGAGCGCCTGCACGCTTACTACCGGTTGCGCCGGGATTTTTGGGATGGCGGCTCGCTGATCTCGGGACCGGCCTACGCCCTGGGGAAAGGGGATTTGCGGGAGGAAGAAAACGAAAATGTCTAGTGGTATTCTTTATTATGGTGACAATTTAAAAATGTTGCGTCACATTGAAAATAATTCAGTAGATTTAATTTATCTTGATCCGCCCTTTAAATCAAATGCTGATTATAATGTTCTTTATAAGGAACCAACAGGGGAGCCTTCTGAGGCGCAAATCACTGCATTTGAAGATACATGGCATTGGACTAAGGAAACTAATTTGGCTTTTAATACAATAATGGAAGAGGCACCTATTGATGTTGTCGAGATGATGAGAAGTTTTCATAATTTTGTGGGCAAAAGAAATGATATGATGGCATATTTAACAATGATGTGTATACGTTTATTAGAACTTAAAAGAGTTTTAAAAGATACAGGATCAATTTATTTACATTGTGATCCAACTGCAAGTCACTACTTGAAAATATTATTGGATACCACTGCTGTCCGGCACGCTAATTGAATAGCAAAGGTTGTCGGTGGTCTGGTGGACGAAGGCCAAGCAAGGCCCACAAATTCATACGTTCCAGGAGCATGGTTTGGGCCAGGCGGCTGAGTTGCAGA
>JAMCQY010000276.1 GCA_023381945.1 Deltaproteobacteria bacterium
ATTGAAATCCAGCAGCCGTATCGGAGCAGAATGGTGCCGCATCAAGGAAAGACAGTATAAAGTATCATTTAATACTCGCTCATGGTCAGGGCCGAAATACCTCCTCCGGAAATCTTTGATTAATTTATCCTCAATTTTTGGAGCTTCCTCCAAATCTATTTGATAATCATCCAAGGCGCGTTCCAGAGTGGTTCGCAAAGGCTTGTCAGATGATTGTCCGCGAAAAATCCAATTGGTTTTCTTATCCTTGAGAGAGTTCAAGAACTGCTCCCAGGAATGGATGGTTTCCGAGGCAAAATGAGGGGCAACCATTGGTTTTTTTCAAATTTTAAAGTGTTTTAAATCTATAAAGCCTTATAAGCCGCCCGGGACATGATTTCCAGTGGGGCGGGGCGGCCGGTCCACAGCTCAAACTGCGCCAAAGCCTGGTGGATGAGCATTTGCAGGCCGTCAATGGCGGCTGCACCGCGAGCCTTAGCTTCCCGGAGTAGACGGGTTTCCAGAGGCCTATAAACAATGTCCATTACCAAGCGGTAGCGGCCCAGTAGCTCCGGGGCAATGGGGATCGCCTCCGCCTTGGGCTCCATGCCCACCGGGGTGGCATTCACCAGGACAGTGGCTGGGCACTGTGCCACGGCATCAGGCGGAATGGCCTCAACCCCCAAATCCCGGGCCAGGGCCGCGGCCCTGGGGGCGTCCACATCCGTCAGGGTAACCCGGCCGCCTTCTTTAAGGACCCCAAAGGCGATGGCCCGGGACGCGCCCCCGGCGCCGAGGATGAGGACGTGTTCGCCGGACAAGGCGGTTTTAACTTTCAAGGCGCGTAACGCCCCCAGCCAGTCGGTGTTATAGCCGGTCAGACGCCCGTTGCGGTTGACCACGGTGTTCACCGCACCGATCAGCTTGGCTTGCGGGTCCAGTTCATCGATCAGGGGAATGATCTCTTCTTTAAAAGGGATGGTGACGCTGACTCCCCGGATGTCCAGACCGCGGAGGCCGACCACCGCCTGGGCCAGGTCGGTGACCGGAAAGGCCACGTAAACCGCGTTGATTTTCAGTTCCCGAAAGGCGGCGTTGTGCATGGCCGGGCTCAGGGAGTGAGTCACCGGCCGGCCCAGAATGCCGTAAATTTTAGTGTGCCCGTCAATCATACTTAGCTATCAGCATGAAGCAGTTGGGATCTCACGCAAAGACGCCAAGACGCAAAGGCGCAAGAATTTTTTCAATAATAATTATTGCGTCTTTCTTTGCGACTTTGCGGCTTTGCGTGAGCCAACCAGCTATCTTTTCAGCATCCGCCACAGCCGCTTCACCTCGTTAACCGTGAGTTGCCCCGGCGCTGAGGCCCCTTTTTTGGTGAAAGGCGCGAAGGTCAAAAAGCTTCCCAGCAAGGGGGCGGTGATGCGGGACCATTTGCCCGCCGGCCCCATGCAGAAGGCAATGATCTCACGATTAGCAGCCCGGGCCTGAGGGATCAGGGAGAGCAGCCGCAGGTTATCCTCCGGCGCCTGGGCCATGGCCACCATTTTAACAATATCGGCTTCCTGCGCCAGCATTTCTTGCAAAGTGGCTTTCAGGCTCTCCGTATCAGGAGTCCCGGAAAAGTCGTGCCAGGACAGGATAATTTTCGCCTCACCCCGGCGCCCATAAACCTCCCGGCGCCAGGCGGCGTCTGCGGCCAGTTCCAGGTCCAGAAAATCGGTCCCCAAGGCTAAGGCCTCTTCCAGCAGGGCGCGGCGGCCGGCTTCGCTGCCGGTCCATTTACCCCCCTCACTCGCCAGCCGGTTAGTGGCGATGACCGGGCCGGGATGGCTGCGGAAGAGCCTTTTCAAATCAGGCTGCGCCAGAAAATCCAGCCGTAGTTCGGTCCACAGCCCCTTGCGGGCGGCCCGCAAATATTTGGACCGGGCGCGGTTGGTACTGGCTTCCACCACCGGCACGGCGATGCGGAGTTTTCTGTTTTCTGTCTTCTGTTTGCTGCTGTCAGGCATAGTCGATTATGCAGCGGTCAAGCAGGCCTCTGCGCTGCCCAGATGAAGCATTGGCGGGCACGGAGGCCCACCCCACCCATTATCACGGCATCAACTCAGATTCTCCACACCTGCCGCCCTGGGAAAAGAGCCCAAAAGCTTGAAATGAGCGCTGATGTTCTTGATTTCCTCCAGGGCCGCGGCCACGGCGGTGTCGGTCTGATGCCCGTCCAGGTCCACGAAGAAGAGGTAGCGCCAGTTCTCGTTTTTGGCCGGCCGGGAAACGATGCGAGTCATGTTGAGGTCCCGGTCCGCCAGGGGTTTCAGGGTCTTGTACAAGGCCCCGGGGATATTGTCCACGGCAAAAAGAATGGTGGTCTTGTCCCGGCCGGTTGGCCCCGGGGCATCGGAGCCGATGACGAAGAAATGGGTGACGTTGCCCGCCTGGTCCTCGATACGGGACTCCACCACCCGCAAATCATAAAGGGGAGCGGCAAATGAACTGGCGATGGCCGCGGCGTTAGGGTTCTTGGCCGCCTTTTGGGCCGCCACGCCAGTGGAGGCCACTTCGATGATAGGAATTTCAGGCAGATGGGCGCTCAGCCAGCCGCGGCATTGGGCGTAAGGTTGCGGGTGGGTATAGATTACCTCGATATCGGGCCGCTGCCCCGATTTATTCACCAGGTCGTGGGAGACCTCCAGGTAGAGCTCGCCGCAGATTCTTACGGAGGTGTCGGCGAACAGGTCCAGGGAGACGTTGACCACGCCTTCGGTGGAATTTTCAATGGGCACCACGCCGTACTGGTATTTGCCCTTCTCCACCTCTCGGAAGACCTCCTGGATGGTGGTCAGGGGGCCGTAGCGGGTGGCCCGTCCGAATTTTTTCAGGGCCGCCAGGTGGGAAAAGGTGGCTTCGGGACCCAGGAAGGCCACGGCAAAGGGGATCTGGACCTCCCGGGCGGCGGAGATGATCTCCCGGAAGATATTGCGCAGCGCGGCCTGGCTCAGAGGGCCGGGATTGAGATGCATGAGGTTGGCCAGGACCTCTTCTTCCCGCTGAAAATCCAGGGTTCCCCGCCCTTCTTTATTTTTGATGCGGCCGATGGTTTGGGCCAGCGTCTGACGTCGATTGAGGAGGGTCAGCAACTCCTGGTCCAGGGCATCGATCTCTTGCCGGATGGCTTCTTTTTCGGTCAAGGTCACTTCTCCGTTATGGTTTCCTGGATCTTGTGGCCAAAGTGGCGGCCGGTCTCTTCCAGAGCCACCAGGACCTCGTCTCCCGGTTGAAGGCTGACGATGGAGACCGCTTCGCCATTGGGCCGGGTGAGGCGGATGGTTTCGGCATTTTGCAGGATGGTGGCGATCTCCTGGCCGCCGGCCTCAGCGGCCAGGAGCATCAAGGGGCGGCGCTCCACCTTGACCCGGCCGACCACCGCGGGTTTGGTGCGGCCCTGGTAATCCACCACCAGGACCTCGTCGCCCGCAGACAGTTCGCCCAGATACCTGGTCTTGTCGCCGGGAACCCGGATATAGGCGTGCACCGGGCCGGCGTTGACCCGGAACGGGCGGGGGGCGACGTATGGGTTCTCCAGGGATTCGGCGTGCACCAGGAAGAGGCCGCCGGAGGAGTTGCCCACCAGCATGCCTTCACCCAATCCCATATTGGCGCAGGTGTCGACGCAGACGCGGTCACCCATGCCCAGGGCTTTGAGGCGGGTAATCAGGGCCGTGGCCAACGGTACGGGCGGCGAGGCTTCCTTTACCAGGCGGGCGATCTGCTTGATCAACCCGGGATCGGCGGCGGCCACCACCAGACCGTCCACGCCCTTCTCCAGCACGCCCAGAGCTGTCACGGCGGCATCCAGGTCGCTCACTTCCACAAAAATATTGCCGCTTTGGGCCACCAGGTTCTCCAGGGGGATGATGGTCCAGTCCGGGGTCCGCACCACCACGGGACCCTGGCGGGCCAGACGGATGACCTCGGCCTCGTCGGCGGTGCTGAGAATGGTGACTTCGTGCAGGTCTTGCCCCGGCGCCAGGTCGCCGTCCGGGGCCACAACCCGGACCAGTCCCAGGGCTTTGACGTCCTGAACCCGGCCCTCCGGGACCCAAAGGGCGTCGGCCCCGGACTCCAGGGCAGTAGTTACCAGCTTCTTGTCCCAGGGGTCCACTTTGACCCAGATTTGTTTCATCATTCTTCCTTCCTTTTTACGAAGACCTGGCTAAACTGCGTTTGTTATGAGCTTATCCTCTCTACAATCTGAACAAATACCATTTCTTTTAACGAAATTATTAGATTGGGCAAGGGGCTGAAGTGGTTGCTTGCGCCTGTTGTCTCCTTGCGAGCCTGAGATTGTTCTTGATGCAGTCATCGCAAAATGGCTTTGGGCGATTTCTCCTCAAGAAATTGGCAATATCCTGCTGGACACTCATTTTGAGCCCCTCAAACCTAAATTTATTGCCAGGAAAGAAAAATCCCCCCTACCCCCCTTTTTCAAAGGGGGGTTTTAAAAGTCCCCCTTTAACAAAGGGGGATTTAGGGGGATTTTAATGTCCATGGCAGAACCTATGCTTACCGAACCCCAAGAACTCTGAATCCAAAACCGAAATTACCCCTGCAAAAATGACAACGCCTCTTCCAGTCCGGCATTCTCATGCACCAACAGGCTGATGGCCCCCAGCATGCGGCTGGGGTCGCGGTGCTGGAAGACGTTGCGGCCGATGGAGACCCCGGCGCCACCCGCATCAATGGCCCCTTTCACCATCTCCAGGATATCCCGGTCGGAACTCATCTTGGGACCGCCGGCAATCACCACCGGCACCGGGCAGCCGGTTACTACCTGCCGGAAGGACTCCATCGAGCCGGTGTAGGAGACCTTGACGATATCGGCCCCCAGCTCGGCGCCCAGCCGGGCCACATGCGTGATTATCTTGGTGTCGTATTCGTCTTTGATCTTCTCCCCCCGGGGGTACATCATGGCCAAGAGCGGCATGCCCCATTCCCGAGCCTTGCGGGCCACCATGCCCAGGTCGGCCAGCATCTGCCGTTCGGTTTCATCGCCGACATTGACGTGGATGGAGACGGCGTCTGCGCCCAGTTTGAGGGCCTCTTCCACCGTGCAGATCAGGGTCTTGGCGTTGGGGTAAGGCGACAGGGCGGTAGAACCCGACAGGTGAATGATGAGGCCGACGTCTTTGCCACGCCTACGGTGGCCGCTGGTCACCAGACCCTTGTGAATGACGATGGCGTTGGCGCCGCCCCTGGCCACGGCATTAACCGTGGTCTTCATATCGATGAGGCCGTCAACGGGACCCACCGTCACCCCATGGTCCATGGGCACGATGACGGTGCGGCCGGTGTCCCGGTTCATAATGCGTTCCATGCGAATCTGTTTGCCAACCATTTTCGGTCTCCTCTCGCCGCGGCCTGTCGAATTAGGCGGTCCACAGTCAAAAAAAGCCGTGGTCGCCTGGGGCGCCACGGCTTTTAAAAGTTTTCTGGGTTGAGGCCTACATTCTTTTAAAAGTCGAGGCGCACTCCGGGCCCGGATAATAATAAAAGCTAAAATAAAAGTACCGGGACCGGCTGGATTGCATTTTTTGATGTCCTCGACCTCAATCAACCTAAAATATTCCCGGGCCCGTGTCAATAAAAAACTTTTTGGATATAATTTTTTGATGAGGCGGGGCGGACACCTAGGTTTCCCCTTTTGCGGTCATTCTGAGGGAGCCGTAGGCGACCGAAGAATCTCAAAAACGAGATGCTTCGCTATCCTCAGCATGACAAAAAGAAGATGTAATTTAGTGGCACAGGCCTTCTGGCTGTGATGCACCCAGGCTGGTAAGCCTGCGCCACTAAAGATAATTTTAAGAAATGGTGGGCGGCGCCCCCCCTATATAAATGCACCGGCGAGACGCCTGCGCTACCAATTTAAACTAAAACCAAAAACTCGAAACCCGAACCTTAGGAGCCCCTGTATGCCCCGCGTTGACGACTATAAAGCAGCCATCGCCCTGGCGACGGGCGAATTGCAAAAGATTAACCCCAAGCGGCTTTCGAGCCGCACCGGGTGCGAATATTTTTTTGAAGAGAATCGGGAAGGCTTGCTGGCGCCGTATTTCGGGCAAATGCGCCGGGTCGCGTGGCCGGAGATCAGCGTGACGCAGGTTACGGGCGCGGGTGAGATTCCCCTGACGGAGCAGATCCTCATCCTGCATTACCTGAAGGGCTGCACCGGGGAGCCGCTTTCCGGCCACAGCATCGACTTCCGTGAGGTGCCGGACGGCGGCGGTTTCTACTGGTCCGCCTTCGTCTCCAGGGCCAAGAAACCGCTGTTGGAGACTTTCGGCAATGACCTGGACCTTTACCTGAAGGTGGCCCAAAGCCTGGGGGGCGAACCCCAAGACCTGGGAGATGCCGCGGCCCGGTTCCTGGCCTTTCCCCTGATTCCGGTGACTCATGTTTTGTGGAGCGGGGATGAGGAATTCCCGCCCGAGGCCAATATCCTCTTCGACCAGACCATCTCGCAGCACCTGTCCACCGAGGACATTGCCGCCCTGGCCGGGGCCTCGGTCTACCGCCTGATGGCCGCGGCCTTTAAGATGCGGCAAGGAAAATAATCAGGCGCAGGGGCGGGTTTAAAACCCGCACCTACTTTTAGTGATATACCATCTCACCGGAAGCCTGCCCAGTCTTGTTACTTGTGCGGTTTGCCATGATTTTTTTTGTGCTCAGGCTTATAGACTTCGGCGCTGTTAAGTATGCCACTGGCGCCTGATCCTCCAGTTGCCAATACGCGACCGTTGGCCAGCAAAGTGGCCGTATGCCGATAGCGGGCCGTGTTAAGCGGGCCGATGAGGGTCCAGATTTCTCTATCCGGGTCGTAAATCTCAGCGCTATTTAAAGGGATATAGGCGCCACTGCTATCCTGATATGCACCTCCAGATATCAAAACCTGGCCATCTTCCAGCAGGTTGGCCTTATGGTCCGTGCGAGGTGTGGTGAGTGGGCCGGTTATGGCCCAGGTCCCAGTGGCCGGGTCATAGATTACGACGCTGTTCACCTGGATAACGGTGCCGCTGGTACTATCAAAATACTCGCCCCCGGCTACCAGGACCCGGCCGTCGGTCAGCAAGGTGGCCGTATGGTGGCGGAGAGGATTATTGAGGGGTCCGGTGGTGGTCCATGTCCCCTGGGTTGGGTCAAAGAGTTCAGTACTATCGGTCCCACCACCCGCCACTAAGACCTTGCCATCGGCAAGCAGATTGGCCGTATGGTCAACGCGGGCGCTGTTCATCGGAGTAATGAGTGTCCAGGAATTGGCGGCGGGATCGTAGATTTCAGCTCTATAGGTCTGGAAGGGAGGAGCTGTGGCACCCCCGGCCACTAGCACCCGGCCGTCATTCAGCAGAGTGGCCGTGTGGCCGTACCGGCCCCCGTTGAGAGAGGCAGCGGTGGTCCAGGTATCGCTGGACGGGTCGTAAATTTCCACGTCATGCAAGATGCCACCGGGAGATGGAACCTGGCCTCCTGCCACCAGCACCCGCCCGTCGGGCAGACGGGTAGCCGTATGAAGACTGCGCGGAAAGTTCGGGTTGAGGGAACTGGCGGTAGTCCAGGTTTTATTGGTTGGGTGATAAATTTCAGCGCTGTTCGTGGCTTGCACTATTGGCCCGAGAGGCCCTTGGACCAAGATTGTACCCGCGACCACCAAAACTCGGCCATCATTTAGCAAGGTGGCCGTATGGCCACTTCGACCTGTATTGAGGGAGCCGGTGGGAGTCCAGGTCCCGGGCATTCCGGCATGGGCCGAGCCGGCCAGCGCCACGGCGCCCAACACCAACATCACCAAAACAAGTTTGTTAAGCGTCTGCTTGGCCATTTGAGCCTCCTTCTCTGGCTTCCGGCAGACAAGCAGACAAATGGCGCAAATGTCCATGGTGTTTAGTGTCGGAAGCGCTTAAATAAGATTGATTTGAAATTTATTAGTAAGTCATTTTGTAAAGAAAACAATATGGAAATTATTTCTATATAATAGAGCCTCTTGCAAAATTCATAAGAATTGCTGTCAGCATAAGGCACCGGCAAGGCAATGGGAGCCTTAACTCGATGAAATCCTGCTATTCTGTCCTTTTTGCAAAAAATCGAGCCGCTTTTAGCGACTCCAGGACAGACCGCTCCCCGGATAACCTTGCCAAATCCCGGCCAGCCTTGGGATGCTCAGCTTATCAGCTTAAGCAACTGGTCGGCAAACAGGGCGATGACG
>JAMCQY010000011.1 GCA_023381945.1 Deltaproteobacteria bacterium
TCATCGGCTGCGAAGAGGGCCTCATCCCCTGGGAGCCGCCGGGCGAAATGGCCGTCGACCCGGAGGAAGAGCGCCGCCTCTTTTACGTCGGCCTCACCCGGGCCTCCCGCCAGGTCTGCCTGAGCCGCGCCCGGGAGCGCCTGCTTTGGGGACAGAAACGGCGTCCCGGTCTGTCTCCCTGGGTGCAAGGGATGCCGGCGGAATTGCTCCACCGCCCGGAAGCCCAGACTTTTTCCAGGTCCCAGCGGCAGCGGTCACTCTTTCCAGGATTGGCCCCGCGCCGCGGCCAAAAGGCCGGCTGAAAGTCAAGTTGAGCAACGAGCCGCCGGATATCAAAAAATTTCTGGCTCCCAAGCGGGTGCTTGGGAGTGAGGGATAGAAATCCTTCTTGTTGCTCTTTTCCCATGAGGGCTGGGGGATGTAGTCACTCCTTTCCCGCTCTGATTAATAACATAACCGGGCTGAGCGAATCTAACATTTGGGCGGTGCCTGCCGCCGCCTGTCTGGATTCAGACCATACCTGACGAACCGCAAATCGAGGCATGTTAAATAACCCGAGTCTGCCCCCGGCCCCTCGGCGCCGGCGCCTGAGGATGGAAACCTGTTCTCCGTGGTCGGGGAGATTTCTCCTGGCATTTATCTGCCTGATCATTTTCTTGCGGCCAATGTTGGGCTTGGCCGCCGCCGCATCTCCCCCTGAGGAAACCAAAGGACCGTTGCTGCACTCGTTCAAGATCATCGGGGCCAGGATAGTTCCGAAAAAGAAGCTCCTGGCCGAGATGACCATGCCCCTGCCCTCCATATTTCCTTGGAAACGGCTTCCGGTCTTTAAAGAAGAAGAATTGACAGGCGACCTGGTGCGCCTCAAGAGTTATTACCAGCGCCAGGGCTTTTACCATACTATTATCGTCCCTAAGATCGAAACCACGGACAATCAGGTCAAAGTGGAACTCCACATCACCGAAGGCCCTTACGTGCAGGTGATCCGCGAAGAGGTGAACATCGCCCCCGCCACCCCGCCGCTGGACCTCTCCGCTCTGCAGCGGAAATGGCCCTTAAGGCCGGGCGACCGGTTCACCAACGACAGCTATGACGCCCTGAAGCGCCTCTACCTCGACTATCTGGCGGACCACGGCCATCCCCGGGCCCAGGCGGTGGGCAATATTTACCTGGATGAAGAAAAAAATACCGCTATCATTGAAATTACCATCAAACCGGGGGCCCTCTACTATTTCGGAAAGATCAACATCCGCGGCATGAAAGAGACCCCCGGCTATTTGGTCCGCCGGCAGCTTACTTTCAAGCCGGGGGAGGTCTTCTCCGTTAAGGAACTTTACGACAGCCAGCGCAAACTCTACGCCCTGGACCTGTTTCAGAGCGTTGCCATATCCCCGGGGGAAGAGCAGGAGAATCATATTCCGGTGGAGGTGGTGCTGGAGGAAAAGAAGAAGCGCTCCATTAAGTTAGGCCTTGGCTATGGTGCTGATGACCGGTTCCGCGCCAGGTTGGGCTTACGCTTCCGCAATCTCGGCGGCGGCGGCCGCACCCTGGATCTTGACGGCAAATATTCTGCCATCGAAAACCGGGTCGTCAGCACCTTCACCAATCCCCAACTCTGGGCATCCCGCAGCGACCTCATCCTCCAAAGCGGCTATATCCGCCGTTATCTGCCGGGATTCACCGACAAAGCCATCTTCACCCAGGAGCGTCTGGAACGGGAACTGCCCTGGAAAATCAAGGGCTACCTTGGCCACGGCCTGGAATTCGCCCGGCCCTTCAACGTCTCGGAAGAAACCCTGGCCATCCTCACCCAAACCACTGCTGGCAAACTCTACCGCGCCTCCATGCTCCTCATGGGTCTGCGCCAGGAGACCATGGACAGCCCGGTTGACCCCCGCCGAGGGGGCTTGATTTCCTGGACCGGAGAGGCCGCCCCGAATTTCTTCGGATCAAACCTGCAATTTCTACGCACTGTGGCGGAAATCCGGCGCTACCACGCCCTGGGGGAAACCAACATCGTCCTGGCCGGGCGCCTCAAGTTCGGGTTGATCCAGCCCATCCAGAGCACCCCGCAGATTCCCATCTTCCGGCGCTTCTTTGCCGGCGGTTACAACAGCGTCCGGGGTTATCGCCTGAACTATCTGGGCCCCCGGGACTCCATTGGGCATCCCCTGGGCGGCGAGGCCCTGACCGAGGCCAGCCTGGAGGCCCGCATCCCCATCTATAAAGATTTCCGGGCGGCTGTCTTCATGGATTTCGGCAATGTCTTTTTTAAGGTTCACGATATTGATTTAGGACAACTCAAATATGCTCCGGGGGTTGAGTTGCGGTACATGACCCCCATCGGCCCCTTGGGGGTCGGCATCGGCATCCCCATGAATCCCATCAACAGCCATAAGGACAACTATCGGGTCTTTTTCAACATCGGCCAGGCGTTTTAGAAAGAGTATGGCGGCGCAGGCGTCTCGCCTGCGCAGATTCCGGTATAAAATTCGAAATGCCAAACCCCGGATTACCCAGCCGCCCTCGGCTGTATTTAGCAGGCGAGGGCGCCTACTCTCCATCATATTGTGCAAACTGAAGTGGGTTGCCATGTTGAAAGGGACTTTCGCAGAGGTCTCAAATTGTAAATTATGATAAAATAACTTATGCGTCGTGTCCTGCTCATCTCCCTGGCGCTCATCGTCCTCCTGGCTTTAGCAGGCTGGGGAGTTTTTCAATCCCAGGCCTTCTGGCGCTGGGGCGGCTGGGGCTTGGTGAACGCGGCCCAAGACCGCCTCAACGCTGATCTCAAAGTAGCTAAAGTTGAAGGCCACCCGTTAACCGGCTTCACCTTCACCGATGTGACGATTACCTCGTCCCAGGGGGAAGTTCTCCACACCGGAAAAGTGGAACTGCGCTTCTCCCTCTGGTCCATTCTCCGGCTCCATCCGGTGATTGCCAATCTGACCCTGCACCAGCCGAACCTTTACCTGCGGCAGGATCAGGCGGGTAGTTGGGAAGTGGCCAAGCTCCTCAAAAAGCGCCCCCCACCGCCCTTCAAATCCCTAGACTTTCCCAAGATTTTAATTGAACACGGCCAGGTGACTCTGATTCGCCCCGGCGGCATCCAGCCCTACCAGGACCTGAACCTGAACCTGAACCTCAGCGTCCTCCATCCCAAGCGGCCGGACCAGGAAGTCCGGATACGTCATGCTCTGCTGGTGGCCACCACCCCTCAGGGCCGTTTCGGCTTCCGGACCAGCCTCAGCTATGCACGTGATCAATTAACCATCGACTCTCTGGATATTACCCACGGCGACCAGGCCCTGGCTGCACTGAGCGGCGCCTGTCGCTTGGGACCCGAGCCGAAGGCCCTGTTTTCTGTTAACCTCGGGCCAATTCCCGGCAAAGTGATGAATCTCTTGTGGCCTAAATGCCCCCGGGACTGGGAGATGAAAGGACAATTCCGCCTGGGCCTCATGGGCCGGAACCGCTTTGAAATCACCGGCGCAGGCTCGGTTCAGCAAGCTTCTTTTGATCTCCACGGGACTATCAGCCGTGAGACCGGGCAGTGGACCTATGACCTGCAGGCCAAGCTCGACGGCCTGCGGCCCGAACTGCTGGAACCCTTCAAACCCCAGTGGTCCCAAAAACTCAAAGACCTTACCCCGGTGGCCGGCAAGCTGACCCTCAAGGGGGCTGGTGTATCCTGGCCCCCGGAAAAGCTGGATTGGAGCCTGGAAACCGCGGCCTGCCGGAACCGCGCAGTCAGCCTGGAACAGTTACAAATCAGCCTTTCCGGCAACGCCAACGACCAGAAGCTCCAGGGCCAGGCCCGCGGCAACTTCGGCCAGATCTCCCTGACGGCCGCCGGCCCTTTAATCACTCAGCTCAAAGGCGACCTGAAGATCGAGGCCAAGGATTTCCAACCCGCTCGCCTTGGACTGGAAAAGCCCCAGGAGACTGCCTTGGGCGGCAAATTCACCGGCGCCTTCAGCTTACCCCCGTCCGGCGATTTGTCCGGTCTCAGGCTGACCGGCGATCTGGAGGCCCGGGGCCGCTTGAATTCGCAGCCCTTGGAAGATCTGCGGGCCCGGCTTTCCTGGCAGCAACCGAAATTGGAGGTGTCCAAGGCCTCTCTCCGCCTGGGGCCGCTGGCAGCCGAATTTTCCGGCTCGGTTGACGGAGAGCGGCCCAACTGCCAATTCCGTGGCAGTCTGGCCTCCGGAGCCACCAAGACATATCTCCCGGCGGCGGATTGCGGGCCCCTGGCCTTCTCCGGCACCTTGGGCGGCGCGCTGACGGCCCCCCGTTTCGTCTTGCAAGGGACTGGCCAGGACCTCCGGATAGATGGCATTTCCCTGAAATCATTTAGCTTCCAGACCAACGGTGCGGCCTGGCCGCCGGCCATGGGAAACCTCGAAATCCAGGGCGCCGGCCTGACCACCCCAGCCGGAGCCTTCCCCCAAGCCCATCTCTCTTGCCGCGGGGAGGAGAACCTCTGGCAGCTGCACTTCACCGCCGGCGGCCGGGAGGGACTTAAAGCTGAAGCCGCGGGAACCGCCGACTTACGGGCCCGTCCCATCTCCCTGGTGCTGCCAAAATTTTCCTGGCACTCGAAAGATTACGCCGTGGTCAACACCAGCCCGGTGCAGCTCCGCCTAATCCCGGGACTGCAACTAGCCACGGCCGCCTTCAAGGTCAACGGCGGCGACCTGACCTTGAAGGTCGAGGCCCAAGGCGCGCACCTGGCTGGGTTGCTCAGCCTGAAGAATTTCCCCGCAGATCTCTTTCAACTTCGAGGCCGGTCCTCTAAGGGTATGATAGACGGCCAGTTTTCCATCGCCGGGGAGCCTGCCGCTCCTCTGCTCCAGGGGCAGTTGCACTGGGGGAAGGGAATGCTGGGGAATTTCCGCTTTCAAACCCTGCAAGCCAGGGTGGATTACCACGGCGGCTTTCTCTATCTAACCGGCAGCCTGGACGAAAAGGCCCCTGGTCCGAGGCTGGTCTGGGACGGCCAAATCCCCCTGAACTTTTCTCTCATCCCCCTGAAATGGTCGTTGGGCAGCCAAAATATGGCCTTGAATGTCAAGGGCGAACGGACCAGCCTGGCCATGCTCACCGCTTTTGGCCCCGGGGTGCAGACCGCCCAAGGGTCCCTCGATATCTCGGCCCAATTGCGGGGCGACCCCCATGAACCGCAAGTCTCCGGCCAGATCCGTTGGGGGGAAGGCGCCATCAAATTCCGGGCCACCGGTCTAAACTATCATTTGCTGCCCGGTGAGGCCCGTCTCCAGGGTAACAAGATCAGCATCCTGAACCTTGTCCTGCAAAGCGGCGGCACTTTCCGCCTCAGCGGCGACCTCGCCCTCCAGGGCCTAACGCAGTCTCACTTGAACTTACGCGGTCAGGCCGTGAACTTCCTGGCCTTGAGCAAAGAGGGCTCCCAGGTTGAAACCAACGCTAATCTGGCCCTGACCGGCCCCTTAAATGCTGCCCTTCTCACCGGGCAGATCTCGATCACTAAGGGCACTCTTGCCACCAGCTTCTTTCAATCCGGCTCCCATCCTGACATCATCTTAGTGAACAAACCGGCGATCGCACCCGGGTCTGAATCCGCCGGCAATTTGGAATTTTGGGATGAACTGAGGGCTGATCTTACCTTACAATCCGCCGGAGAAGTCTGGGTCAAAAACAAAGCCATCAACGTGGATATGCAGGGCAGCCTCAAAGTCCTGAAAGCGCCGGGACAGGATAAGATGCTGATTACCGGGGTAGCCCGGGCCGTAAAGGGCACCATTGAGATTCAGGGGCGCACCTTTAAAGTGTCCGAAGGGACGGTTACCCTCCATGGCAAACCCGGGGTGCAGGCCACCCTGGCAGGCCAGGCCGTCGCTGAGGTTGACCCGATTACTCTCCTTCTGGACATTTCCGGCCCCGCCGGCAAGCCGCTGCTGCGCTTCACCAGTAACCCGCCCCTGCCGCCCCCGGACCTGCTCGCGTATCTGGTTTTCGGCCGTCCCGCCGCTACCCTGAGCAAAGAAGAATACGCCTCCGTCACCCAGCACGCCATAGGTATCGTAGGAGGGATTTCAGCCGGCAAGCTGAAAGAAATCCTGGGACCGGGCTTTCCACTGATCTCCGATGTCTCCTTGAAATCCGGCGAGCAGACCTTGGGAGTGACCAAGCCCTTAACCAAGCAGCTCAGCGTCTCCTTTGAGCGCAAGACCAACCCTCTTTACCGGGACGACACCAACCAAGTGAAGTTGGAATACAAGATAAATAAATATATGGGCGTGGAGTCGACTATGGGCCGGCACAACAGCGGTGGGGACGTGCTGCTTAACTACGATTTTTGATAGTCGCCGGGACTTTAATATCTTCTCTTAGATCGCCTCTCGAATGACTTCTTAACCGCCAGGGGTCAATCAGACTCCGCCCTTCTTCTGGCTCACAACATACCGCTGACCACTCATCTGTGGGCCCCCAAAAACCGCTTTCTTATTGCGCAAAAGTTCACAATAGGCAATTTTACCTACTGCAAATTCAGAAATTGCGCAATTGAAAGTTTATAAAAAGTAAATTATTTTTAAACGCAAAATTACATGCAACGTGTAAGGAAAGTCTCAAGGAAGAGGCCGGATTGCTAGTTGGCAACCTGGTTTTTTTTCTAAACTCTTACGAATAAAAATATCATGGCTCACGGGAAAAAACGTTCGGTTTTCGCACCTGGATTTGAACACAGAACAGCCCTGGTTCGGGGAGGTCCAGGAAGTTTTGTGGGATGGCGGCTCCGGTTTCCCCTCATGGGGATTTTGGGGCAAGCGGCACGATTCAGAGACCAGAAAAAACCGAGAAGGAGCCTTTATCGTGGTTCTTGGAGGCTATCATGCTCGATACCCCGAAAATCTCCCTGGAATGCCTAATTTACGAGTCCTTCGCCAACGCCTTCGATGCCCGTCTCCAGGCACAACAGCATCATGGCCCGGAGGCTGACGAACTCAAGGCATTAGAGGAACAGCTCTGGCGGCTGTTTATTCGGCAAGCCTACCGGGACGCTAAGGATTGTCCTCGTGTGCAGGCCGCGTAATATATTTAGATTGTTGCGTAATACCTCGCAAAAAGCACTTAAAGTAAATCAGTTTTTTGGCCTATTGCCAAATCGGGACCGACTATCTTCTCCAAAAGCGGCAATTCCCCGGCCCTCGACGCCAGGCGCTGGCGCAGGCCGGCCACTGCCGCAGGGATGTAGCGGGCGAAATTGGCCTTCTGCTTGACCTTGGTGAGGTAGCCAAAGGCCCCGAGAATCTGCAGATTGCGGCACAGGGCCAGATGACGGTATTGCTCGAAGAAGGCCTCCCGGTCCAGCCCGGGCAAATGTTCCTGCAGCAGATCGAGATAATAGGCCAGCAGTTCTGTTTGCCAACCGGAACTCAGATTCACGTAAGGATCGATGAGCAAGGCCGCCACGTCATAACCCAGGGGTCCCAGACGCCCCCCCTGGAAGTCAATGACCCGCAGGTGGCCGTCTTTAATCATCAGGTTGCGTGACTGGAAGTCCCGGTGCAGAAAAAAATTGGGCCCGGGGACCAGGGCCCGGGTTAGCAGCCGCTCAAAATCCGGGGCCAGGTCTTCTACCTCCACTTTCAGCCCCAAATAACCCTGCAAAAAAGCCCGGACGAAATAACCGCATTCCCGCTCCCATAAAAAAGGCCGGTGCACCACCGGGGTGTCAAAACACCAGACCGGATCGAAGCCCTCCTTGCCGCCCAGTTGCAGGTTTACCAGGATTTTCAAGGCTTGCTGGTAACGGAAGCGCTTCTGATCGTCTTTGCCCTCCCGCTTGAGGGCCGACTCCAGGTTGATATCCCCCAGGTCCTCTAGCAGCAGCCAACCCTCTTCCCGGCAATAGTGATAAATCTCCGGCACCGGCGCCCCTCGTGACCTGAGGTGCCGGCCCAGGTAGAAGTACGAGTCATTCTCATTGACCCCCAGACCCGGTGCCTTGGGATGATGCAGCAGGACCACCGTGGGCGAGCCCAGCAGCCTGAAAAAACGGCGATCGGAGCCGTCTCCGGCCAGGGGTTGGGCCCCATTGAGGGAGACCCCCAACTGATCGGCGGCGGCCTGAAGCCGCGGGGTCCAGTGGATATCCGGCAGCATCGGCTAATTCCCGAGGTTAAGGAGTTTCGTAATCCACCGTGACTACTGACTGGCGCACA
>JAMCQY010000020.1 GCA_023381945.1 Deltaproteobacteria bacterium
TATCTACGGCAGTCCTCTTCCGTAGCAAACCTTTGTTCGAATTCAAGGATGGTTCGGGGATAATCTTCAACTGTCATCAACCCCTTTACTACATATAGTAGCAGGGAGAGTCAACCGGATACCCCTAATACTAAAATCGGTTTTGACGGACCTGATGAAGGGAGCGATATCAGGCGGCTAACTCTCTAATGGATGTAAGTATTATGCCAAGAACATCTTCTAAAACTGATCCCTGGCCCCTGACCCCTGGCCCCTCTAACCGGCCCCTGGCCCCTGATTCCTTGCTTTCCGGCAAGCGCTTGAATCGCGAGGAAGCCCAGCAACTTTGGGATCTGGACCTGCTGACCCTGGGGGCCGCGGCTGACCGGGTGCGGCAGCGGCTCAATCCCGAGCCCCGGGTCACCTACGTCATCGACCGCAACATCAATTACACCAATATCTGCGTCTCCGGCTGCCGCTTTTGCGCTTTCTACCGGACGCCGGGAGCCGAAGGCGGCTATGTCCTGGGCTGGGATGAGTTGGCCGCCAAGCTCCAGGAACTCAAAGACCACGGCGGCAGCGGCGT
This sequence comes from Deltaproteobacteria bacterium, assembly GCA_023381945.1. The sequence goes on from JAMCQY010000020.1 coordinate 566, forward strand.
CCTCCTCCAGGGGGGCCTCAACCCTGAGCTTTCGCCGGAATATTACCGGCAACTCATCAGTTCGATTCGCGACTCCGGCCTGGCGGTGCACGGTTTTTCGCCGCCGGAAGTGGTCTACTGGGCCGGGCAGTGGAAAATGTCCATTACAGGGGTTATCCGCTTACTGATTGACGCCGGACTCTCTTCCATCCCCGGCGGCGGCGCCGAAATTTTGGTGGACCGGGTGCGGAGCAAGATTTCTCCTAACAAATGCGATAGCGCGCGTTGGCTGGAAGTCATGGGCACCGCCCATCGCCTGGGGTTGAAGACCAGCGCCACCATGATGTTCGGGCATATCGAAACCCGGGAAGAGCGCATCGAGCATATGCTGAAGCTTCGGGAGTTGCAAGATGAGACCGGGGGGTTCACCGCCTTCATTCCCTGGACCTTCCAGCCCGGCGGCACCAATTTAGGCGGCGATACCCTAGGCGCGGTGGAGTATTTGCGTACCCTGGCCATCTCCCGGCTGGTGCTGGACAATGTCCCCCATTTGCAGGTATCCTGGGTTACCCAGGGGGGCAAGGCGGCCCAGATTGCCCTGAAATTCGGGGCCGACGACTTCGGCTCCACCATGCTGGAGGAAAACGTGGTGGCCGCCACCGGCGTGGGCTTCCGGCTGCCACGGGAGGAGATCGAGGGCCTTATCCGTGACGCGGGCTATGAGCCGAGAGTAAGGGATCACCGTTATAAACCAGTGATCAGTGGCCAGTAAAATAGTGGTCAGTAAAATATATGTTCTTGGTGGGGCGGGCCTCCGTGCCCGCCAGGAGCATGCACACTGTTCAATTACATTCTGCAGAGGCGAGACGCCTGTTCCACTTGAGATGATAAATTCACTATGAAGCCAAAAATCGCCGTTATCGCCCGGGTCGGGGCGCACCAAGCCTTCGAGGCCGCGGGCTTAAAAATCGAGAAGACCGAGGTCTATCCAACGCCTTACGGCGACAGCCGGCCGGTGCATTTCTTCCGGCATGAGGACCTGGAGTTTGCGGTGCTTTCGCGACACGGCGAGGCCGGCTATGAGCTCTCCGCGCCCTTTCTCAACCCCCGGGCCAACCTTTATGCTTTGAGGAGCCTGGGAGTGGAAAAAATTCTGGCCTGGGTGGCCCCTGGCTCCCTGCGGGAAGAGATGGCTCCCGGCGATCTGGTGGTGCCGCGGGATGTCTTGGATGAAGGTAAAGGCGGCCCTCATACCTTTTTTACCGGGGTGGGCTGGGGCTTTATCCGCCATAATCCTCTGTTCTGTCCGGAGCTTATGGAAGGCGTCTTGAAGTCCCTGGCCGGAGCCTTGTTTACGGTCCACACCCATGGAGTCTATGTGGCCGCCACCGGACCGCGGCTGGAGACGGCCGCGGAGATTCGCAAGTTCCGCCTCCTGGGCGGCGACCTGGTGGGCCAGACCCTGGTGCCGGAGGTTTTTCTGGCCCGGGAGTTGGAATTCTGTTACGTCGGGCTCACTTACGTAGTGAATTATGCCGAAGGGCTCCTTGACCGGCCGTACCAGCCTGGAGTGCTGTTTGAGGGTTTGGCCACCCCGGAGGAAGTCGAGAAAGTCAAGGCGGTAGAGGCGGCCTTCCCGGAGTTGATTCTGAGAATGCTGCCGGTCCTGGCAGCTACGGAGCGGCAGTGCCCCTGTCCGAGATTATTAGAGCGTTACCGGCTGCGGGGAGATATTGGGCCAGACTGGCGAGATTGGGTGCGATAAAAAAACCGGTGGCACGGGCCTCTGGGCCCGCCTTGACATTGGCGTTGATTGGAATTTTGGGCAGGCACGGAGGCCTGCCCCACCACACATGGAAGAGACATGATCGCACACGTGAGTAAATGGGTATTACCGGTGAGTCAGCCCCCCATCCGGGATGGGGCGGTGGTGGTGCGCGGCCGGGAAATCCGGGCCGTAGGGCCGGCTCAGGAAGTCTTATCCGGGTTCAAGGGGCTGATCTGTGACCATGGTGACGGCGCCGTCCTGCCAGGTCTGGTCAACTGTCACGCCCACCTGGAGTTCTCGGCCCTGGCCGGACACATACCACCTCAGAAGCGCTGGGAAGAATGGCTGAAAAAGACCCTGGCCAAACGCGAGGCCCTGGACCCAGCCCAGGTCGATCAGGGTATCATCCAGGGGATCTCGGCCCTGCGCCAGAGCGGCACCGCCCTGGTGGGAGAAGTCAGCAACACCGGCGCCTCTCTCCCACACCTGGAAGACAGTTCTCTGGAATACCATCTGTTTTATGAATGCCTGGGCTTCAACCTGAAGGAGCAACTGGACCTGAGCGAGTCCTTCGGTTTTTTTGGCGAGGCCGGCGTTAATGAGAACCCTCGCATTTCCGCGGCGGCCCACGCCCCCTATTCCGTTTCGGCCGCCTTGTTCCAGGCGGTCAAATGCTGGAACGGCGACTCTCGGCCGCAAACGGTGCACCTGGGGGAATGCCGGGCGGAGCTCGATTTTTTGTCGAAAGGCAACGGTTTTTTCAAGGACCTGCTGAAAAGCCGCGGCCGCTGGCTGGATGACTTTTGCCCTCCGGGGCCAAGCCCGGTTTCGTATTTGCACGATCTGGAATTTCTGGGACCTCGCACCCTGGCGGTGCACGGCGTTTGGTTGGCTGAGCCGGATTGCCGGCTGCTGGCCCAAAGCGGCACCTGGCTGGTTCTCTGCCCCCGGGCTAACCGCTACACCGGGGCCGGCGTGCCCCCGGTGGACCGGCTGATCGGATCAGGCGTCAACCTGGCCCTGGGCACCGACTCTCTGGCAGGCAACTGGGATCTGAATCTGTTTGGCGAGATGCGCTGGCTGCACCGTAATTTCCCCGCCTACCCCGGCGACCTGTGGCTGCGCCTGGGGACCCTGAACGGCGCGCAAGCCCTGGGCCGGGGCCAGGATTTGGGCAGTCTGGAGGCGGGCAAAAAGGCGGTTCTGGGGTTCGTGCCCCTGAAAGGCGCGTCCGACGATATCTGGCGGGAACTCTTCACTAATGGGGCTTCGGGCAAATTCCGCTGGCTGTCTTAAAGGCAGTTTTCGGTTCTAGTTTTCAGTAAAAACAAGGACTTGGAGGCTTCTATGCCTAAAAAAGCCCGTCTCGGCCGAATATCATATTTGAATGTTTTGCCCATCTACTATGCCATGGAATCCCTGTTCGGGGAGAACGGTTTTCACCTGGTGCGGGGCACCCCGGCCGAACTAAATGCCAGGATGCAGCGAGGAGAAGTGGACCTGGGCTCCATTTCCGCCATGGAGTACGGCCGCAACTGCAAAGATTATCTGCTGTTGCCGGACCTCTCCATCAGTTCCCGCGGCCCGGTGGGCAGCGTCCTGCTTTTCAGCCGGGTGCCGTTTAAGGAATTGGCTGGCCGCGTCGTCCGGGTAAGCGCCGCCTCGGCCAGCGGCGCCGCCCTGGTCAAGGTCCTGCTGGCCAAGCTGTTCCGCGTGCAGCCCCATTATGAGGCCGGTATCCTGGCCAAACGGCCCATGGCCGAAGTGGACGCGGCTATGGCCATCGGCGATGAGGCTCTGTGCATGAAGCAGGCCAAGGCCATGCCCTTCGAACTGGATCTGGGCGAGGCCTGGCAGGAACTCACCGGCCTGCCCTTCGTCTTCGGGGTCTGGGCAGTACGCCGGGATTTTGCTGCAGCACATTCCGAGGCCACCGGCTCTTTGCACCGGCTGCTGCTGCGTTCCAAAGACTGGGGCCTGGCCGCTCTGCCGGAATTGAGCAAACTCGCCGGACCGTCCTTTAAGATGACCGCGGAGCAGGTGCTGGCTTACTTTCACCAACTGGATTACTCCTTGGGACCGGAACATGAACGAGGTTTGACCACCTTTTTCCATTATCTGCGTGAACAAGGAGACCTGCCGGCCGAGCCGCGGCTGGAATACTTTCAAGGTTAGCTGTCAGCTTTCTTTTTAGAGGGTGACGTTTAGGGGAAAGGGAAGTCATGAGCCGGAAAAGAAGATTTATCCTGTTCATCACATTGCTGCTTTGGCTCGCAATGCTGTTTTCTCAGGCCCTGGCGCAGGAAGAAGAAGAAAAGGTTGCCTCACCGGAGGTTCGGTTAACGGTTACCGGTAAATTGGCCCATGTGAAGGCTATCGGCGGGGAGACCAGCGGCTGGGCGGTTATTTTGGATAAGCCGCGACAGTTAGGCGGCAATATGCTCAAGCGTCTCGAACTCGATCCCGCCGGCCGGAAGCTGGAGAAATTTGGCGATAAACATTTGGAGATTACCGGAATCCTGCAAACACGCACCGGGGTTGAACGAGGCAGATACAGGGTCTTGCTGGTTAAAAATATTTTGGTGCTTAATTAGAGCTATCAGCAGTCGGTAATCATCAAAAGTTGTAAGGAATTGGTGGGCAGTGCCCACATTTTATTGCCTTCTTGTCATGCTGAGCGCAGCGAAGCATCTCGTGTTTTTGAGATTTTCCGGTCGCCTACGTCTCCCTCAGAATGACAGGATTATTAAATTCTACTAGCATTCCCGAAGGGAATATCATGGGTTACCGCAATTTACAGGAATTTGTTAAGCGGCTGGAGAAGGCCGGGGAACTGGTGCGCCTCAAGGAGCCGGTGAGCCCCTATCTCGAGATCACCGAGATCACCGACCGGGTCTCCAAGCTGAACGGCCCCGCGCTGCTCTTTGAAAATGTCCCCGGCTACGATATGCCGGTGCTGATGAACGCCTTCGGTTCCATGCGGCGCATGTGCATGGCCCTGGAGGTGGATTCTCTGGACGACATCGCCGGGGAACTTTTGGGCTTCATGGAGGCGGAAGCCAATACCCTGATGAAGAAGCTGAAGCTGCTGCCCAAATTGGCCCGGCTGGGCCGCATGTTTCCCAAGGAAGTCTCCCGGGGACCCTGCCAGGAAGTGGTGCTGACCGGCGACGACATCGATCTGACCAAGATTCCGGTCCTGACTTGCTGGCCGGAGGACGGCGGCCCCTTCATCACCCTGCCGGCGGTCTTCACCCATCATCCTGAAACCGGGCGGCGCAATGTCGGCATGTATCGTCTCCAGGTTTATGACGCCCGGACTACCGGCATGCACTGGCACGCCCACAAGGGCAGCGCCCAGCATTACCGTTTGAGCGAGGCCCGGGAGGAGAATTTGCCCGTGGCGGTGGCCATCGGCGCCGACCCGGCGGTGACCTACGCCGCCACCGCGCCCCTGCCCGAAGACATCGACGAAATCCTGTTCGCCGGGTTCCTCCGGGACGAACCGGTGGAGATGGTGGACTGCGTCAGCCAGCCCCTGAAAGTGCCGGCGGAATCCCAGATCGTCCTGGAAGGCTTCGTGGCTCCGGGCGAGCGGCGGGTGGAGGGGCCGTTCGGCGACCACACCGGCTACTATTCCCTGGCGGACGACTATCCGGTTTTCCACCTCACCGCCCTCACCCGGCGGCGCCAGGCGATTTATCCCGCCACCATCGTGGGCCGGCCGCCCATGGAAGACTGCTTTATGGCCAAGGCCACCGAACGCATCTTTTTCCCCATGATCCAGAAAACCCTGCCGGAGCTAGTGGACATGAACCTGCCGGTGGAGGGGGTCTTCCACAATCTGGCCTTCGTCTCCATCGACAAGCGTTACCCCGGCCATGCCCGCAAGGTGATGTACGCCCTCTGGGGCCTGGGCCAGATGATGTTCACCAAGATCATCGTGGTCTTTGACAAGGAAGTGAATGTCCAGGATATCGGCCAGGTCATGTGGCGCCTGGGCAACAACGTCGACCCCAAACGCGACGTGGTCTTCTCCGAAGGGCCGGTGGACGCCCTGGACCATGCCGCGCCGCTTCCCCATTACGGCTCCAAGATGGGCATCGACGCCACCCGCAAGTGGCCGGAAGAAGGCTTTGGCCGCCCCTGGCCCAAGGTGATCGACATGGACCCGGAGGTCAAGCGCAAGGTGGATGCATTGTGGCCCAAGCTGGGATTGAAGTGATGCGCTACGTCATCGCCATTACCGGGGCGTCCGGGATGATCTATGCCCGGGAGTTGCTGGGCTATTTCGTCACCCGGCCGGACCTGGAGCTGCATGCTATCATCTCCGCCGCGGGGGAGCAGGTGCTGGACCTGGAATTGGGCCTGACCCCGGCGCAATTGGCGCCAGGGGCCGTCTGGCACCGGGTGGACGACTTCACCGCACCCATGGCCAGCGGTTCATTTCGAGCCCGGGCCATGGTGATCATCCCCTGCTCCATGGGGAGCCTGGGGGCCGTCGCCCAAGGGGCCGGCCGCAACCTGATCCATCGGGCCGCCGAAGTCTTCTTGAAGGAACGCCGGCCACTGATCCTGGTGGTGCGGGAGACTCCCTTGAGCCTCATCCACTTGCAGAACCTGGTCCGGGTGGCCGAGGCCGGGGCCACCGTCATGCCGGCCTGCCCGGGCTTTTACCATCGGCCCGCCGATCTCACCGAGTTGGCCCGGCAGTTTGCCGGGCGCGTCCTGGATCACCTGGGGCTGGAGCACCAATTGGGGCCGAGGTGGGGAGAGAAATAAAAGGGATCGGGGCCCGGGGGTCAGGGGTCAGGAATAATACTGGCCCCTGATCCCTGATCCCTGGCCCCTAAGGATTCTATATGCCGCGAATTTTACAAAATATCTGGGAATTATTGGAAATGATCAAGATCGGCCACAGCGTCCTGGCCCTGCCCTTTGCCTTTATGGGGGCCATGCTGGCGGCCCGGGGCCTGCCCGACGGCCGGACTACTTTCTTTATTTTCCTGGCCATGGTGGGGGCGCGTTCGGCCGCCATGGCCTTCAACCGCCTGGCGGATGCCCCCTTCGACGCCCTCAATCCCCGCACCGCCGACCGGGCCCTGCCGGCCGGCCGGGTCAGCCGCCGCTCCACTTTTCTCCTGACCGCCGTCAGCTCGGCGGTTTTCATGTTCGCGGCAGGCCAGCTCAACCGGGTCTGTTTTCTCCTCTCGCCCCTGGCCCTGATGGTGATCTTGGGATACTCCCTCACCAAGCGGTTTACCTCTCTGTCCCACCTGGTTTTAGGCCTGAGCCTGGGTATCGCCCCGGTGGCCGGCTGGCTGGCGGTCCGGGGCGATGTTGGTCCCGCCGTCCTGGTCCTGGGCCTGGCGGTGCTCTTTTGGGTGGCAGGCTTTGACGTGCTTTATTCCCTCCAGGACGCGGAATTCGACCGGGAAATGGGCCTTTTTTCCTTGCCGGCCCGATTGGGCGCGGCCAATGCCCGCCGCCTGGCCGCGACCTTTCATCTGGCAGCCGCCGCCCTCTTCGGCCTTACCGGTATTCTCGCTCACCTGGGAACCCTTTATGCCGTGGCCGTGATCCTCAGCTCCCTGCTCATGCTGGCCCAACATATCCGTCTCTCCACTCGGGACCCTCTGCGCCTGCCGCCCGCCTTTTTCACCCTCAACGGCTTGGTGGGCCTGGGTCTGGCCCTGGCCACCTGGCTCGCCCTGGTCCTTTAAACAACTCTGCAAAGCCAGGGCAATCGCATGTAAAAATTACGTTGTAAGAACTTTGAGCAGATAAGCATGGTCCCAGGCGGCCTTGAGGCGTTTGGTTTGAATGCCCCCCTTTAGGGAGTTTTCCCGTTTAAGCATGTTGG
>JAMCQY010000409.1 GCA_023381945.1 Deltaproteobacteria bacterium
GTCTCGGGGGAAGGTGATCATCGGCTCCCGTAAACCCGTGGCGGTGCCGGCCGGAGAACCGCACCTGACCATCGCCTATCCCCTGGACGGCGACCGGTTTATGCTGGAGCCCCAGATGGAGTCCAAGACTATTCCTCTGAAGGCTATCGCTCGAACGCCACTGCGCTCGGTCACCTGGTTTGTGGACGGCGTGGAAGCGGCCACGCTGGGTCCGCCTTATGAAACCACCCTGGAACTGCGCCGGGGCAGCCACCGGCTCATGGCGGTGGGGCCGGACGGCTTGGGGGACGTGGTAGAGGTGCAGTTGCAGTAGGAAATCCCCCCTGCCCCCCTTTTTCAAAGGGGGGTTAAGTCCCCCTTTGCCAAAGGGGGATTTAGGGGGATTTTTTTGATCCGTTATTTATCAGTCTTCAGGATGCGCCATCTTGTAGGGATCAACCAAACGATCGAACTCCTCTTCAGAGACATAACCAAGCCGTAGCGCGGCTTCCTTTAAGGTCAGCCCCTGGTCGTGGGCCAGGTGAGCGATCCGGGCCGCCTTGTCGTAGCCGATCACCGGGCTCAGGGCCGTCACCAGCATCAGGGAGCGGTGCAGGTAGGTCTTGATTTGCTCCTCATCCTGTTGTAAACCCGCCACGAGAAAGTCCGTGAAGTTGCCGCAGGCGTCGGCCAGCAGCTTGATGGACTCGATAACATTAAAAATTATTAGCGGCTTATAGGCATTCAGCTCCAAGTGGCCCCCGGCCCCGGCGAAGGCCACCGCGGCATCGTAGCCCATGACCTGGACAGCCACCATGGTCAGGGCTTCGCATTGGGTGGGATTGATCTTGCCGGGCATGATCGTTGACCCCGGTTCATTGGCCGGAAGCTTCAGTTCGTGCAGCCCGGCCCGAGGGCCGCTCCCCAGCAGCCGGATATCGCTGGCAATCTTGTAGAGAGACGCGGCCAGGGTCTTCAGCGCGCCGCTGACCATCACCAGGGCGTCATGAGCGGCCAGAGCCGCAAATTTATTAAGCGCCCTACTGAATGGGAGGCCAGTGAACTCGAAAATATATTGAATTGCCAGTTTGCCAAAATCCCGGGGCGCATTGAGGCCGGTGCCCACCGCGGTACCACCGAGGGCCAGGCGGTAGAGGCCGACCAGGCTCGCATGGAGGCGCTCCAGATTATCGTCCAGCATCCCCGCATAGCCGGAAAACTCCTGGCCCAGGGTCAGGGGTACGGCATCCATCAGGTGGGTCCGGCCGATCTTGACAACCTCGGCCCAGCTTTGCGCCTTGTCGTTAAGGGCGTCTCGCAACTTTCTGATCTTGGGCATGAGGCGCGCGTGGATGGTGGCGGCCGCGGCGACATGCATGGCCGCGGGAAAGACGTCGTTGGTGGATTGGGACATGTTAACATGGTCATTAGGGTGAATCGGGGTTTTACTCCCCAGGACCCCGCCCGCCAACTCGATGGCCCGGTTGGCGATGACTTCATTGACGTTAATATTGGCCTGCGTGCCGCTGCCGGTCATCCAGACGTGCAGGGGAAACTGGTCGTCCAGTTTGCCCTCGATAATTTCCTCCGCGGCGCCAACGATTAACTTAGCTTTCTCTTCCGGCAGGCGCCCCAGTTCCCGGTTGACCAGGGCCGCGGCCTTCTTGACCAGGGCCAGGGCCCGGATCACCTCCAGCGGCAGCAGGTCGTCGCCGATATTAAAATATTTGAGCGACCGCTGGGTTCCCGCCCCCCAATAGCGGTCCGCCGGAACCTCGATTTCTCCCAGACTGTCGCGCTCTGTTCTCGTTTTTTCTGGTTCAGGACCCATGCGGCTTCTCCTGGGATCGCAGGGGCGGACCCATGTGTCCGCCCGCCTTAAAGTTGCACACGAAGATGCGCCCCTACGGGCATTTTAGTTTGGCCGGTTCGGTCAGATGCTCCAGCTTCTCGGTGAGTTTGGCATTCTCCGAATAGTCCACCGGGCAGGCGATTACCGAGACTGTGTCCTCAGCTAAGGCTTGCCTGAGCGTCGGCAGCAGATCGCCGGCCGCCTGGATAAAGTAGCCCCTGGCCCCAAAGCTCTCAGCGTATTTGACAAAATCGGGGTTGCCGAAGTCCACTTGCGAGGAGCGATGGAGCTGCATTTCCATTTTCCATTTGATCAGGCCGTAGCTGCCGTCCACCCAAATTAGAATGACAAAAGGAATTCTTTCCCGGAGTGCGGTCTCAATTTCCTGGGAGTTCATTAGAAAGCCGCCATCTCCGGTAACCGCCAGCACCTTGCGGTCAGGTGCGGCCAGTTTGGCCCCTAAGGCCCCGGGCAGGGCAAATCCCATGGTGGACAGACCATTGGAGACCAGGCAGGTGTCAGGCTGGCAGGTAGGATAAAGCCGCGCCATCCACATCTTGACCGCGCCGCTGTCCACCAGGACGACGTCCTCCCGGTTGAGTGCGGCGCGGATATCCGCCACCAGGCGCTGGGGTTTCACCGGGAAGGATTCGTCCCGGCGGCCGCGCCCCAGTTCCTCCCGCAGCAGGCAGCGGATTTGCCGCTCGGTATCAACCAGGCCGGGTTTGGGCGAGACCCGGGCGGCCAGGTCGTGAAGAGCTGCGGAAATGTCCCCCGTCACTTCCACTGCCACATTGTAATAAGCATCCACCATCGCCGGGAAGCGGTGCAGGTGGATAATTTTTGGTTCACCCTGGGGATTGAGCAGCATTGGCGGGAATTCCTGCAATTCGTAGCCCACACTGACAATCACATCCGCCTGATCGAAGCCGAAATTGACGTAATCATGCACCATGAAGCCCATGACCCCGAGGGCGTGGGGGTGGTCATCGGGAAAGACGCCCTTGCCGTGGAAAGTCGTGGCCACCGGGATCTTCAGCTTTTCGGAGAAATGGACCAGGGCCTTCTGCGCCCGGTGGCGCGCCGCTCCGTGTCCGGCCAGGATGATGGGAGTTTGGGCCGCCTCCAGCAGCGCCGCGGCCTGGGCGATCTGGTCCGGGGCCGGGGCCGCGGCCAAAACCTTATGCACCGGCAAGGGCCCTGCCTCGGCCGGTGCGGCCATGGTCTCCAGATCCTGAGGCAGGGCCAGGTAGACCGCGCCGGGCCGCTCCGTCTGGGCAATATTAAAGGCGTGGCGGATCATCTCGGGCACAGCCGCCGGGGTAAGCAGGGTGTCGGACCATTTGGTCACCGGCTTGAACATGGACACCAGGTCCACCACCTGGTGGGTCTCCTTATAAATCCGGCCCAGGCCCACCTGGGCGCTGAGGGCCACCAATGGTGTGCTGTCCGTCTGGGCGTCGGCCACCCCGAGCAGCAGGTTGATGGCCCCGGGGCCCAGGGTGGCCAGGCACACCCCCGCCTTGCCGGTGACCCGGCCGTACATCTCGGCCATGAAGGCGGCGCCCTGCTCCGAGCGCACCAGGATAAAACGGATGGCCGAATCGTTGAGGGCATCCACCAGGGGGATGATCTCTTCGCCGGGGAGGCCGAAGATGAATTTTACTCCCTCATTCTCCAGGCATTGGGCGATGAGTCGGGCGACGTTCATCTCTCTATTTGTGGCCATACAACGTCTGCAGGGAATCATGCAGTTTCGCGGCCATGGGAGAGGCCGCCATCTTATCCGTCACCACCTCGATGTAGGCGCCGGCGCCACAGGTTTCGGCCTTCTCCATGGCCGCATCCAGCTCGCCGTTGGTGGTCACTCTCGCCGTGAACCAGTCGCGGCATCCCATAATTTTTGGCAAGTTTTGGTACTCCCACGGAGCCAGATCGTTGTAAACCATCATCGGATCCTGGCAGAGCAGGCGTTCGATCAAATAACCCTGATTGTTGAGGCAAAAGATGATGGGGTTCACGCCATAACGGCAGAACTGCCCGACCTCCTGGACAGTCATCTGGTGAGAGCCTTCGCCGGTGATCAGGATGGTGCGCCGCGCTGGTGCAGCCAGCGCCGCGCCCAGAGCTGCCGGGGTGGCCCAGCCGATGGAACACCAAAGGGTCTGGTTTAGAAAGTTCGAGCCTGATGGCATCAGGGCAAAACCCAGCCCCATGGAAACGTTGCCCGTCTCGGCGATAATCAGGTCGCCCGGCCGAAAGAACTTCTCCCAACGCGGGTAGAGGTACTCCGGGGTGATCTGATCGCCGGGGGAGCCTTGAGGGTCCCCCAACCCCTTAACCTTTGGGGCCGGTACGTTCTTTTTCTCCACTTTCCCGCGCAGGGCCTGCAATGCATCGCACATTTCGATATTGGGGAAGATGGCATGGCCAACGCGGATGTGGTGGTGCATCACCCTGATCATTCTGGCCGGATCGATGCGGGCCGTGAAGGCTCCGGTATTAAGATCAGTCCAATATGCTCCCAGGTTCAGAATACAATCGCAATCCTCGATAAATTCCCGCACTTCCGGATTCATCAGCCGCCCGTCGTACATACCGATATATTGTGGATTAGTTTCGTCCAGGGCGGTTTTGTCCATGAACATGGTGGCGAAGGGGAGGTTGCTCGCCTCCACCAGGGCCGCAGCCGCTGCTTTGCATCCCAGCCGGGTAATGATATAGCCGGCCAGGATGGCGGCAGTCTTAGCCTTGGCAAGCTTTTCGGCTACGGCGTTTACTGCCTCTGCCAGGATTTCGGGATCGCTTCCCGTGATTGGCATGGGTTCCAGGTTGGCCTCTGCCAGTGGGGCATTGGCATAATCGGCCGGGATGGCCAGATAAACTGGCCGGCGATGCGTGATGGCGGCGTTAACGAGGCGCTCCGTTTCAGAGACCGCATTCTCGGGTGTCAGAATGGCGGTGGCGCACGCGGCTGGCTGGGCCATCTTGACGAAAAGATCGAATTCCCCGTTTCCTAACGTATGATGCACAATCCGGCGTTCTCGCTGGGTCTTGATATTGGGCATGCCGACCAGGTGGAATACCGGCAGATGTTCGGTATAGGAGCCGGCAATGCCGTTTAAAGCGCTCAGTTCACCCACCCCAAAGGCCGTGGCCAGGGCGGCAAAGCCTTTGATCCGGGCATAACCATCGGCCGCGTAGGCGGCGTTCAATTCGCTGCTATTGCCGATCCAGCGGAGTTCCGGATCATTGCAGATGGCGTCGCTGATGCCGAAAGAAAAGTCGCCGGGGACCCCAAAGACATCCTTTACCCCCAATTGTTTTAGACGCATCAAGATATGCTCTATTAAAGTTTGCTTCAAGCGGCGGTCCTCCTTGATAATATCTGTTAAGTTCCCTTTCCGGCTTTGGCAATGCCTTGGAGCAGCATCTTGGCGGTTGAGGCCCTTGACAGATGAAAAAGAGCCATCATGTTTATTTTCATAACCGTATAATCGCACTACAGACTTTAAGGAGACCGGTACATGGCAGATATCCTGCGTTTCGCCGATGAGTTGGGTCCGGCAAAGATCATCCAGGTTTACGAACCTACTATTGATTTGAAGGCTGTCTTGGTAATTGACAATATCGCCATGGGGCCGGCTATTGGCGGCATCCGCATGGCTCCTGACGTCTCCATCGACGAATGTATCCGCCTGGCCCGTACCATGACCCTGAAAAACGCCGCCGCCGGCCTGCCGCACGGTGGCGGCAAAACGGTGGTCTACGCCGACCCGAAGGCGTCCAAGCCTCAGAAAGAACTGCTAATCCGGGCCCTGGCCAGCGCCTTGCGAAATTTCCCGGAATACGTCATGGGGCCGGACATGGGGACCGACGAAGAGTGCATGGCCTGGATCAAGGATGAAATTAACCATAGTGTCACCGGACTGCCTGCCGAAGCCGGCGGAATCCCCCTCGACCAGATCGGGGCCACGGCCTGGGGACTTAGACATGCCATAGAAGTGGCTTTGCCGTATTGCCACTTTCCGGGCGACTTCAGCCTGGACAAGGCGCGGGTGGCGATCCAGGGCTTTGGCGCAGTAGGCATGAACGCCGCCCGGTTTCTGGCCGAGCAAAAGGCCATCCTGGTGGGCGCCGCCGACTCCAGGGGATCGGTGTACGATTCGGACGGTATCGATGTGAACAAGCTCATCCGGTTGAAAGAAGCCGGCAAGAGCGTGGTGGATTATCCCGACGGGGAAAAATTCGACCGGGATGCGATTGTCGGCTTCGATTGCGACATCTGGATTCCCGCCGCCCGCCCTGACGTGGTGAGCGAAGACAACATGAGGCAGCTTAAGGCCAAATTGGTGGTGGAGGGCGCCAACATACCGCTCACCGAGGGCGCCGAAAAATACTTGCATGAGCAAGGGGTGCTGTGCATTCCGGATTTCATCGCCAACTCGGGCGGCGTGATCTGCGCCGCCATGGAATACCGGGGGAAAATCGAAAGCGAAGCCATAGAAGTTATTGAAAAAATGGTCCGCGCCAATACCCGCCTGGTTCTGGAAGAGTCCAGGACCAAGAATGTCTTGCCCAGGGAGGCGGCTATCAATCTGGCTGTAACCCGGGTAAAGAAGGCCATGTCCTTCAAGCGTTGGTCAATTTATTAGCCGGCAGTCAGCCAAAGGGGCGCCAAACGGCTATGGCCAAAAAAGTGATCATCATGGGGGCGGCGGGGCGGGATTTCCATAATTTCAACCTGCTTTTCAAGGAGAATCCCGGGTACCGGGTAATCGCCTTTACCGCCGCCGCGCAGATTCCCCTGACACACGACCGCATCTACCCGCCCGAATTGGCCGGTTCTCTTTACCCGGAAGGCATCCCTTTCTACCCGGAGGAAGACCTGACCGCGCTGATAAAGGACCACCAGATTGATCTGGTGGTTTTTTCCTACAGCGACGTTGCCCATGTGGAGTTGATGCACAAGGCTTCCCAGGTGGTTGCCGCGGGCGCCGATTTTCTGCTCCCCGGGGCAGCCAAGACCATGCTGCAATCCAACAGGCCGGTGATCGCCGTCTGTGCGGTCCGCACCGGCTGCGGCAAATCACCGACGACCCGGAAGATCTGCGAGATCTTGCGCAACCTGGGGAAGAAGACCGTAGCGGTGCGCCATCCCATGCCCTACGGCGACCTCAGAGGTGAGGTGGTGCAACGCTTCGCGGCGTTCGAGGATTTTTCCCGGCACGGCTTAACTATTGAAGAAAGGGAGGAATATGAACCCCTGGTAGACCAGGGCACTGTGGTCTATGGCGGCATCGACTACCGGAAAATCCTGGCCCGGGCGGAGCAGGAGGCCGAGGTCATCGTCTGGGACGGCGGCAACAACGACACCCCCTTCTTCAAACCCGACATCCATGTGGTAGTCTTCGACCCCTTGCGGCCGCGGCACGGCAGGTTATATTTCCCTGGCGAGACCAATATGCTGATGACCGACATCGCCATCATCAACAAGGTTGATTCCGCCGAACCGGCCAATATCGAGATGGTGCGCCGCAATATTAAAGACTACGCCCCCCGGGCGGATATCCTGCTGGCCGACTCGCCGGTCATGGTCAAGGAGCCGGAGCGGATTCGCGGGAAGACCGTCTTGGTGGTGGAAGACGGCCCCACCTTGACGCACGGCGGGATGGCCTATGGGGCCGGCTTGGTGGCGGCTGAGCGATTCGGCGCGGCCGACGTCGTCGACCCTCGGTCTGTTGCCGTGGGCGCGCTAAAAGAAGTCTTCAGGCAGTACCCGCATATCGAGCGGGTCTTGCCGGCCCTGGGTTACAGCCAGGAACAGATCCGGGACCTGGAGGCCACCATCAACAGCTGCGGCTGCGACCTGGTCCTCTTTTCCACCCCCATCCACTTAAACCGCCTGCTCTCGCTGGATAAACCCGCCATCCGGGTCCGCTATGAGTATGCCGATTATGGCGAACATACCCTGCAAGAGGTGCTGGAGAAACGAATGGCGGCCAGTCCACGATTTTAAAATGGATTGTTAAAATGGCTGATAATGGCAAGCTGTACGTAATAAAGCCTGTTTTTTCTATTGATTGTGGTGGGTTATGTACTCCTTTTCTTACTCATCTTTTCCTGTATGTCAAGAGAAGTTTGATGGTGCTGCCCTGCCTGGGCTAGCCCAGGCAGGGGCGCCTGCGAGAATGGGCCCTTAAATGGCTCGTCGGAGCAGGCGCTCCTGCCGGGTTTGATGCCTAAAACTTCGTTTTTCATGGTCTGTATCATCCAGTTATCTGC
>JAMCQY010000164.1 GCA_023381945.1 Deltaproteobacteria bacterium
TCTTCGGCCCTTGCGGCGGCCGCTTCAGCCTTGTTGGCTGCGGCGGAGGCGCGCGGGGCGGGGACTTTGGCATCTTGTGCGGCCGCTTCAGCCTTTACTACCGACGCGGCTGCCCGATCTGCAGAAGCCTTAGCTTGCTCCATGTACATCTTGCACTGATCATAGTACTTTTGGCAGCAGCCAGCAGGACCTCCCAGCACCAGGGCAAAGACCGCGAGGAGAGCCAAGGCATAGCCTTTTCTCATCGCCTTCCTCATCGATTACCCCCTTTCGGAGAGAATTTTTCACTCCCCATTAGCTGTCAACCCCGGGTGCTACTTCCGCATCTTCTTCATCAGGCAGGCCTCAGCCTTTGCAGCTGCAGCCTCAGCCCGATCAGCCGCCGCCTCAGCCTTGTCAGCCGAAGCTTTCGCGTCTGCCGCCGCCATTTCGGCGTTCCGTGCCGCGGTGTCTGCCTTAGCAGCCGAAGCCGCCGCTTGATCGGCGTACATCTTGGCTTCGTCTACGTTTTTCTTGCAGGCGTCGCAGCAGCCTCCCACCATGGCGATAACAAACGCCATGATGATGGCCAAAGCAAAACCCTTCCTTACCAAAGCTTTCCTCATCATCTATCCCCCCTTCTCAAAGAGATGGTTAAAGGTTAAAGATGCGCACATTTAATAACAGCGGACCGAAAATATCAAGAAAAATTATGGCCCCGGGAAATTTTTTTTTGCAATGGGGTTTTACCGGCGCTCATAAGTTCCTGATATTGGTAAAATATAAGAAGGAGTTTAGAAATATCAAGCAAAAATATTCACGTAAGTGAATTTTTTATTTTTTTTTGTAAGGTGCCTAAGCTTATCTATTTGATATAGCAATGGATAATTAATTTTACAGTTTTTCATAGGGGACCATTTCTCCCCAATTTTTTCCGGACCGCAGGTCTACTGCCAGGGGCACCTTTAGGTCAACCACTCCCGGCATGACCCGTTGCACCAGCTTGGCGGTGGCGGCCAGTTCTGTTTCCGGCGCCTCGAAGAGCAATTCATCATGGATCTGCAGCAGCATGCGGCCGGCCAGAGCCGTGGCCCCCAAACCGGATTCCACCTCCAGCATGGCCTTCTTGATAATGTCCGCCGCAGTTCCCTGGAGAGGGGTATTAATGGCGGCGCGTTCCGCCTCCTGGCGCAGAAGGCGGTTGCTGCTGTGCAATTGGGGGATGCGGCGCCGGCGCCCCAGCAGGGTAGTAACCCAACCCTGCTCCCGGGCCGTCTCCAGGGTTTCGTCCAGATAGGCCTTGACCCGGGTGTGGCGGGCGAAATAGCGCTGGATAAAGTCCGCCGCCACCCGCTGGGGCACTCCCATCTGTTTGGCCAGGCCGAAGGGGCTGATGCCGTAAATGATGCCGAAGTTCACCACCTTGGCTTGGCGCCGCATTTCCGAGGTCACCAGATCCGGGTGGATGCCGAAGACCTCCGCCGCGGTCTGCCGGTGGATGTCAATGCCTTCCCGGAAGGCCTTCAAGAGGATGGGATCTTCGGAAAAGTGGGCCAGCAGCCGGAGTTCCATCTGGGAATAATCCGCTGCCAGGAAGACGTGGCCAGGGGCCGGGATGAAGGCCTGGCGCACCTGTCCCCCCAATTCCCCCCGCACCGGAATATTTTGCAAATTTGGGTCCCGGCTGGAAAGGCGGCCGGTGGCCGCCATCGACTGCACGAAGGTGGTGTGAATCCGGCCGGTGGCGGGGTTGACCAGCTTTAAGAGGGCGTCCACATAGGTTGATTTGAGCTTGCCCATGGTGCGGTATTCCAAGATTTTAGCCGGCAGCGGGTGCTCAGCGGCCAGGGCCTGGAGCACCTCCACATCGGTGGACAGGGCCTTGCCCTTGGTCTTTTTTTGCGGGGTGAGGCGTAGCTTTTCAAACAGAACCCGGCCCAATTGCTGAGGAGAATTAATCAGAAACTCCTCTCCGGCCAGGTGGTAAATCTCCATTTCCAGGCTTTGCATGCCGGCTTCCAGGTCCTCACCGAAGCGCCGGAGAAAGTCCTGGTCCACACCTATTCCTAAGGCTTCCATGCGAGCCAGAACGGCCAGCAAGGGGAGCTCCAGGTTGAGGTAAAGCTCCCATAAACCCTCCCGTTCCAGCTCTGCTTTCAAGAGGGGCCAGAGATTGAGGGCGGCTTCGGCCCGGGAGGCCGCATAGACGCAGCCCAAATCCGGGGGCAGGTCCAGCACCGACAGTGGCCGGCCGGCCAGTTCCTTTGGTCCCGCCAGATTGAGGCCCAGGTAGTGCAGGGCGACATTCTCCAGGTTCTGCTCATAGCGGGCCGGGTCCAGCAGATAGGAGGCGAGAAGGATGTCGCCGGTGAAACCGGCGGACTGGCGGCCAAAACGGCCGGCGATCAGCAAGGCTGCCTTCAGGTCGGGGCCCACCTTGGCCACCCCCGGATCGGACCACAGCGGGCCCAGAACCTGCCAGAAGGCCTCAGCCGTTATTTGGTAAAGTGGGAGTTCGGCGCGCTCCGGTCCGAAAGGCACGTAAGCCGCGGCCCCGGTCTGCCAGGCCAGGGCCACTCCGGCCAGAGGCGTGGTGACCGGATGTTGGTCGCCTTGCGAGAAAAATAGGCCCAAGGTTCCGGCGGCCCGCATATCCGCGGCGAGCCGTGCCAAATCCTCCGGGGTCTGGATCAGCAGGCAGGTTTCCGGCGGCCGGGTGTCAAAGCCCAATTCCTTCACCAGCTTGTTAAATTCCAACTCCAGGAACAGCCGCCGCAGGCCCTCCCGGTCCGGAGGGCCGGGCTGCAGTGCCTCCAGATCCACCTTGAGCGGCACGGCGCACTCCAGCACCGTCAGCCGATGGCTCAGGCGGGCCTGCTCGGCGTGCTCCTTTAATTTTTCTCTCAGGGACTTTTGCTTGAGCTGGTCAACCTGGGCCAACAAATTTTCCAGGCTGTGATATTCGGCGATCAGCTTCAGGGCAGTCTTCTCCCCGATGCCCGGCACCCCGGGGATGTTGTCGCTGGCGTCCCCGGCCAGGGACCGCACCTCGACCAGCTCCTCAGGGGTCAGGCCGTACTTCTCCCGGATGGCCGCCGGGTCGTAGCGGACCTCCTTCATCGGGTCCCACATGTCCACCCCTTCCTGCACCAGGGGCAGGAGGTCTTTATCGCCGGAGATGATCTCCACCTGGAAGCCTTTTTCTCTGGCCAGGTGCACCAGAGTGCAGATGAGGTCGTCGGCCTCGAAACCCTCGACGCGCAAGGCGGGCAAATGGAAGCCGTCAATGATCTTCTGGATGTACGGCAGCTGCATGACCAGCTCTTCCGGCATGCCGGGACGCTGGGCCTTATAATCGGGAAACTCGCGGTGCCGCTGGGTGGGACCCTTGCTGTCGAAGACCAGGGCCAGGTAGTGGGGCCGGCGCTCCTTGACCACCTTGAGGAGCATGTTGGTGACGCCGTACACGGCGTTGGTGGGCAAACCCTTGGAAGTGCTGAGGCCCCGGATGGCATGGAAGGCCCGGTAAAAATAGGAACTGATGTCGATTAGATAGAGTATCCGGGGTGCCTCGGCCATAGTCGCCCTCCGGTTCACTTATAATCCTGAAAAGTTCAAAGTTCAAGGCTCAAAGTTCAAAGTTTGTCGGGGGGCGCATCCTATATATAGCGATTGCCAAAAATAATTTCTTGTAGGGGCGCACCCGCGTGTGCGCCCTCCTGCGGGCGGATACATGGGTCCGCCCCTACAATCCATCGGGTTATCGGAAAAAACTTTTGACTTCACGCCAAGATGCCAAGGAGCGAAGCAATGGTCAAAAATTAATTGGGCGGCTCGAAAGCCGCCCCTGAACTATTTTAGAGGTTGGTGGGGCGGGCGTCTCGCCCGCCCTCAGGCTCGTCAGGCCCATCCTAGATTTCGCATCTTTGCGGCGTTGTGTCTTTGTGCGGGATTATTTCCCTTCCAGTAGAGCCTTCAAGGCCTCCAGGTCCCGAGCGACCCAGTCAGCATCAGCCTCGAACTTTTCATTCGACATATTTGGCTGGCGAAACAAGGTAAAGATAATTTCACTGCCGCCGCCATTGGCCGCAACCCGCATGGGCATGTAAAGTTCCGGCCCGGATTCCGGGATGGCATAATGATCCAGCACTCCAAAATTATTCCGCCGTTAATAAGTGAAGGCCCGGACCACCGTTGGCGTGCCCAGCAACTTGTCGACTTCCTGCTGAATTTTTTGCCTTTCCGGGTTCTTGAACCAGTCCTGCCAGTGCTCCAGTGACTCCCAGGCGCTGATCACCAGGTAATGGTTGGGGTCGTCCACCGCATGCAGGGTCTCTCCGGAAATGTAACCCGGCTGCTGCATAGCCAGCACCCGCATCTGGCGCATCAATAAGACCGCCTCCTTAACATGCCTCCCCCGGATCGTTCTTTCCAGCAGCACCTTGATCATGGCTTCCTCCCTGGCGCGGACTTACGGCTGTGCTTCCCGCGACTGCCCCCAAAAGTTAACCACCATCGCGGAAAAATCCAGGGTCCATTAAACTTCAAACTCTTGAGAGGGGTTAAGTCCTGTGTTATGATAATAATCCGGGGATTTGGGTGTTTTAATGGTCAACTTAGCGGAATTACGGCAAATTTTGGATCGGCAAGAAGAGGCTTGGCTCTCGCCCTACGCCAGCCGCTCCACCCAGGCCATTCGCCGGCGCTTCGAAGAGTCCATTGCCCGGGACCACCGCCAGGATTTCGCGGTGGACGCCGACCGCATCCTCCACTCCCGGGCCTACACCCGCTACATCGACAAGACCCAGGTCTTTTACCTCATCGATCATGAGCACATCAGCCACCGGGTGCTGCACGTTCAGCTGCTCTCCAAGATCGCCCGCACTATCGGCAAGTTTCTGCGCCTGAACGAAGACCTCCTGGAGGCCATCGCCCTGGGGCACGATATCGGCCACCCGCCCTTCGGCCACGATGGCGAGCGCATCCTCTCGGGCCTCTGCCGGGCCCATGGCATCGGTCCCTTTCTCCACAGCATCCAGGGCGTGCGCTTTCTTGATCGTCTGGAGAAGAATGGCCGCGGCCTTAACCTGTCTCTCCAGGTTCTGGACGGTATCCTGAGCCATGACGGGGAAACCCACCTGGAGCGCCTCTCGCCCCAGCGAGACAAAACCTTCGCCGACCTGGAGGGGGACATCCGCCGCAAACTGGCGGACCCCGAGGTTTCCCTCACGCCCATGACCCTGGAGGGCTGCGTGGTGCGGCTGGCCGACACCATCAGCTACATCGGCCGCGACCTGGAGGACGCCATCACCCTAAACCTGGTGCAGCGGGAGGAGTTGCCCGGCGAAGTGGCGGCGCGGTTAGGCCGCACCAACGGCGCCATTGTTTACTCCCTGGTGACCGACCTGATCACCCATAGTTTCGAAAAGGACTATGTGGGTTACAGCCCCGATGTGGGAGCTGTCTTAAAGCGCCTCAAGGAATTTAATTACGAGCGGATTTATAACAATCCCCTTATCAAAAGTGAGACGGCCAAGATCGAGGGCCTGTTCGAGCGTCTGTTCGAGCAGTTTCTGGGGGACTTCAATGAGGACCGGCGCCACTCCCACGTCTGGACCGACTTTCTGGCTCCCATGGACCCGGCGTACCTTTCGGGCCATCAGCCGGCAGAGATCGTGCGGGATTTCCTGGCTTCCATGACCGACGCCTATTTCCTGCGCCTCTCACAGGAGCTTTTCTTCCCGCAACGCCTGCGCGAAGGGTTTGCGTAAGACCGCCATGCTGGTCATGACCTTTAATCTACGCTTTGCCACGCCCCGCGACGGACTTAACGAATGGGAGCATCGCAAGGATTTGGCGGCGGAGATCATTCGGCGGCATTCCCCCGATCTCCTGGCTACTCAGGAAGGAACTATGAACATGCTCCGTTTTCTGGAGACGGAGCTCCCGGAGTACCTGCCCCTGACCGGCCAGCGCCCGGTGGACGAGACCTGCCAGTATCCCACTATCTTTTACCAGGCCAGCCGTTTCACAGTGCGAGAGAGCGGGGATTTCTGGCTGTCTCAAACGCCTGAGGTACACCGCAGTTGCAGTTGGGGCAGCGCCTTTCCGCGGATGGTCACCTACGGGCTTCTTCAGGAACGGGGGCGGACTGAGTCTTTCTATTTTATTAATACCCACCTGGATAACGTTTCGGCGGAGGCGCGTCTTAAGGGGGCCAGGATGATCCGCGACTATTTTACTCCGTTGGGCCGGCCACTGATCCTGGCCGGAGACTTCAACGAATCTCCGGATCAGCCCGTCTATCAGGAATTAATTCAGGATGGCGGCCCTTTCCTCGACACCTGGCGATTCTTACACGCTCCGGAGGAGGAAGCCACCACCCAGCACTATTTTAATGGCGAGCTGTGGGGGGCCAGGATTGACTGGATCCTGGTGACGCCTCCCTTTCGAGTGCGCCGGGTAGCCATTGTCAGCGATAATCAGGATAGCCGGTATCCTTCTGATCATTTCCCTTACGAAGCAGAGGTGGATTACTAGATGAAGCGCTTGTTGCCGTTATCAATGATCATGGTGTTTCTGACGATGCCTGCTGCGGAAGCGGCCGCCGCCACGCCGCCGCTCTACCATCAGGTGGTGGGCGGAGAAGAGGTCTGCGAGATCACGAGTAATATCTCCCTGCCCATCCTGGCCGCGGAAAAAGGGGTGAAATTTACGGTGGTTGCCAGGGAAAACCACTTGAAAAACTATTATAGATTGAAAAAAGGCACGGTTTTGAAAATCAATACCTGCCATATCGTCCCGGCGGAGGTGCCTAACGGTTTTGTGATCAATCTGCCGGAGCTGCTGCTGTATCATTTCGTGGATGGGGCCTATCAGCGGCGCTATACCATCGCCATAGGCAAACCCAGTTGGCCGACACCCACCGGGACCTATAAAATAATAGACAAGCGCCTGAATCCCACCTGGAACGTGCCGCCGTCCATCCAGGAGGAGATGGAGGAACAAGGACTGGAGGTGAAGGAAAAAGTGCCACCGGGTCCCCAAAATCCTCTGGGCAAGTATTTTATGCTGACCTCGGCCGAGGGGGTGGGCATTCATGCCACCAACCGGCCAGGGAGCATAGGTACCTTCGTCTCCCATGGCTGCATGCGCATGCTGCCCAGCGAGATCTCCCAGCTTTTTCCCCAGGTCCGGGTGGGCACAACCGTAAGGATCATCTACCGGCCCATAAAAATGGCGGTAACGAACGAGGGACGCGTCTATCTGGAAGTCCACCCCAACATCTACCAATGGGAATTTAATCCGAAGGAATACGTCGAGGATATGGCGGAGTATTATCAGATCACCGACCGCATTGACTGGACTAAAGTGCCGACCATCCTGAAGGCCAAGGAAGGCATTGCCCGGGACATCACCAAGGGCCAGCCCATACCCCTGCCTGCCACCCCGCCAGATGCCGGCGGCCCCAAGGAGGTCCGGCTTTCCCCTTTACAGGTCCCCAAGGCTGCGGTAGAATAGGCTTAATCCAACGTCGGGGGTAATCCCGCCCCTGCTTTGCCGATCACAGGAGACCTCCCTTGCCTTATTGGGATGATCCGGACCTGCGGCAAGCTATTCGGGAGGAGAATCGCAGGCTCCGGTATTTGCGGTTTCTGGTGGACCTGGCCCTGGCCGAAATCCGCGCCGGGAGCTTTACCCTGGCGCAGGCCCAGCAGGTGGTGGAAAATATCCGCAGTCAGGCCTTGCAGCTCTTCCCTGGTAAAGAGACCGCCTTTGAGTGGATTTACCGGCCCCGGTTTCACCGGGCCATCACGGAAACCTTTAGACTCCATTAATTAAAGGATCTCCTAATGACCAAAACCCGTTATGTGACCTTGGTGTTCATCGCTTTCCTGATGCTTGGCCTGGTGGGCGCGGCCCTGGCCCAGACCCAGGCATCCACTCCACAGACCCAGCCCCATAAATCCTCCTGCGGTCCAGATCATAAGATCCTTTATAAACGGGCCGTTTCCCTGCTGGACAACGCCGAAAAGAAGCTGAATTCCCGCTTCACCGCGGAAGCCAAGTCCATGGCCAAAGAGGCCAAATCATTGTTCGCTATTTTGCAGAAGGAATGCGGCCAGGATC
>JAMCQY010000211.1 GCA_023381945.1 Deltaproteobacteria bacterium
GCAAAGACCATGGCCCGGAAAATTTGGCCATCTTGCGCCACCTGGCGACCAACATGCTTAAACGGGAAAACTCCCTAAAGGGGGGCATTCAAACCAAACGCCTCAAGGCCGCCTGGGACCATGCTTATCTGCTCAAAGTTCTTACAACGTAATTTTTACATGCGATTGCCCTGGGTTATCGCGCCCTTTTATCATTTGTCGCCGGACGCCATCTATGGTAATTTATTTAGGATAAAATAGACGTGCAGGGAGTAATCATGGCACCTCGTTACGAACCTCGCGCCCTCGAAGCCAAGTGGCAGGAAATCTGGCAGGCGCAGCAGTTATATAATGCCGCTGAGGACCCCGCCCGCCCCAAGTATTACGTCCTGGAGATGTTCCCTTACCCTTCCGGCCGCATCCACATGGGGCACGTGCGCAACTATACCATCGGCGACGTGGTGGCCCGCTACAAACGCATGCGGGGTTTCAACGTCCTGCACCCCATGGGCTGGGACGCCTTCGGCCTGCCGGCGGAAAACGCCGCCATGGCCCGGGGTCTGCACCCGGCCAAATGGACCTACGACAACATCGCCTACATGCGCGGCCAACTTCAGGCCCTGGGCTACAGCTACGACTGGCGGCGGGAAATTGCTACCTGCGATCCCGATTATTACCGTTGGGAACAGCTGGTGTTTATCGAGATGTTCAAGCGGGGGCTGGCTTATAAGAAGGAAGCCCCGGTCAACTGGTGCCCCAAGTGCGCCACAGTCCTGGCCAACGAGCAGGTCGAGGACGGCCTCTGCTGGCGCTGCGATACACCGGTGCACCTGAAGGAGCTGGACCAGTGGTTCTTTAAGATCACCGCTTACGCCGAGGAGCTTTTGGCCGACCTGGACCAGCTCGCTGACTGGCCCGAGCGGGTGGTCACCATGCAGCGCAACTGGATCGGCAAATCAAAGGGGGCTGAGATTCTCTTTCCCCGGGAGGACGGCGAGCCCATCCGGGTGTTCACCACCCGGGCCGACACCCTGTTCGGCGCCACCTTCATGAGCCTGGCCCCGGAGCACCCGTTGGCCCTGGAGCTGGCCCGCGGCACGGCCCAGGAGGCCGAAGTGCGCCGCTTCGTGGAATACTGGTCGGCCCAGAACCGCACCCGAGGAGTCCTGGAAGAAATCACCAAGGAGGGAGTGTTCACCGGGCGCTACTGCAAAAACCCGGTCACCGGCTGGCAGATGCCCATTTACGTGGCCAACTTCGTCCTCATGGGCTACGGCACGGGCGCGGTGATGGCGGTGCCGGCTCACGACCAGCGGGATTTCGAGTGCGCGCAGAAATATGATTTACCCATCAAGGTGGTGATCCAACCTCCGCACGAGAACTTGCAGGCGGAAGCCCTGACTGCGGCCTATGAAGACGATGGCATCCTGGTGAACTCCGGGGATTTCACCGGGATGACCAGCGACCAGGCCAAAGAGGCCGTCGCCAAGTATCTGGAAAGCAAGGGCCAGGGGAAGCCAGCCGTCAATTTCCGCCTGCGGGACTGGCTCATCTCCCGGCAGCGCTATTGGGGCGCGCCCATCCCCATCATCTATTGCGAAAAATGCGGGCTGGTGCCGGTGCCGGAAAAAGACCTGCCGGTGGTCCTGCCGCTGGACGTGCAGATTACCGGCGAGGGCGGCTCGCCCCTGACGCAATTGCCTAGCTTCTACGAGGTTGTCTGCCCCACCTGCGGAGGCCCGGCCCGCCGGGAAGTGGACACCATGGACACCTTCGTGGAGTCCTCCTGGTACTTCCTGCGTTACGCCTGCGCCGATTACCGCGCCGGCGTCCTGGACAAGGCCCGGGTCGATTATTGGGCCCCGGTGGACCAGTACATCGGCGGCATCGAACACGCCGTGCTCCACCTGCTGTACGCCCGCTTTTTCACCAAGGTTTTACGCGACCTGGGGCTGGTCAAAATCGACGAGCCCTTTCAGCGCCTGCTCACCCAGGGCATGGTGTTAAAAGACGGCGCCAAGATGGCCAAGTCCAAGGGCAACGTGGTGGACCCGGAGTACCTTATTCAGGAATACGGCACCGATACCTCCCGGCTCTTCATGCTCTTCGCCGCCCCGCCGGAAAGGGACCTGGAATGGAGCGACCAGGGGGTGGCCGGCTCCAACCGTTTCCTGCACCGCCTCTGGAGCCTGGTACACTCGCTGTTGCCGGATTTGCAAGGAGTAGCCGCCTACGCCGGCGGCAGCGCCGGCCTCTCCCCGGAACTGCGGGAATTCCGCCGCAAGGTGCACCTGACCATCAAGAAGGTCACCGACGATATCGAAGACTCTTTCCACTTCAACACCGCCATCGCCGCGGTGATGGAGTTGGTCAACACCTTTTATCAGGCGGTGGAGAACCTGGGGCGGGACGCGGTCACCAAGGAGGTTTTCCGGGAAGCTATGGAGCACATTCTCTTGCTGCTCAACCCCATGGTGCCCCACCTGGCCGAAGAACTGTGGCAGGCTTTGGGAAACGACAAGTCGCTGCAACGCTGCTGCTGGCCGCAGGCCGAGGCCTCCGCCATGGAAGCGGCCACCTTCACCCTGGTAATCCAGGTCAACGGCAAGGTGAGAAGCCGTCTGACCGCGCCGGTTTCGGCCACGGATGAAGAAATTAAAGAGATGGCGCTGATGGATCAGGCCATCGAAAAATGGCTGCAGGGCAAGCCTCCCAAGCGGGTAGTGCTGGCCCGGCGCAAATTGATTAACATCGTCATTTGAAGGACCAGCCATGAAGGCCCTGAGCCGACTGATCATCCTTGTTTTGCTGTTCCTGGTAGGCTGCGGCTATCACCCCATGGGCGCTGAACCCATCGGGGGGCCTACCAGATTAACTATGGCCGTTCCAGCTTTTGCCAATCGTTCCACCGAAGTCGGATTGGAGGCCGTCCTGTCCAACGCCTTGATCACTACCTTTGCCCAGACCAGGGCGGTCAAGGTGACCCCCTTTGAAGAGGGCGCCGACCTGGTCCTGGAAGGCAAAGTCCATTCCTTGGATAATACTTCGGTGGCTTACCAGGACGTCACCAATTCCACGGTGCGCCGGGTGACGCTGCGGGTAGAGCTGACCCTGAAGAAACAGGAAAGCGGCAAAGTCCTCTGGAAGGATACCGAGATTTTTCAGGAAGATTACGTAGTCGATCCCAATTACCATGCCGGTGAAGCCACTAAATCCGAAGGCCTGCGCCGGGCCGCAGTCAAGATGGCCCGCAAGGTGAGGGATAAGGTGTTGATGGTTATTTAGGAGGGAGCCGTAGGGCGGGCGTTTCGCCCGCCGATGATAAATGATTCAATGGTGGGCAATGCCACCGACACCTAAACTGCATGTCTCATCCGATATTAGAACGCCACCTCAAAAACAAAGCCCTCAAGCCCCTCTATGTCTTTTATGGGGATGAGGAATTCCTCATGGACCGGGCCCTGGCGCGTCTGGAACAGGGCCTTACGGATCAGTGGGGCGAGGCTCCCGCCAAGGTCGTGCGGGAGTCCCATGAGATAGAGCTGCCGGAGTTCCTGACCGAATCCCGGGTGGCCTCGCTTTGGGGCCCGGGACAGCTCCTGGTGCTGCGCCGGTTGGTACTCAACGCTGAGGCCTTCAAGGCCATCAGCGATTATCTGGCCCGCCCGGCCCCCCGCACCTGGGTGGTCCTGTTGGCCGAGGGCGCCAAGGCCAGGGATTTGGCGAAAAATCCTTCCTTTAGCCGATTGCAACGGGAAGAGGCCGCCTTAGGGTTTTTACATCTGAAGGAGGCGGAGCTTCTCCAGTGGCTGACCCAGGAGGCCCGGAGCCTGGAAAAGACCCTCAGCCTGGCCGCGGCCCAACGCCTGGTGGAGATCGTGGGGGACAACCTGGCGGAACTCAGCCAGGAGTTGGAAAAGCTGGCCCTTTACGCCGGGGAAGAAAAGACTCTGACCCCTAATCTGGTGAACCAGCTCGCCACCCATAGCCGCACCTACAATATTTTCGTCCTGGTGGAGGCCTTGGGAGAGCCCACCCCCACCAAGCGCCTAACGGCCCTGGGACAACTGCTGGACCTGGGCGAGCAGCCGCCCAAGATCCTGGTAATGCTGGCCCGGCAATTGCGTCAGTTAATCAAATTCAAGGAAAACGACCCGGGGCTCAACCTGTCCCAATGGAACATGAGAAAATTGGCGCAGCAGGCCCCGCGCTTCTCGGTAGCGGCCCTGCGCGCCCACCTTTTCCTGCTGCACGAGATTGATTTGCGCTTAAAGACCAGCGCCGGCAACCCGCGGCTATGGCTGGAGTGGGCCTTGTTGAAGATGGGGTCGGGATGAATAGAGTTTTTCAGAATATTTTTTTATCACATTTATCCTACTTGACAGGATATGTGTGATCATATATATTTATGATTAAATCCTTTAAATGCAAAGAAACTGAGAGGCTTTTTAATCGGGAGCTTATTAGAAAAATTCCGCGTCCCCTTCAAAGGGCAGCGTTAAAGAAACTTTGGATGTTGGATGCTGCCGAGAGCCCAGAAGATCTTAGGAGTCCTCCTGGGAACAGGCTGGAAGCCTTGAAGGGAAGTAGGCAAGGGCAACATAGCATAAGGATTAATGAGCAATTCCGAATATGCTTTGTCTGGCAGGACAAGGACGCATATGAGGTCGAAATAGTGGACTACCATTAAAGAGGTTAATGTAAATGTCTGCACAAAAATTGGCGCCGATTCATCCTGGAGAAATTTTACTCGAGGAATATCTCTTACCTTTGAAAATTAGCCAGAATAAGTTAGCCCGTTACCTGGGCGTGACAGCACAGAGGGTAAGCGAGATTATAAAAAAACATAGGTCAATAACGTTAGATACAGCCTTGCGTTTAGCCAAATTTTTTAAGACTACTCCACAATTTTGGCTTAACCTCCAAATGCATTATGATCTGGAAATGGCCAAAGATAATAAATTAATTGACCGGATTAATATGGAAGTAAGGGAGACCGAATTTGAAAAAGGAGGGAATACAATGGGGTGTCATATCGATACAAGGACTGCTGCACAAGCAATAATCGGAAGGAAAGGAAGAAATGAGTTCAGCATACCAGAAGTGTTAGGAGAAATGCAGCGCCAGGGGACATTGAACCGGTATAGCGTCTCAACGGTAAGGACTCATATTACTTCCCGCTGCTGCGCCAACGCTCCTGATAATCATGCAGTGACCTATAACTATTTTAGGCGTATCAGGCACGGAGTTTATGAAGTTATTTAAGTTTAGAGGTCAATGGACAAACACAGAGAGGCACAGAGAAATTCTCTGCGCCTTTTGTGTTTCTATGATGATTTTTTATTTTAAGCGCCTTGCAGGGCCTTAACTTGCCGGGTAAGGCGGGAGATCTTCCGGGCGGCGGTGCGCCAATGGAGGGTGCCCTTGCCGGCCACCTTGGCGATGGTGGGTACGGCTTTCTGCAAGGCGGTCTCCGCGGCCTCCAGGTTCTTCTGGACCACCGCGGCGCGCACTTCGCGCACGGCGCGTTTCACCCGGGTTTTGCGGCTCTGGTTGCGCAGCCGCCGCTTTTCATTCTGTCTGGCCCGCTTTAAGGCGGAAATATGTCTGGCCAATGTCGTCCTCCGTAAATTCGCTCTATAAAATATCTATTCAAGAGTCATTTTTGTCAAGACTGGCTTTTGCCGGCTCCTGCCGGAAAAAGGCCAGAAAATAGCCGGCCCCGGAATAAAGGGTGGTAATCAGCGCCAGCCAAAGCAGCACCATGCCCCATTGATGAAAGTTAAAAGCTCCCACCGGGTAATGCATAATTAACCCGGTCAAGGCCGCCATTTGCAGCAGGGTTTTCGTCTTGCCCCAGCGGTCCGGGGCCAGGATAATGCCTTCGGCCGCGGCCAGACCCCGCAGTCCGGTGACCGCCAATTCCCGGCCTACAATCAGAAAGGCCATCCAGGCCGGCACCCGGCCCAGAGGAATAAGCATGATCAGAGCCGCCGAAACCAGCAATTTATCCGCCAAAGGGTCCAGGAATTTACCGACACGGCTGACGATCCGGTATCGCCGGGCCAGAAAGCCGTCCAGAAAATCCGTGGCCCCGGCCAGAATGAAGCAGATTCCCCCGAGAAAACTGGCCACTCGCCCGGGGGACATTAACAGGAGCACCACCACCGGCACGGCGGCGATGCGCAGGCCGGTGAGCATGTTGGGAGTGCTCCAAAGGTTAGTTTCTAACTGGTCCATATTACAACAAGCAAATCAGGGGCGCGATTGCAGGTGCGCTCACTCGAGGAGGCCATGCAGGTTCGCCTCTACGCCCCTACTTGCGGGACTTTTCCCAATCCTCCAAAAACTGTTTCAACCCGGAGTCCGTCAAGGGATGTTTCATCAACTGCAGCAACACCTTATAGGGGACGGTGGCGATATCTGCTCCGGTCAGGGCGCCTTCCAGGACGTGGAGGGGATGGCGCACCGAGGCCACGATGATTTCCGTGTCGAAGCCGTAATTTTCGAAGATCGTGACAATCTGCTCCACAATCTCCATGCCCCGGTGGTTGATATCGTCCAGGCGGCCAATGAAGGGACTGACGTAGGCCGCGCCCGCCTTGGCGGCCAGCATGGCCTGAAGGGGTTGGAAAATCAGGGTCACGTTGACCTTGATGCCTTCGGCTGCCAGAATCCGGGTGGCTTTTAGACCCTCAGGGGTCATGGGGATTTTCACCGCCACCCATTCGTGAATCTTAGCCAGTTCGCGGGCTTCGGCCAGCATGCCGGCCTCGTCGGTGGCCGTCACTTCGGCGCTGACCGGGCACTTAACCAGCTCACAAATCTGGCGGATTAGGTCGGCAAATTGTTCGTCGGTCTTAATACCGGCCTTGGCGCACAGGCTGGGGTTGGTGGTAACTCCGTCCACCAGGCCCAGTGAGTGGGCCTCGCGAATCTCATCCAAGTTGGCGGTGTCGATAAAAAATTTCATATGACCTCTCATCATATCATAAAAGTCATTTGCTGCCACTACGCCGGAATCGCTTTAAACAGCCTTCGGAACAGAAAAAATAGACTTTTCCATTTTTTTCCGCTCTCAGGGCTTCCCTGCGCGGAATAAAGGTCTGACACACCGGGTCCTGGACCAAGACGTCAGGCCCCCGCTGGGTTTTCGGCGGCGGGGGCGCTTCAGGCCAGATTCCCAGTGATTGGGCCACTTTTCTAATTATCAAATAAATCAGATAACCTATAATTAAACCTGCGATTAAACGCGCCATTATGCCGATTCCTCAATTGCCAGAGGCTTGAGCGCTTCCCGGTCGGCCGGGTCCAGCTCCGCCAGGAGCCGGCCAACACTCTTCTGCAATCCTGGATGCCAGGCCTCCGGGGCGATCTCCGCCAGCGGCGCCAGGACAAAGGCCCGCCGGTGCATTTCCGGATGAGGCAGGACCAGTTCCGGGGTCTGAATAATCTCACCGCCGTAAAGCAGCAAATCCAGGTCAATAACTCGAGGGCCCCAGCGTTCGCCTCGCTTCCGGCCCATGGCCGTTTCCAGACGCTGCAAGGAGCGCAGCAACTCCTCCGGGGTCAGCCGGGTGCGCACCTGGGCCACGGCGTTGACGTACCATGGCTGCGCCTTCGGCCCCAGGGGCGGGTTCAGATAAAAGCTGGAAATCTCCCGCACCTCGACTTCGTCGATGGCCGCCAACTCTTTCAGGGCCCGGCGCAGTTGCGTTGCCGGATCGTCTAGATTGGACCCCAGGCCGATATAAGCCAGTACCGGTTTGGCCTCAGTAATGGCAGGATATCCCAGGGACATTGTTATCTGACGTCCAATTCATTATTAGTTGCCGGCTGTTTGTTCAAAGATGCCGTTAGCGGTTCGAGGGCCAAGGCGATCTTCTGAGCCACCAATCGGGAGCCCTCCGGGGTGTAATGCGCCACGTCGGACATATATTTATTTTCTGGAGGAACCTGTGCAGCCAAGTCGATCACCAGCACCCCGTTCTGCGCCCCCACCTCCCTTATAGTCTGGTTGAAGCGGTCGAAAGCTCCCTTAAATTGCTCATAAGTAATCCCCTCCTGCACCTCCAGCCCCTTCATC
>JAMCQY010000304.1 GCA_023381945.1 Deltaproteobacteria bacterium
CAAGGCCCTGGGCATCGACAAGGCCCGGGAACGCGTCCTCATGGATATGGAGATGCGCCGCACCATGGACGCCGCCGCGGCGAGCGAAGAGCATTAAAAAAGAGCGAAGCCCCCTCAAGAGACTCTGGCAAGAGCCTCTTTGGGGCAATGGTGTAAGAAAGCCGGGAGAAAACTCCCGGCTTTCTTTTTAGGAGATGCTTGACCAAAAATAAACCCCAAGGCTGACAAACCTTGGGGTCCAGAATCGCTCAGTATTCAGAAGAGCCGGTTTAGCTTAACAACCGCCGCCGGAACCGTAACCGCCCCCATTATGGTGCTGCTGGCGGCGATCATAACCCGGTTGATAGGGGTACGGCTGGGGCGCGTATCCCCCTGGATAATTGGGATCAGGGGCGGGATAACCCGGCGCCGGGGTATAATATCCTGAACCACCGGTATCGCCCTGGGCGCCATGATGGCCATGAGAACCCGTATACCCCTGGGAGCCCATGTGTCCCCCGCCCTGCGTGTCGCCGCCATATTGGGCGAACGAGACGGCAGCCAATAAAATTGTGAGCATCGCAACGATGCCGGCCAGCAATATCTTCTTCATATAAAGCTCCTTGGTATCTTTTTAACTTTGTTTATTATAAACAAATTATTGTCACTAGACAAATTTGACTGGCTGCAGCCTCTGAGCGACCTATTAAGAAAACCGCGAGGCAAGCTCCCGGTTTTTTCCCGGGTAAATATTTGACAAGAACCGAGATGCTTATTAAAAAGGGAATTACTGAAGGGGTGATGTCTTTCTTCACTGCCGATCGCAGCCTGGACGCGGGGAGTGCCTGGTCAAAAATAAACCCCAAGGCTGATACGCCCTGGGGTCGGAATTACTCAGGTTCGGAAAAGCCGGTCAAACGGCTAACAGCCGCCGCCATAACCGCCGCCGTGGTGACCGTAACCGCCGCCATGATGGCCGGAACCGCCGCCGTGGTGGCCGGAACCGCCACGGTAGCCATAACCGCCGCCGTGGTGGCCGTAACCGCCACCATGGTGGCCAGAACCGCCGTAGTAGTTACTGTCATAATAACCACCGGAATGATGGTTGCCATGACCGCCTATCGGATAGCCGTAAGCATAGCCTTGGTTGCCCAGATAGCTGTAATAATCGCCGGCATATTGGGCAAAGGCAGCGGTGGCTAACCCAACCATGAGCATGGTGATGACGCAGATTATAGATATCTTTTTCATCTTGGACTCCAAAAAGTTTTTATTTGTCTCCTTTGATTATTTAGATATGGGAAAGAGAGGTTTTGTTAAGGCCTATAGCCTAGCAGCCTCCGCCGTGATGATTGTGGTGGTAATAGCCATCCTGATAAGGGTAGTAGGGCTGCGGGTAAGTGTATCCTCCCTGGGGATAGGGGTAAACGTATGGAACCGCCGGGGCCGGTACATATCCGGGTGCTGTGCTATAGCCCTGGTAGCCCGGAGTGCCATAATAGAGCGTGCCTCCATTTCCCTGGTAGGTCAGGTAGCCGCCGGCATACTGGGCCAAGCAAACGCTGGCCAGCATCAATATAAGCAGGGTGGTGACGCAAGCTATAATTATCTTCTTCATCTTGGACACCTCAATTGGTTGATTTTTATCTCTGCATATTTAGATGCGAGCAAGGCAGATTTTATTAATGCCATATCCCGATTAATTTTTTCAGGGTCAGCAGGCATGAGATTCCTGATCGAAAATTGATGTGATTCTGAGTGGTTCAGGTTTCACGGACCATCTGTCAACGATGGACGGATATGATAATTGGCCGGGTTCTTTGACGGAAGAAGCATGAGGGGCGCGGTCCAATATATAACACTGGCAATGCTTGCTGCTGGCCTTCTCCGGGACGGCAGCGAATCTTGTTCTTTTAATTTCGGAAATTGACAAAAGCTCCGGTTAATTATTTAATGAACCCAATTTTTTTTTAAGGGTTCCGGCATGGAGGCCAAGGTCAAAGGGAAATTGGAAAAACCTCATTACCACGGCCACCGGGCCCGCCTCCGGCAGCGCTTTCTCCAGGGCGGGGCCGGTACTTTGCAGGACTATGAACTCCTGGAATTGCTGCTCACCTTCGCCATTCCCTACTCAGACGTCAAACCCCTGGCCAAGAGCCTGATTCAACATTTCGGCTCTTTCACCCGGGTATTTGACGCCGCCCCGGAAGCCCTGGCGGAAGTCCCCGGCATTCGGGAATACTCCGCGGTGCTCATCCGCCTGGTGAAGGCCTGCGCCGAATATTATTTGAAGGAAGGGGTGCTGGACCGGCAAAAACTCTCCTCCCTGAGCAACCTGGTGGACTACTGCCGCACCAGTATGGGGGGCCTGGCCGATGAGCAGTTCCGGGTCATCTTCCTCAACAGCCAGAACGAAATCATCGCCGAAGAGATCGTCCAGGAGGGCACCGTCAACCAGACAGTGGTCTACCCCCGCAAGGTCCTGGAGCTGGCCCTGAAACACAAGGCCACCGGCTTGATCCTGGTGCACAACCACCCCAGCGGCAACCTGAAGGCCTCGACTGCCGATATTGAATTGACCCGCTCCATCGTCAAAGCCAGCCAGGCCCTCAACCTCACCGTCCATGATCATCTGATCATCAGTAGGCACGGCTATTTCAGTTTTGCCGAGAAGGATATGCTGTAAGCACAATAGCTTGTAGAGAGATGTTATGAAAAAAATATTTGTCAAAATGGGGGATATTTTTGAGGGTCCAGCGGATTTGATTGTATTGCCATGTTCGGCAAGGGGCACAATTAGAAAATCCCTTAGAAAAACAGCTGAGAAATACGATTTCCCAACGCCGGAAGAGCTTCATCTTAATCTTCAGCATGGGGATATCAGTGCCGTATATCCGTTTCCAGATCGAACTATCTCCAAATTTTTTGTATATGCCGCATCTGTGTATTTTGATGAATCTTCTATCGAGATTTTGGAAACAATAGGGCGAAAATTAGGTATTTTAACAACAATTAAATCTGAGATTGTTCATATTGAAACTGT
Source organism: Deltaproteobacteria bacterium (assembly GCA_023381945.1). The sequence goes on from JAMCQY010000304.1 coordinate 3,023, forward strand.
ATTACTTGGTACTGGAGCTGGTGGAGTTTCTACAGAAGTGGCCGGTCGTGCCTTAAGTAAAGGTTTTTGTGCTACATCTAAAGACAACGCCACCCTCGTTATATGCGTTCAAGACGCCGAGCGATTAGAAAGGCTCAAACAAGTCATTAGTAGCAGTTTTTTATCACGTCTCTGGGATTCGCTTATCTTAAAATTAAGCTTCTTTGGATTTGGCATCGATTTAAAGAAATTCTTCGGGCGAAAAACGTAAGATTGACCTATAAAGACAAGCTCTAAGGGAATGGAATGCCATATCTGCGGTTTTCCCGCGCCAGGTACCTATATTCGTGCGCAGGCTGTTCGGCGCAGATAACAAAGGGCCAGGCATACTTTCGCGACGAGCCACATCCATTCGCGAGTATGCGCGGTCAAGCCGAAGCCCACCATTTTTGCCTTACTTGTGTGCTTGGCGAGAAGAGCGCACGTGAGTTTCTCGTCAGCCTCGGAGACCCGCGTCAACTGCCCCTGGGGTTTGAGTTGACTCGCAATGGATTTCTGAAGTTCCCTCCACGAGTTGAACTTGTGGATATCAGCCCTCAAATATTACATCTACTCTCTATAGAGCCAGAACGATTATTTGAGGCTTCACCGGAATTTTTCGAGAATCTGATCTGTGATCGGCTTAATGCCATCGGATATGATCTTAAGCGCGTGGGATCAAGCACCTTTAGTAAGGACGGAGGTGTAGATATACTGGCTTGGCCGCGAGCCCCTATTGTACCTTGCCTCATGGCCGTGCAAGTCAAACATACTTCTCTCCGGGACCGAAAAATTGGACCTCCACCTGTGCGTGATCTTCTGGGCATCGTTCAGACCCTTGGGGTCAATGTCGGCCTTCTTGTCACCAACACAACATTTACCCCGGATGCATTATGGGTTGCTGAACAGCGCCCTTTTCTCGTTCGGCTTCGCGATTTCGAGGCTCTTCGTCGATGGCTTAGAAACGACTTCTTGCAGGAGCATGAGTGGCGCGATATGCCGAGGCAAATCGAACTTTGTCCCGGTGTCATCATTAACCTTCCAAGGTAGAATGTGCCTGCTTGCCGCCGGTCGGATCAGCCAAATCTGGTGAAAACCAATTTTTTTCCAAAGACTTATGTTATTATACTTTCAATGAACAGGGTTGCCCAGCAAGCGGATTATTGTGCTTGTCTGCGGGGAAAGAGTCTCAGATACCATTTAAGACAGACGCAGATAATTTAGCGCCTAATCTCGGTTAAGACACCCAGGAGGGGTGAAACAATGGCAGATAGAGTCATAAACATTTCTGAATTCAAAAAGCCGAATCCGAGAAATGTCGGAATCATCATTGTGCTCGTCATCATCCTGATCATTGGTTGGAGCACCTTTGTCATCGTCCCGGCCGGCCACCGGGGGGTGGTCCTCTGGTGGGGGAGCGTCGAGAAGAGAATCATGGGGGAAGGGCTCAACTTCATGGTGCCCGTGGCCGAAAGAGTCATCAAGGTGGATGTCAAGGTTCAACCCCATCCGTTCAGGCAAATCGATGCCTCTTCCAAGGAATACCAGAATGTGAAAATGACCGGGATGATGAACTTCCACATCGACCCGGCCTATGTCAATGACCTTTACCAGAAAGTCGGGCTTGATTTTGCCGACAAGGTCATCGATCCGGCTTTCAATGACTTCGTCAAGGAGGTCGTGCCGACCTATCCGATTGGGGAGATTCTTCCCAAAAGAGAAGAGATCCGGAAGCGGGCCATGGACAAATTGGGAGAAAATTTATCAAGGTATCACATCATCGTCGACGACATTTACTTTGCCGATATTCGCTTCTCTTCGGGATATGAAGGGGCCATCGAAGCCAAGCAGGTGGCCCAGCAACAGGTCGAAACCCAGAGACAGGTTTTGGCCCAACGCGAGATCGAAGCCCAACAAAAGGTAGCCACGGCCAAAGGAGAGGCTGAGGCCATTCAGGTGGTGGCTCAGGGGCAGGCTAAGGCCAATGATGCCCTGTCACGGTCGATCACCCCGATCCTGGTGCAATACAAGGGGATCGAGAAATGGAACGGAATTTTGCCTCAATTTTCTGGAGGAGGAGCCGTCCCCTTCGTCGATTTAGGCAAGATGGGTGGTTTATCAGGCGGCACGGAAGTCAGCAAAAAATGAGCTAAGATATTTTGCCATTTGTTTCATGATTTCCACGAACGTGATTCGTTTAATGGAGGCCATCGTCGGCCCCTCGCACATCCTCACCTCTGCCGAGGACTGCTGGACCTATGCCTACGACGCCACCGACCAAGCGCACGCCCCGGAGGCGGTGGTTTTTCCAGGGTCGGCGGCGGAAATTTCGCAAATATTAAGATTAGCTAACGAACACCGGTTTCCCGTGACGCCCCGCGGCGCCGGGACCGGCCGCAGCGGCGGCGCGGTGCCCATCGCGGGCGGGGTGGTGCTGGTCCTGACCCGGCTCAACCGCATCCTCGAAATCAATCGGGACGACCTGGTGGCGGTGGTCGAGCCCGGCGTCATCCTGGGCCGGTTGAAAAGTGAAGTGGAGGCCCAGGGCCTCTATTATCCGCCGGACCCCGCCAGCGCCGAGTTCTGCACCATCGGCGGCAACGTCGCTGAGTGCTCCGGCGGCGCGGTGGCGGTCCAGTGGGGCGTGACCCGGGACTATGTCCTGGGGCTGGAAGTGGTCCTGCCCACCGGCGAAATCATTGAAGCCGGCACCCGCACCATGAAGGGCGTGGTGGGCTACGACCTGACCCGGCTGTTTCTGGGGTCGGAAGGGACCTTAGGGGTTATCACCCGCATCATCCTGCGGCTGGTGGCCAAACCCGCAGCCCGGCAGACCCTGGCCGCGGGGTTTGAGACCATGGGCGCCGCCGCCCAGGCCGTTTCACAAATTATCACCGCGGGGATCGCCCCCACCGCCCTGGAGTTTATGGACCGGACCACCCTAAACTGCGTCCGGGGAATGCTGCCTTTTGAAATCCCTCCGGCGACCGCGGCCCTGCTGCTGGCGGCGGTGGAGGGCCATCCTCACGACGTGGAGGAACGCGCCGCGGCCATTGCCAGGTTTTGCCGGGAACAGGGCGCTGAACCAGTGCGGCGGGCGAAAACCGCGGCCGAAGCGGACGACCTCTGGAAGGCCCGCAAGGTCATCTCTCCGGCCCTGCTGAAGGTCAGGCCCAACAAGGTGAGCGAGGACGTGGTGGTGCCGCTGGGAGCGATTCCCGCACTGATAGACGGCCTGCAAAGAATCTCGCAGCGCCGGGGCCTGCTCATCCCCTGCTACGGCCACGCCGGGGACGGCAATATTCACGTCAACGTCCTTTACGACCGGAAGATCGAGACCGAACAGGAGGCGGTACAGCCCACCGTGGTGGAGATTTTCACCCTGACGCGGCAATTGCAGGGCACACTAAGCGGGGAGCACGGCATCGGCCTCACCAAGGCCCCGTACCTCGGCATGGAGCTAAGCGGGATGGCCATCGCCTTGCAAATGCGGCTCAAACAGGCCTTTGATCCCAATAATGTCATGAATCCCGGCAAAATCTTCCCGGAGGCCATCGATGCGGGCCATTGATTTACGCTGGGTGGCCCGCACCCTGCTGACCATCTTGCCGGGCCTGCTGCTGGCCCTGGTGATGATTATCTGGACTTACTACTGCGTGGACTATTTCGTCAGGTTCGGTTACCGGTTGGGCTCGGGCCTGAAGCTCATCAACGATAAACCGCTGGGCGGAGATTTTTGCTATTATTGGATGGCCTCAAAAATGGCCCTGGCCGGAAATCCGGCTGCCGTCTATGATCCGGCCCGGCTGCAGGCGGCGCTGGCGGATTTCTTCGGGATGCCGGTGCCGTTACACTTTTTCTATCCACCCAATTTCTTATTGGCGGTGCTGCCTTTCGCTCTCCTGCCTTATCACCTCTCTTTGGCCGTCTGGCTGCTGAGCACCTTGGCGGTTTACGTTTGGGTCATCAAGCGCACCGTCCCGCATTTTCTTGCCATTATCGCGGCAGTCATGTTTGCCGGAGCCATCGCCAACTTCGGTTATGGCCAGAATGGCTTTCTCTCTACGGCACTCCTGGGCGGCGGCCTCCTGTTGCTCGACGACTCGCCTCTGGCCGCAGGCTTTCTTCTGGGCCTGCTGACCTATAAACCGCATCTTGCCGTTCTGGTTCCGGTGGCGCTGCTGGCAGAGCGGCGCTGGCAGGCCCTGGCGGCCATGGCGGTCACTGCGGCAGGGCTGATTTTGGCCAGCGGTTTGATTTTGGGTTTTGGACTATGGCAAATTTTTCTGACCAAAATTATTCCGGGATTCCTAAAATCTCTGGGAGCCGGCCACGTAATGGCGGCTGGAGCCTTCCCCTGGGCCAAGATGCCGACCTTGTTCTCGGCCATCTATGCCGCAGGCCTGGGATTTTGGCCGGCCATCATTATGCAGGGACTGGTTTCGCTCGTCGTCGCCCTGCTGGTCTGGCGGATCTGGAGTCAAGGAGCTTCCCTGGCGGTGCGCGGGTCGATCCTCGTTTTGGCGACTCTGCTGTTCAGCCCCTACCTGGTAGATTACGACCTGTGTCTGCTGGCGCTGCCTCTGGCCTGGATCGCCTGGGACGGTCATCTCCATGGCTGGTCCCTTGGAGAACAAGTTATTCTCTTGCTTGGTTGGATGATGCCCCTGTTCTCCGAGTATATCGCCCGGGCCACCTGCTTACCCCTGGCCCCGTTATTCCTCATGGCGCTCAGCGCCCTTTCGCTGCGCCGGCTTGCCCCGGTGGGCCTACCTACGGAAGTTTCGCAGGGATAATGATTCCGGCCGGGAGGCTAAAAGAGAATGGGGCATCGGTGCGTTAAAGAAATTTTTATTACTTGACAAAATTTTCACAATCGCATACTTTGAAAATGTCTTAAACTAAAAAACCCCGTCCAAATTTGAAGGAGGATATCACGGCATGGCCACGGTAGAATACAAGGGCAAAACTTTCACCGTTGACGAAGACGGCTTTCTGGAAAACCTGGACCAGTGGA
>JAMCQY010000258.1 GCA_023381945.1 Deltaproteobacteria bacterium
AAAATCTAGTAAAAGTCTAGAATTATTTAACTATTCCAGACAGTTACTTTTATCAAGTCAATTCGTTATAATCCCGGCAATTTCGATCGGATCATATTCCATGCCAAATATACATGCGATTGCCCTGCTGCGAACGGTTGACTTCTGGTTTTGCCCGGATTATAGTGAAAGTCACCTCAGTTAGGTGAGGCTCCTGCATAAACACAAGCCACTGCCCAGAAACGTCGAGAGACGCCAATGGGCCGAACAGGTATCACCGGCTTAAGGTTTTACTTAATGTGGCTGAGTAGAATTACTCTACGTTATGCAGTGCCGAAGCTCCACGAGTGAGGAAGGTCGATGTTTATCGTCATTAACGAGGGCCTTCCGCCAACGTGGGAGGCCCTTTTTCTTTGGCCAAAAGCCTTCTAGGGGGGCGTGGCCCAGGCAGACGTCCTCAAGGCGGGATAAGCAGGTCCGGCCCCGCGGAAACATCCGCCCGGATAAGGAGTGGCATCATGGATAAAAAGGTCCAGGTCAAGGTGTTGGGAGAATTTTTCTTCAGCCAGATCCAGAAGGTTCCTATTTATGACCATGAGGGGCGCCGGGTGGGGGAACTGCGGGATCTGGCCATCCGCTGGGAGCGCGGCACTCCCAAAGCCATAGGCATTAAATACGCCAAAGGGGTCAACCGGCTGATCCCGGTGGAACAGGTTGACGAGCTCGGTCAAACTGGCCTGAAGCTCAAAGGGGCGCCGACGGAAGAACAACTCGTGCCCTTGCAGGCCGATGAGATCTACATGGGCAAATGGCTGATGGACAAGCAGATCATTGATATCAAAGGGGCCAAGGTGGTCCGGGTCAATGACATCAAGATTTTCTGGCTGCAGAGCGGGGAGCGAAAATTTCTCTTGCCTGTGGCGGTGGACATCGGCCTGCGCGGTCTGGCCCGGCGTCTCGGGGTGGAATTCCTGCTGAAAAAACGGGAAAACCATTTCGTCTGGTGGCATTCCATCCAGCATCTGGAGGAAAGGACCGCCAATCTGCAACTGGTCTCAGAGCGGGCCCAACTGGATAAGCTCCATCCGGCCGACCTGGCGGACATCTTGGAGGATCTGGACTACAAGAAACGGACCGACTTCATTGAAGACCTGGACGTGGAGACCGCGGCCGAGGCCTTCGCCGAGATGGAGCCGGACACCCAGATGGAGATCCTTGAGCATTTGGGCCGCGAGCAGGCCGCCGACCTCCTGGAGGAGATGCCTCCGGACGAAGCCGCCGACCTCCTGGGAGAACTACCGGAAGAGAAGGCCGACGAACTCTTGAACCTCATGGAGCCGGAGGAGGCCCAGGAAGTTCGGGAACTCATGGAGCACGAGGAAGGCACGGCCGGGGCTTTGATGACCACGGAGTTCATCGCCCTGCCGCCCGATCTCACTGTGACCGAGGCCTTTCCCCGGCTGCGCAAATTGGCGGCCGAGGCAGAAACCATTTATTACCTTTTTATCCTCGATGAAAGCGAAAACCTGCTGGGGGTCATTTCCTTACGGGAACTGCTGATCGCCGAACCCGAAGCCAAATTGGCCGACCTGATGCAGACCCGCCTCATCTCGGTCCTGCCTGCAGATCCGGACGAGCGGGTGACGGAACTCATCGACAAATATGCCCTGCTGGCCATTCCGGTGGTGGATGAGAGCGGCAAGATGGAAGGCATCATCACGGTGGACGACGTCCTGGATATGCTCATTCCGGACCGCGGCAGCCTGGAAACTTTTTCCAATTTCTTTACCAGCAAACGCGCCCTGAAATGAGGCAGTAAGTGAAAAATCCAATCTTCCGTAGGCTCTTCCTGTTCCTGGCGATTATGGGACCAGGGATTATCACCTCCAACGTGGACAATGACGCCGGCGGCATTACCACATATTCCGTGGCCGGCGCCGCTCTCGGCTATAAGATCCTTTGGGTCTTCGTCCCGATGATTGTGGCCCTGGTGGTGATCCAGGAAATGTGCACCCGCATGGGTGCGGTTACCGGCAAAGGGCTGGCAGACCTGATCCGGGAACGTTTCGGAGTCAAGATCACCTTTTATGCCATGTTGGGCCTGCTCCTGGGCAACCTGGGCAATATCATGAGCGAATTCGCCGGGGTGGCGGCCAGCATGGAGTTGTTCGGGGTGAGTAAATACGTCTCCTTGCCGCTGGCGGGGCTGTTCACCTGGTGGCTGGTGCTGCGCTGGTCCTATAAGGTAGTGGAACGGGTCTTTCTGGCTGCCTGTCTCATCTATTTTTGCTACATCTTTTCCGGCTACTTGGCCCATCCCCAGTGGGGAGAGGTGGCCAAGGAACTGGTTATCCCGAGTTTTTCCTTAAACAGTCACTATCTGATAATTCTCGTCGGCGTCATCGGCACCACCATTGCCCCCTGGATGCAGTTTTATATCCAGTCCGCCGTGGTGGAAAAAGGGATTACCGTTAGGGATTATGCCTACACGAAATACGACGTTATTGTGGGCAGCATCATGGTCAATCTGGTGGCCGTGTTTATCGTCATCTCCTGCGCCGCCACGCTGCATCTGAACGGCATCAAGATAGAGTCGGCCAAGGAAGCGGCCCTGGGTTTAGCGCCTCTGGCCGGGGCCTGGGCCTCCACCTTGTTTGCCATCGGCCTGCTGAACGCCTCACTCTTTTCGGCGTCGATCCTGCCATTGTCCACGGCATATTTCACCTGTGAAGCCTTCGGTATCGAGGCCGGCATCGACAAGACCTGGGGGGAGGCGCCGGCTTTTTACTGGCTTTATACCGTCCTGATCGCCATGGGGGCCGGCTTCATCCTGATTCCCGACATTCCTCTGATCGAAGTGATGTTTTGGTCCCAGGTCATCAATGGCGTGATGTTGCCCTTTGTCCTCATCTTTATGCTTATCCTGAGCAATAATCGGGATATTATGGGAGATTACGTCAACGGCCGGACTTTTAATATCATCTGCTGGGTTACGGTGGTGATTATGATTGCCTTGACCCTGTTGATGGTCGTTACTTCTTTTTTTCAGTCGTAGGTACTTAAGCAGTTTTGCAAAATCGGGGAATCACCCCGCCCAACCCTCCTATAGACTCCAATCCGCCTCGTTAGGCCGCTCATGACGCAGCTTTCCTGAGTTCTCCTTGCCACTCGAGGCCTGAATGATTACCTTCGAATCAACCCCGGCAGGGGCAGCACCCGCCTTGGCGCCTTGCATAAGGGCGGACACCTGGGCCCTACCAAAAAAGGGAGGGGGTAAATGATGAAGGTCTTTATGACTGGCGGCACGGGCTTTGTGGGCACCCATCTCTCCCAGGAATTGGCCAAAGAGGGCCATGAAATCACGATTCTCACCCGCAAGGCGCAACCGCCCGAGCCGCCGTTGCCCAACATTAGCTTCGTCACCGGTGATCCGACCCAGGAGGGGCCTTGGATGGCGGCGCCGCCGGAGCACGACTGGATCATCAATCTGGCGGGCGCCTCCATTTTCAGGCGCTGGAGCGAGGCCTATAAGAAAGAACTGTACGACAGCCGTATCCGCACCACCCGGAACCTGGTGATCGCCCTGGCTGATGGGGACCGGCGCCAATTGCTTTGCAGTACCTCGGCGGTGGGCTATTATGGGCCTCGGGGTGATGAGGTGCTCACCGAGGACTCTTCGCCAGGCTCGGATTTTCTGGCGAAACTGTCCGTGGACTGGGAGGCGGAGGCCCTGAAGGCGCAGGAATTGGGGATCAGGGTGGTGATCACCCGCTTCGGCATCGTCCTGGGGAAGGACGGCGGCGCTTTAGGCCAGATGGCGCCGATGTTCAAGAAATTCCTGGGCGGCACCCTGGGCGAAGGTACGCAATGGTTTTCCTGGATTCACCAGGCGGATCACGCCCGGGCCTTCAGTTTTATCCAGGCGCACCCCAAAATCCACGGTCCGGTCAACCTCACTGCGCCCCAGCCGGTCCGCAATCGGGACCTGACCCGAGCCTTGGGCAAAGTGTTGAACCGGCCCACGTTGCTGCCGGCGCCAGCATTCATGATGCGCCTGGTCCTGGGAGAATTTGCCGAGGCCCTGCTGACCGGGCAACGGGTGGTTCCGAGGAAGTTGCTGGATGCTGGGTTCAAGTTTAACTTCCCCAATATAGAAGAGGCGTTGAAGGATTTGTTGGGGTGAAAGATAGGGGCCAGGGGTTAGGGGCCAGAGGACAGGGTAAAGCATTTACTAAGCCCTGATCCCTAACCCCTAATCCCTTTATTTTTTCTTGCCCATCAGGATGCTGGCCTCCGGACTGCTCTGAATACGCTCCGGCTCCGTCAGGCCCTCTTCCTTCATCCATTCCGCCACTTCACCAAAAGTATAGGCCCGGCCCCGGGGGGTGACGGCCAGCATATGCACCCCGAACATGGCGGCCCCCGGGGGCGTGTAGCCGTCGGGGTTGAGGTAGAAGTCCTGGATCGCCAGGCGGCCGCCGGCAGCCAGGGCGGCTATCGCCTTCCTGATGATGAGCAGGCATTGCTCTTCATTGTGACTGTGCAGGATGTGGGAAATCCAGATAAAATCGTAGCCCGAGCCGATGTCGTCCTGGAGGAAGTTGCCTGCCTGGGTGTCGATCCGGGCATCCAAACCGGCTTTGGCGATATTCTCCCGGGCGATTTCGATGGGGCCGGGGAGGTCGAAGACGGTGGCCCGCAACTCCGGATTGGCCTGGGCAAAGGTGATGGCGTAAGTGGCGGGCCCGCCCCCCAGGTCCAGGAGATGGCGGACTCCTTGCAGATTCAATTTCGGCGCCACCTGGGGCGCCAGGTCCCGGGCCAGGGCGTGCATGCCTAAGATGAAGGCGCGCATGCTCTCCTCATCGCGCTTGGGCCGGGTGTCTACCCAGGTTTCGGGCTCCACTCCCTCCGGATGACCCACCAGGATGGTGTTCTGCAAATCATTCCAGCCCCGCTCGAAGGTATGGGCCATGTGCTTGAGAATGGCGCCCCGGTAATCATCTTTGCCCTGTACCAGGAAGCGGGAACTGATCTTGCTGTTTTGGAAGTAATCCACCCCTTTGGTAAGCAGGCCCAAGGCTGCCAGGCCATTGAGAAAGATGCCCACGGCGCGGTCATCGCCCTTGATCTTGGCTGCAACTTCCACGGCACTGTGAGGCTCTTCCAGAAAATCGAAAACCCCTAATTCCACTGCCACAGTGAGCATCTTGGCGGCCTGAAAACCCCGGCCCATCTCCATGAGTTGATGGAAGCCGCTTTCCTGATCAAGAGTCATGGGTTATCTCCTTTCCGCGATTTGTCGATATTGGGGGAAGAAGCTTGCACATTTAAGATTAATATAAGAAGGCGAATCCGATTGTCAGCAGTCTACAAGGCAAAATGTAGGGCGGGAAAGCGCGCAGCGCATCCCGCCATTACCCCAGCACTACCTGCAAGGCCGCCTTCAGGACCGGCAGATCATCCGGCGGGAGGGTGCGCATATCCAACAGCAATTGATCCTGTTCGATGCGGGCGATGACGGGCGGGTCGGCCTGGCGCAGGCGGGCCTCTAGTTGCTGCGGCGATAAAGGCGGCGCGGTGAGGGCCAGGGCGCGGCTGGGCAGGCTCACCTGGGGCAACGCCCCGCCGCCGACCCGGCCGATGCTGTCCACCACCCGGACCTGGATTCCCTCCCCCAGGGCGCGGCGCAGGCTGCGGGCCAGGGCCTTGGCCTGACGGTCCAACTCATTGAGGGGGCGGCTCAACATCCGCAGGGTGGGAATGGCCTCCATGGGGCCAGGCTCATCCAGATAGAGGCGCAAAGTGGCCTCCAGGCCCGCCAGGGTGAGTTTGTCGGGGCGCAGGGCCCGGGTGAGGGGATGGCGGCGCAGGCGGCTGACCACTTCCCGGGAGCCCAGGGCCAGGCCAGCCTGAGGACCGCCCAGGAGCTTGTCGCCGGAGAACAGCACCAGATCGGCGCCGGCCTTGATGGTTTCCTGGACGGTGGGTTCCCGCTCAATGCCGTAACGGCTCAGGTCCACCAGGCAGCCGCTGCCGAGATCTTCTACTACTAAAAGATTATAGCGCCGGCCCAAGGCCACCAAATCGGGCAGCGAGACCTCGGAGGTAAAACCGGTGATGCGGAAGTTGCTGGGGTGGACTTTAAGAAGCACGGCGGTCTCATCGCCGATGGCCTGCTCATAGTCCCGCAGGTGGGTCTTGTTAGTGGCGCCTACTTCCCGCATGCGGGCGCCGCTCACCGCCATGATTTCAGGCAGCCTAAAGGAGCCGCCGATCTCCACCAGTTGGCCGCGGGAGATGATGACCTCCTTGCCCTGGGCCAGGGCGGTGAGCGCCAACAGCACCGCACCGGCATTGTTATTCAAGACCAGGGCGGCTTCGCAATCGGTAATTTCCTTGAGCAACCCCTCCAGATGATCGTGGCGGGAGCCCCGTTCGCCTTTGGCCAGGTCGTATTCCAGGGTGCTGTAGCAGGCTCCCACCTCCTGGATTTGGGCCAGGGCGGCCGCGGCCAGGGGGGAGCGCCCCAGGTTGGTGTGGATCACCACGCCGGTGGCGTTGATCACCCGGCGAATCGAGGGGTAAGCCGCGGCTTGCAAGGCTTTTAGAATTTGTTGGAGCAAATCTTCCTGATCAAGTTCCAGGGGCAGTTGAGCGAGGGGCGCGTTGGCAAGCCGCTCTCTGATGTCTGCCAGGGTGCGTCGCACCTGCGCCGCGGCCAAAGCCCGGGGCAGGGGAGTAACCGCCGGCAGCAGGGCAGGGTGGCGCAACAGTTCATCCACCTGGGGAAGTTGGCGCAGCAAATGGGCGCGGGCCGGGTCCATGATTCGCTCCTTTATCAAGAAATATGCCACTGCGATATAAGTCTGTCAAATGAAAGAAAAACAAAGAGAAGGCGAAAAGGAAAAGGCAGGGTGCTTTCCATGAACCACCGGTAGCGCAGGCTTTCAGCCTGTAAATGGAGGGCAGTCGCCCCCGCCTGCAATAAACAGCCGCTGGCGGCTGGTTTCCTTTTAACCATAGAAATTTTTGGCGGCCACTTGGCAGGACATTCAAATTAAACTAATATATACAGATAATAAAGCCCAACGGCGAAACCCGCACCGCTGGGTTTTTTTATGGGTGCTTAGAAGGTGACCGCGGGAATTAAATGATTATGTTAAATAGATGGGGAAAAAGGCGAAATCGCGGGCAGATGCACCTGGTTTTTTTTCCATAAGACTATTGACAAAGAATAGCAAGCCTAATAAACTTATAAAGTTAAAATTCGGGCAGTTCTGGCCTATGGTATGGGACTTGCGAGGCTGGCGTAGCTCAATGGTAGAGCGGCTGATTTGTAATCAGCAGGTTGCGGGTTCGAGTCCCATCGCCAGCTCCAGGCAGGGTTATAGTAGTGAAACCGGAGAGGTACCCGAGTGGCCAAAGGGGACGGGCTGTAAACCCGTTGGCGTAGCCTACGGAGGTTCGAATCCTCCCCTCTCCACCATGTTACCCTCAGGAAGCGGGAATAGCTCAATGGCCAGAGCGTCAGCCTTCCAAGCTGAGGGTTGCGGGTTCGAGTCCCGTTTCCCGCTCCAACGACAACAGGCCCACGTAGCTCAGTAGGTAGAGCACATCCTTGGTAAGGATGAGGTTCACCGGTTCGATCCCGGTCGTGGGCTCCATTTTAAAGGTTCACAGGCCAGAGGCCTGCGCTACTGGTAGCCGGTAGTCAGTAGCCGGTTGGTTAAGGCTGTGGCAGGAAAAGTCGAGCGTTACCCCAGCCCGGGAGTCCGGGTCAGGGGTAATATATTTCTTGGAGAATAGCGATGGCCAAAAAGAAGTTTGAGCGCAAGAAGCCGCACGTGAACGTAGGGACGATCGGTCACATCGACCATGGCAAGACCACCTTGACCGCGGCCATTACCAAGCATTTGGCGAAGAAGGGACTGGCCT
>JAMCQY010000429.1 GCA_023381945.1 Deltaproteobacteria bacterium
CCGCCCTGAGTGGTGCAAAATCGCTCTCTTTACGGCAAAAGGGACCATACAAACTTAATGGCATCGCTTTAAAACCCTAAAACGTTAGAATAACCGGCAATCTTTTTTAATTTTGCAAGAGGCTCAATTGCCAAAAGTTTTTTCCTAAATGTTGTGTACGCAACTTCTCAAAATCCCCCCTATCCCCCCTTTTTCAAAGGATGGAACTCACTGGAATTCCTTTAAAAGTCCCCCTTTGAAAAAGGAGGATTTAGGGGGATTTGAAAAGCCAGCCACCAGAAGAAACTTTTGGCAAACATTATAAGCAAGCGTCATTTTCCAAAGGAGTATTTGGGATATTGGACCGGTTTTCATTATGATGTGTTAACAATTTGAGCAAAAAATGCTCATTTTCAAGAGCAGGTCAGGCCATTGACTCGGGACTCGGGATTTCGGAAGACATGGCGCCGGCAGGGGAGGGGCCTGCTGCGTCCAGATAAGACGACAGGGGCACGGCGAGCCCTGCCCCTGCTCATGACCGCAGCCTGATAAGGCTGGTGAGTTTATTCTTTCAGGTCCACGGATAGGGCCAACAATTCCGCGACGTCCAGGACCTTAACCGTTTCGTCCTTTTCCCTGGCCTTCAGGCCATCCTCGAACATGATGGTGCAGAAGGGACAGGCGACCCCGATAAGTTCCGGATTCTGCGCCAGGGCCTGGTCGGTCCGGGCCTCGTTGATTTTTTGAGTTCCGAGAGTTTCCTCCATCCACATACGGCCGCCGCCGGCGCCGCAGCAGAAGGATTTGTGGTGGTGCCGCTCCATCTCGCGCAGGCGCAGGCCCGGGATGGCCTGCACCAGGGCCCGGGGCTTTTCATAAAGATCGTTATAGCGTCCCAGATAACAGGAGTCGTGGAATACCAGGGCCTTCTCCAGCGCCTTGGCCGGCCGCAACCGGCCTTCCTGGACGAGCTTGGCCAGGAATTCGGTGTGATGGAAAACTTCCCACTTGCCGCCGAACTGCGGGTATTCGTTCTTCAGGCAATTGTAGCCGTGCGGGCAGGTGGTGATGATCTTTTTGACGCCGTAGCCGTTGATGGTTTCCGTCAGCTCAGTGGCCATGGACTGGAACAGGTACTCGTTGCCGATCCGCCGGGCGGTTTCGCCGCAGCACTTCTCCTCCGCCCCCAGGATGCCGAAACTGACCCCGGCATGGTTGAGGAGCTTGATCATGGCGGCGGTCACCTTTTTGCCGCGCTCGTCGAAACTGCCGGTGCAGCCGACGTAAAACAGGTACTCCGCCTCCGGGTTCTCGGCCAGGGTTTTAACCTGCATGTCCCTGGCCCAGTCGCCCCGGGTGGCGAAGGACAGCCCCCAGGGGTTGGAATTATTTTCCCAGTTGCGGAATACGGTCTGGACCTCCGGCGGGAATTCGCTTTCCATAAGCACCAGAAAGCGGCGCATATCCACGTATTTTGGGATGTGCTCAATGAAGACAGGGCAGTGTTCCATGCAGTTGCCGCAGGTGGTGCAGGACCAGATCTCGTCGGCGAAGCAGACGTCGCCGACCAGGGCCTTGTTCAGTTCAGGGGCGTCAGCCGCCGCATCCGGATCGATCAATAATTTACCTTTGGCCAGCAGGTGCTTTTTGAGATTGTGGATGGTCTCCTTGGGGCTCAGGGGCTTGCCGGTGAGGTTGGCGGGGCAGTTTTCGGAGCAGCGGCCGCATTCGGTGCAGGCATAGAGGTCGAGGTTCTGCTTCCAGGTGAATTCCTCAATTTTGGAGACGCCGTAGGTCTCCACCGACTCGTCTTCCAGGTCCATCTTGGTGAGCTCGCCGATGGGCTTAAACCGCCGGAAGAAGACGTTGGGGATGGCGCCCAGGAGGTGCAGGTGCTTGGAAAAGGGGATATAAACCAGGAAGCCCAGGATCAGCACGGTATGGGCCCACCAGAAAAAGCTGAACCATTCCAAAAGGTGCGGCTTCGACATCCAGGTAAAGGGGATAGAGAGGATGACCGAAATGAAGGCGCTCAGGGGGAAGTAGTGGCCGGGTTCGACCTGGGCCAGCCGGTATTCCACCGCCCGGGCACCGAACAGCAGGACGATCAGGGCCATAATCAGGCCAATGATGATGGCGGCCTCCTGATCGTGGGCGGCCTGATCGCGAAACCGCAACCGTTCCGGCCTTTCCACAAACCGGCGCCTGATGGCAAAGTACAGGGCCGCGAGCACGCCGGCGCACAGGAGGTCTTGCACCAGATAAAGGATTGCGGCGAAGGATTTGCCAAAAATATTCCAGTAGGCAAAACCGTGATAGAGCCCGACTCCAAAGGTCTCGAGGCTGCCGACGGTGATGATGATGAAGCCCCAAAAGATGAAGAAATGGCCCCAACCGGACGGCTCCCGGACGACCCGCTTTTGTCCCAGGACAAAGGTGATGACGCTCCAGATGCGCCGGCCCAACTGGTCGAAGCGGTCTTCGGGCTGGCTTAAGAGCAGGATTTGGTAGAGCTTTTTAGCGGTGCGCCAAAAAAAGGCCATGGCCGCAATAAAGATTAGCAAAAAAAGGAAATTACCCGGAAAATGCCCCGGTTGCATGTATAACGCCTCCTAAAAGCAGTGGTCAGTGGTTAGTGGTCAGTAAATGCCCCCCTCACCCTAACCCTCTCCCCCTGTCGGGGGGAGAGGGGATAATAGCAGGGAAGTCCTCAGCAAATATATTGCAGAAATCATCTGAACATTGACTGTGACCACTGATTGCTGATTAATTATCCACAAGAAGCTTTAAGCTTCTTTACTTCTTCCGTAAAGGCCGGGACGAATTGGAAGAGGTCCTCCACCACGCCGTAGTCCGCCTTGCTGAAGATGGGGGCCTCGGGGTCCTTGTTGACCGCCACGATGAATTTGCTGGAGCCCATGCCGGCCAGATGCTGGATGGCCCCCGAAATGCCGCAGGCGATGTAGAGGGTCGGGGTGACCACCTTGCCGGTCTGCCCCACCTGGTCGGCGTGCGGGCGCCAGCCCGCATCCACCGCGGCCCGGGAGGCCCCTACGGCGCCGCCCAGAAGCTGGGCCAGCGCTTCCAGTATGGCAAAATGTTCGGGGCCTTTCATGCCGCGGCCGCCCGAGACAATGATTTGGGCTTCAGCCAAATCGACCTTGCCCGCGGCAGTTTCGACACTCACCACCCGGCTCTTGACAGCAGCCGGCAGGGTCATGCCCATGGTTTCCACCTCAGCGCTTTTGGAGGCATCAGGCAACAGGCAATCCATCACATTGGGCCGGCAGGAAGCCATCTGTGGCAGGGCTCCTTCGGCCCATTCGCACCAGGCCAGGGCCTTGCCGGCATAGACCGGCCGCTTGGCCTTGAGATTGCCGCCCTCGATCTTCAGTTCGGTGCAATCCTGGGCCAGGCCGGCATTCAACCGCGCCGCCAGGCGGGCGCTCAGGTCCTTGCCGTCCACCGAGGCGGCTGCGAGCACCACCTTGGGCTGCACGGTTTGCAGGATTAAGGCTGTCACCGGCACATAGGTCTCGGCCAGATAATCTTTCAAGAGCGGCTGATCTACCGCATAAACCTTCTCTACCCCATACTGGCCCAAAGCGGCGGCCGCGGCCGCCGCCCCGTCCCCCAGGGCGATGGCCGTGAGGGGCTCGCCCAGAGCGTCGGCCAGCCGGCGGCCTTCGCTGGCCACCTCAAATGAGACGCGGCGAAAGGCGCCGCCGCGGAATTCGGTTATCACACACACACCTTGGGCCATGATGATGTCTCCTATATTTCAAAACCTGTAAAAAACAGTTCAAAAGTTAAAAGTCAAAGGACAAAGTCAAGAACCCTAACCCCTAGCCCCTGACCCCTGCCTTTAAATAACCTTGGCCTCTTCGTGGAGCAGGCGCACCAATTCCTTGGCCTTGCCCGCGGTATCGCCCGGCACCATAACTCCGGCCTTACGTGCCGCCGGCATTTCCAGGGAAGCGACCTTTACTTTGGCGGCTGCGGCGCCCACCTGATCCGCGGCCAGCCCGATATCCGCCAGCTTTTTTACTTCCAGCGGCTTCTTTTTGGCCTTCATGATGCCGGGGAGCGAAGCATAGCGTGGATTCCAGACCGCATGAGCGCCGCCAAAGGTGACCAGGGCCGGAAGCCCGGTCTCCAGTTTCAATTTGGCCCCTTCGATGGGCCGCTCAATCTGAACCTTACCGTCCGCCACTTCCAAGGCCACCGCCAGGGCCAGATGGGGGATGTCCAGAAGTTCGGCCACCATGATGCCCACCTGGTTCTCATCATCATCCACCGCCCGATGGCCGCAGACGATGAGATCGAAGGGCATGGCCTTCAGGGCCGCGGCCAAGGCTTTTGCCTTGCCCAGGGCATCGCTGCCCTCGGTGGCGGGGTCGTCCACCAGGACGCCCTTGTCGGCGCCCATGGCCAGGGCGGAGCGGATAGACTCCACAGCGCGCTGGGGTCCCAGGCTTAAAATGGTAACATTGGCCCCCTGACTGTCCTTGAGGCGCAGGGCGGCCTCCACCGCATACTCATCGTAAGGATTGATGACCCATTTGATGTCGCTCGTGGCAATGGTTTTGCCACTCGGGTCGATCTTGATCACCGTTTCCGTATCGGGCACCTGCTTAAGCAAGACTACGACATCCACGTTGTTCTCCTTTCGGAAGTAAAAAGTAAAAAGGAAAAAGTAAAAAAGATTTTCATGACTTATGGGTAGGCCAATGGTCAATGAACGTCTGAAAATTTCATAAAAACTTGGGCTGACGTTTCTCCAGAAAGGCGGTGGTGCCTTCTTTCGCGTCCGGATGGGCGAAGCAGAGAGCGAAGGCACCGGCTTCCAGGGCCAGGCCGCTACGCAAATCGACGCCAAAGCCGCGGTCCATCACCTGCTTCATGGTCTGCATGGCGAACCGCCCTTTTTGGGCCATTATCCTGGCCACCTTCAGGCACTCCTTCATAAGATCGGCCGCGGGAAAAACCCGGGCCACCAAGCCGATGGCCCGCGCTTCCGCCGCGTCGATGGTGCGTCCAGTGAAGCACAAGTCCTTGGCCAGACCCAGGCCCACCAGCCGGGGCAGGCGCTGGGTGGCGCCAAAACCCGGAATGAGTCCCAGGTTGATCTCAGGCTGGCCGAATTTGGCCTCCTCCGAGGCATAGATGATATCGCAGGCCATGGCCATCTCTAAGCCGCCCCCGAGAGCGAACCCGTTGACCGCGGCCAACACCGGGATGGGGATCTGCTCCACCTTTGATGCCACCTCCTGACCGATGGTGGTTATCTGCCTGGCCTTCAGGGCATCGGACTCCGATAATTCCTTAATATCCGCGCCCGCGATGAAGGCCCGGCCCCGGCCGGTGAGCATCAAGGCCCGGACGTCGGGATTTTCTCTGACGTGATCGAAGACCGCCGCGATCTCGCGAAACATCTCGGCATTCAGGGCATTCAACCTGTCCGGGCGGTTGAAGGTCAGGGTGGCGACCCCGTCCTCGATGCCGAACAGCACAGTATTGTAGGACATTACGACCTCCGGATCCAGGTTAAGTTAAGTAAAAAGTAAAAAGGCAAAAACTATCGGCGAGTGCGATTATTTTTTGCATTTACGATTATTGCCCCAAGGATGTGGGCGATTTCATCGGCTTCCTGAAGAAGGGCTTCCCATTCACCTTGCGGCGATAACCCGGCTTCTTTCAATAGCCGCAGCCAATATCGCGTCTCCCTTGACTCTTTGAGTGCAATGGCGTACTTACTGATAAAATCTGCCCTGCTTTGTCCAGCCTGCGCCTCTTCCACGTTTGCTCCGATTGATGTTCCCGATCTCAAAAGTTGACGCCCCAAGGTTCGCGAGGCTTCATTTCGGAAATCAGTAGATTGGGCGAACTTGACGATTTCCAGGGCGAAGGCAAAAGTTCTCTCCTTGATATCCCACGGCTTCTCTTTTCCGCTCATTTTTACCTTTTGCCTTTTTACTTTTGCCTTAATGTTAATTGCCTCAGGCCTAGGCCGCCTTGCCCTGGGCCGGGAGGAGCGACTTGATCATCAAGACGATGTCCGACTCACGGCCTGCCTCATCCATGGCGAAGCCCTGCAACACCGCGGCTTTTTCAAATCCCAGTTTCTCGAACAGATAGAAGGCCTTGTCCAATTCCGGCGGGATTTCCGCAGTAAGCTGCTCCAGACCCAGTTTGGCGGCGATATCCTCCAGGGTTTGGATCAGTAAGGTTCCCAAGCCCTTGGCCCGGTATTGGGGGTCGGTGGACAGACGCACCTCGCCCTGATGTTGGGTCCAGGCGCTGAGGTTGAATTGCAGCGAGGCGGCGCCGATGATCCGTTTCCCGTGGAAGGCCAGCAGGGGCAGCACGAGGTCGTAGTCCAGGGTTTCCATCCAGTTTTCGATGACCTTGGGGTCGGTCACCTCTTCTCTCAGCACCACGCGCTCTTCCGGGGCCAGGCTGCGGAAATAGGCCAGGAAGGCCTGCTCATCGTCCTTCAGCAAGGGGCGCAAGGTGATGGCGGTGCCGTCCTCCAGATTGACCTGCTTGGGAAAATTCTTTACCAGTATCACTGCGAGGTTACTCATCGTGGTCTCCCGGGGTGAATCAGTAGTACCAACTGCGTTCGACAATCATGGTAAAGCCCATGCCGCCGCCTACACAAAGCCCGGCCAGGCCCACATGAGCATCCCGCTTCTGCATCTCATAGAGCAGGGTCACCATGATCCTGGTGCCGCTGCAGCCGATGGGGTGCCCCAGGGCGATGGCCCCGCCATTAACATTGACGATCTCGGGGTCCAGGTTTAATTCCCTTACGCAGGCGATGCTTTGGGCGGCAAAGGCCTCGTTGAGTTCCACCAGATCAATGGGCTTGTCCAGGGCCTCTTTGGCTTTGGCCACGGCATTGCGCACCGCGTAAATAGGCCCCATGCCCATCAATTCCGGTTCGCAGCCCTGGCAGTCATAGGAGATGATCCGGGCCATGGGGCGGATGCCCATCTTGATGGCCTTTTCCTCGGACATGACCAGCACCGCGGCGGCCCCATCATTAATCCCCGAAGAGTTGCCCGCGGTTACCGTACCGTTCTTCTGAAAAGCCGGCCGCAATTTGGCCAGTTTTTCCATAGTGCTGCCGAATTTGGGAAATTCATCGGTATCAAAGATGATGGGGTCCCCTTTCTTCTGGGGTACCTCAACAGGCACGATCTCATCCTTGAAGCGCCCGGATTTGATGGCCTTCTCGGCCTTCTGCTGGGACTCCAGCGCAAACCGGTCCTGTTCTTCCCGGCTGAGGTGAAACTTCTCCGCCACGTTTTCGGCGGTGATGCCCATGTGGGTGTCGCCGAAAGAGCACCAGAGGCCGTCATGAATCAGAACGTCCACCACCTGGCCGTGGCCCATGCGCTGGCCCCAACGGGTCTGACTCAAGAGGAAGGGCGCCTGGCTCATGGATTCCATGCCCCCGGCCACGATGATTTCGGCGTCACCGGCCCGGATGGCCTGGGTGGCCATGATAATGGATTCCAGGCCGGAGCCGCAGACCACGTTCACCGTCATTGCCGGAGTGTATTGGGAGATGCCGGCATTGGCGGCCGCCTGCCGGGCCGGATTCTGGCCCTGGCCGGCCTGCAGCACGTTGCCCATGATCACCTGGTCCACCTTTTCCGGGCGCACCTTGGCGCGCTGCAAAACTTCTTTAATGACCAGACCGCCCAATTGCACGGCTGGTATATCCTTCAGGGTGCCGCCAAAGCTGCCGACGGCAGTTCGTACGGCGCTGGCAATTACTACCTGGCGCATGAAACCTCCTATGATGAATGTCTACTTCATCCTTGTTTGGATGTTTTGGTTCTTGTATGCTTTACTCGCCTGAGCGGAGGATAGGGCAACGCTGGGGAGCGACCCGAGCGCCGACACAGGCGGCTGAA
>JAMCQY010000267.1 GCA_023381945.1 Deltaproteobacteria bacterium
AGTGGAAGGCCTGGTGCAAAAAGGCGGTTTCGTCTGACAGGGGTGCCCCGACGCCGTGTGCGCCGCGGTGCAGGCCCTGCCCGGGGTCGGGAGGGTTGACTATGACGCCGGGCATGACCACTTTTCTTTGGAGTACGATCCCGAGCGGCTAAAATTGGCCGACATCTTTGCCGCGGTGGTGATCGCAGGGAAAAAAGCGGGCCGGGAATACTGGCCGCGCTTATTGAAGTAGAGGCTCGCCCTTAGCCAAATCGTCTAAAATATCTCACATTATATCTTAGATATGGATTGAAATATGCTGGAATTATTAGATAAAAAAGATGGTAAGGTTATTGGCTTTAAGGCTCAGGGAACCATCTCAGGGGATGATTTCCACCAAATTCTGGCGCCCAGCCTGGCAGCCATGATCCAGGACTGCGGCAAGGCCCGGGTACTCCTGCATCTGGGGGAAGGTTTTCAGGGCTTCGACCTGGACGCTTTAAAAGAAGAGGCCTTTGGGTCCAAAGTCCGGGATAGTCTGGAGAAAATCGCGGTGGTGGGCGGCTCCTGGATGATTAATCTGCAAATCCGGCTCGGCGCCGCCATGCTGGGAGGAGAGGTGCAGACCTTCGCCAGCGAGGAGCTTGACGACGCCTGGGATTGGGCGCGGAAGACCTGGATCACCTGCCTGCGCTGCCAATGCAAGACGCCTGCGATGCTGAGCTACTGAGCCAACCTTTCAAAATCAAAAAGGCGGCCACGCTGGGCCGCCTTTGATTTTTTTAACCGAAAACCGTCTTTTAAAATTCCTCCCCGTCTTCGAGGATGGCCTTGTTGATGAATTTATAGAGGCTGCCGATCCATTCCAGTTCGTTTTCCAGCTCCGAATTGGCGAAAATCCATTCGCCGTCCCGGTCCTTGGCGATGATGACGATCTCCTCGAGGTCATCCAATTCCTGGTAGAATTTCTCCACCACCTCCTTGACGGAACGTTGGGCTCTGGCAAATGGGATAATGTTTTTTTTCATGTTTCTGTGCCGGGATTCTAAGCCCGTCACCCTCCCTCAGTTTAATCCCTTCCAGTGAAGAGTGGGGCATAGCCCATTATTAATTGTTTAACGAAATACCGAAAAAAGCAATGATAATCTCATTCACTTCTTTCGGGGCCTCTGCCTGATCGGATATCAGGAAATTTTTTATCCAGCTTTGGATAAAATAACTTCATCCGGTAGGGGAGGGGGGCTGGGGAGGTTTGGGTTTAAGCAGGGGAAAGGGGGTGCCCCGAAGGACTTCGTCCTTCAGGCGGTCGTGTTCCCGGCGCAGTTCGGCGATCAAATTCCGCCCCCGGTCCATGGTCTCCCAGACCCTCCGCCGGTAAGGACTCGCCGGGGGCAAGGGACCATGAGCCAGTTTCCTGAAATAGGGATAGTGCAGCAGCTCTTCCCAAAGGCTGAGACATTTGGTGAATAGATCGGGGTAGAAATAGATTAATTCTTCCTCGATGGCCTCCAAAAAGGCCACGGCCAGGGTAAGCCGGCGGGCGGGGCTGGGGGCCCGGTGTTTGTCGTCAAACTGGACCAGTTTTTCCAGAGGTTGCAGCCGCTGGGCCTGGGTGAGGTAAGCCAGGCGATGCAGCACCTCCCGGTGCAACTCTTCGTGTTTGGCAAAGGCCTCCCGATATTCCCGGTTGAGCAGGTAGCTGTTCAAGACTTTTTTGACCGCTTCGAAGCCCTCGTATCTGTAACGCCCCAAACGCCGCATGTTCTTGGCAAGCCAGGCCGATAGAAACTTGAGCCGCTCTTCATGGGTCTTGGTGCCGGTGATGAGTTCGCTGCGGCCGTAAGAGATGGAACCCAGGTGTTCGCCCCGGACGATGTCAGTCAGTTCCTTCAGGCTCCGGCGGCTGTCCTTGAGGATATTGAGGCCGGATTCCCGGCCGCCGTGGACCGGATGGATTAACTCCTGCTTGACCACCGACAGGGCGCGGTCCTCCAGGACATTGAAGCGATTGTATTTGTGCTGCTGGTAGGTGACCTTAAAGATCACCACCCGGCGCCGCGGGTCCACGTAAAAGCCCTGGTCGCCTAAATGCGGGTTGGCCTCCGCCAATCCCAAGGGTAAGGAGATCAGGGCGGTCTTTTCCACCAGGGGATGCTGCTTCTGCTCCAAACCGGAGAGGCTGGTAATGGTGCGATCCGAAGCGCCCAGGACCTTGACGAGATATTGCTCCTTCAGGCGGCTGAGCTTACGGGCGAACAGGGCGGCGGAGGTGCGCCGCTCAGAGGCGATGGGAAAGCCGTATATCTCCATCAGGAATTGGTAGATGAACTCTCGTTCCCGCTCGTAAGTGGCGCTGTCCTGACTCTTAAATTTTCCCAAGCGGCGGCCGAGGGCTTTGAGTTCGGTGTCCAGGTCCGACGGGAAGGAGGCATAGACTCCCAGCAGGCGGAAATCGCCCTGGGGGGCTTCCCGGGCAATGACGTGAGCCCGGTCCATATGGAACAAGGAGTCCAACACCTCCTCGTAGTGGGCCAAGTCAGTGAGATCACGATTAGCGAAGCGGGCCCTGAAGGCATTCCTCAAGTCCCGGTCGAGGTGGGGCAGGATCTTATCCAGGTTTTCGCGGGCGCCGCGCTTTTTCCCGTCGCTCAAAGGGTGCAGCAGGTCAAACTGAAAGATTTCGTCCTGGTAGGAGAGGGGCCGGTTGAAGGCCACCATGCTGAAACTGGGCAGATGCTGGTATTCGGCAAAATTTTTCTCGAAGGACGGCAGGAGTTCCCGGGGCTCCACCAAAGGATAGTCGGCGCTATAGGGCTCTAACAGCCCTTTTTTCAGGTGAACGCAATCCAGGAACTCCTTGAGCAGGTAGCGGTCCCGCAGGGTGGATTGACCCAACTTGAAGTCGGCCAGGGGCTGGCCGTTGAGCAGGACTTCCGATAAGAATTTATCCCGCTTCTTCATTAACCGGCCACAATCTTGAGGTGCAGGCGGCGGGTGCGGGGCCCGTCGAATTCGCAGAAATAGATGCCCTGCCAGGTGCCCAGCACCAGGCGGCCTTCGTTAATTATGACCGTAAGCTGGGGGCCGAAGAGGGAGGACTTGATATGGCCGGGAGAATTGCCTTCCCGGTGGCGGTAAGGTTCGTCATCACTGATGACCTTGTTCATGACCATCAGGATGTCGGCGCGGACGGCGGGATCGGCGTTTTCATTGATGGTCACCGCGGCGGTGGTGTGGGGCACGAACACCAGGCAGAGGCCTTCCTTTACCCCGCTTTCCCGGACCTTGTCCTGAATCTGGTCAGTCAGGTCGAGTAACTCGGTATGACGGCCGGTGCGCACCGTCAGGGTATGAAACATGCCTATCTCCTGATCAGGGGGGACTCGTGGGGCAGGGTCAACAAACCGCCGGGTTCTTTGGCCTGCTGAGATTGCCGGGATTCCTGCCAGGCCAGGCCCATGGCCATTTTAACCAGACCTTGTAAGAAGGGGTTTTCCCCTCCCAGGGAGGTAGGTTCCGGCTGACGCAAGTCAGCCGCCGCGACCTTTGCCAGACGGGCCTCTTCAGGGCGCTGGCCCAATTCCAGGTAATAGGCCATGGCCAGCAGCCGCCGGGCCCAGAGGGGCCGCGCCTCGGGGGGAAACAAGGCCCGGGTGGCTTCAGCCAGCAAGGCGTCGGCCCGCAGCGCCTTTTGCTGGTCCGAGAGCACCAGGGGGCTTTGTTCCACTTCCCGCACCTTCTCGAGCCAGGGAGCAATCTCTTCCTGACCGGGCAGCCAACTCTGGAACAGGGGAGAGCCGGCCAACTGGCTGGATTGCTCCAGAAGGCGGCTGCGCTCGCCGGGCTCTAAAACCGGCAGGACCTTTTCCAGATCGGGGGCCTCCTCGGGACGGCCCCAGTTTTTCCAAATTTGCTCCCGGACCGCGGCATAGCGCCGCGAGGCCTCGGTCGCCACTTCGACGCGCTGATAGGCTGCTTCCAGCAGGCGCACTGCATAAGGACCAGGGACCGGGAACCAATCCGAGAGCCCCTGCCGCCGGTAATATTCCCAAAATTCAGTCTGCTGCCGGCTTTTCAAAATCAGCAGGTGGCATTCCAGTAGGCCCTTTTCATCATTAATAACGGTCACCAGGAAGTTGCCGCCCAGGACTTCTTTCGGGGCTTCCAGGACCACGACGCTGTCGCCGTTGCCTAATATGGGCGAGACCAGGGTCTTGGTCTCAACCGGCTTGGTTTTGCCGATGACCGGCTCCTCCCGGGGCAACAGCTCACCGGGCACCGGCACCCCCCGGGTCTGGAGCAGGTGCAGGGCCCGTTTCAGGCCTTTGCGCCGGGCCTTGTCGGTGGCCTGGCTGAATAAGTCGGCCAGGAGCACCGGGACGGCCGGGTGGTTGATATCAGCCAGGGCCGCCATGAGGTGCAGGTCCCAAAGGCTATCCTGAGGACTGACGGTAACCAGACGTTTCAGACTCTCCAGGTCGCGGCCGGCCTCGCAGGCCGCGTCCAGTACCGCCATCTGGGCAGCCAAGGCCTCTGCAGCCGCAGGAGAGAGGGGTGATAAGGCGGATTTGGGCTTGGGTTTTGATATCTTTTGTGCGGTCATTTGGATAATTACTTAAGAGGTAATGAAAAAGGAAGTTTGGTAATCATGTCCGTAGGGGCGGGTTTTAAACCCGCCCCTACGAGTCAGGACCTATTAAGCCTTTCCGGAGGTCCCGACTCTATGGCCACCGCATCGGGCCGGCCCATCTCCTGAAGATAGACGTTGACCCGTTGGCCCGGAGGCAGGTTGATGGTCTGGCCCACGAAATCGGGTTGGATGGGCAACTCCCGCCCGCCGCGGTCGATGAGCACCGCCAGCTCGATACGCCGGGGCCTGCCGTAATCAATGAGGGCGTCCAGAGCGGCCCGCACCGTGCGGCCGGTGAACAGGACATCGTCCACCAGCACCACTTCCTGGTCGTCGATGGAGCCGGGCAGCTCCGTCTTGCCCACCAGGGGCTTGTGGCTCAGTTGGGTCCAGTCGTCGCGGTACAGGGTGATGTCCAGGACCCCGACCCGCATGGGCTTGCCGGTGTGCCGACTGATGCGGTCCGCCAGCCGCTGGGCCAGAAAGGCGCCGCCGGTGCGAATGCCCACCAGGATCATCTGCTCCGCATTGGGGTGCCGGGCGACAATCTCGTCGTTAAGCCGCGCCAGAGTGCGGTCCAACTCTTTCGCGTTCATGCCAGAGGACTTTTTGGAAGTCATGTAAGTTCCTTGCTGCTCAAACCCTGGAAAGTCAATTAGCTTGATCAGGCGCCCTTGGCCACGGCGGCTGGCAACCTGACCGTTCCCCCGGAAGAATGTCCCGAAAAGCTTCCTTTGAATTCGGCAAGCGGGCAAAATTATTCATTAACTTAACATGCTTGCCGGGGAAAGACAAGCCGAGAAGGATTTCCCCAATATTGAACCGGCGACTTCCATCTGAATTTGCTCCGGGGGAGAATCATGGTTATAATTAAACCGAGACGCCGAGGGATTGTCGCCTTTATGACCTTGGAAGAAGCCCGAAAGTTGCTGGGGTTGGGACAACTGGCCAGCCGCCAGGAGATTCGCTCGGCCTACCGGCAGGAGGCTCGCCGCTGGCATCCCGACCGGGCGGTGAATGATATTCAAGAAGCCGAATACCGGCAACGCATGCAGCAGGTTAACCTAGCCTACCAACGGATACTCCAATTCATAGAAGGGCACCGCTTCGAGCTGGTGGAAAACTCTTCCCAGGAAGACCTCATGCAATGGTGGCATAACCGCTTCGCCACCGGCTCCTGGAGCCCCCCGCCCACTGAAGACCCTAAGGAAAATAAGGATTAATGCCGATTTTCTGGTCCTTGTTCCTAATGTTGCTGCTCAATTTGGGGAATCTTGGCTCTGGTCAGGCTGTTTCGGGTTCCGGGGCTGATCTGGAGAATCTGGAATACCGTGTGAGCCTGGGGCCATGGTCTGAGGTGGCCGTGGTGCACCTACAGTTGGCTCGGGTGGATCAGGACCACTACCGGGCCGAGTTCTCCGGCGCGGCCCGGGGGATGTGGCGAGTTTTGAGCCGCTGGCTGCCGGAGCGCTACGAAACTGAAATGGTCCTGGAGGGTGGACGGCTCAAGCCCCTGATCTTTCGGGAAGAGTTTCAAGCCAAAGGCCATCATGTCCGAAAAGAATATCACTTCGACTATTCCCGCAAGATTCTGGAAATGTGGCGAAGCGCGGATTATCAGGAGCCGGTGAAAAGGTGGCAGGTCCCGCTAAAGGAACCGGTATATGATCACTTAAGCCTGTTTTATAATTTCCGTCTGGGGGCTTTTGGACCCCTAAAAGGCGGCGAAAATCTGAAAGTAGCCTTGTTCCCCGTCCCGGAATCCCGGGTGCTGATCTTTCGCATCGGCTCCGGAGCTAATGAAAATCGCAAAATCATGCTGGAGCTGGCGGGGACAAAAGGCGAAGAGGAGGCAGGTCCGTATTTTCTGGTCTGCAATTCCCAGTGGGTGCCGACCGAGGCCTGGACCCGGGTGTCGCTGTTCGGCAAGCTGGCGGGACATTTGCTTAACCCTCAAGCAATCATGAAAGACGGGCTCCTGAACTTTTCGCCGGCGCTGACTCCGAAGCCGGCGAACAAATAATCTTTAATGCAAGGAAGAGGTGCTTTGAAAAAAATACTGTTTATGATTGGAGCCGCCTGGCGTAAAAGATATTTCCGCCAGGTGAAGCCGCAACCAGCTCGAAGGCTTCCAGGGGCTATATTTTTGGCCCTGATAACGATCCTGGTGGTGCAAGCCTGGTCATGGGGCCAGGCTCCGGCTTCGGTTCCCCAGGGTGAGTTACTGGAGGATTTGAAATTCCAGGTTGAATATATGCTCTGGAAAGACGTAGCCAAGGCGCAATTGACCCTGAAAAGCATGGGTCCCGGGCATTATCAGGCGGAAATTTCCGGTGAGCCGATGGGCATGTTGAAAGCGATTACCGGTAAGCGCCGGGACAGCTTTCAAACCGAGATGATCGTTCGGCGCGGCAAGCTTATGCCCCTGGTTTACCGGGAAGAAACCAGGAAGAAAGGCAAGCATTCTCTGAAGGAATACCGCTTCAACTACGGCAAAGAGGTCCTGGAATTGTGGCAGTTGAAGGAAGGCAAAGGGATGGTGCAGAAGTGGCATACAGCTCTTAAAGCCCCGATCTACGATCCCCTGACTGCCTTTTACAACTGCCGCCTGGGGCTGATGGGGCCGATTCGGGAGGGCGAGACCTACAGGGTGGCCAGCATTCCCTATCCCCGGCCTGATGAGATTGAAGTCAGGATCGGCCCGGAAAGCGCCGAAGGGCGCCAGATCATGATCGGTCTTAACAATAAAGCCTTCCAAAATGACCGGGGCGTGATTTATGCCTATTTCAATAGGGCCCACGTACCCCAACAGGCCTGGACCAAAGCCCTGGTGGGGAAAGTCAGCGGCCGGTTGACCGGGGGCAAATCCCTGAACGACGGACTGCCGGGACTGTCAAATTGAGAGTTCAAAGTTGCTTTAAACTTTGAACTCGTATCCCCCTTGACTTTGCCGAGGTGGATGATTATTTAATAATTAGTAGCCTGAGGACCGGAAAATCTGCCGCCGGCCCCCCTGAAGCAATGCGACTTGAAGGGGCGCGATGTGGAGGTTGCAGACCCACCAGGCTATTCCAAGAGCCGTGTCCTTTGGGGCGCGGCTTTTTTTGCGGGTCAAATCTTGGCAGGGGCGGGTTTCTGTAGCGTTTGCCAAAAGTTTTTTCCTATAGGGTATATCCTAAATCCCCCCTATCCCCCCTTTTTCAAAGGGGGGAACTTGGCGAAATTGCTTTGAAAGTCCCCCTTTGAAA
>JAMCQY010000088.1 GCA_023381945.1 Deltaproteobacteria bacterium
TGCCTGGGCCGCAGGGTAAGCAAGCTGCTGCTCGTAAAATAGAGGGGGCGTTATGTCAACCTTTTATAAGTATGCTATATGTATAATTATATTTATATTTTTGGGATGCGCTGACGCCTATTACGGATCTTATCCTGGGGCTTATTATGGGGCTTATCCATATTCTGGTTATCAATATAGCACCCCATATTACGACAGTCCATTTGGCGCGCCGCATTATGGTTACCCATTCACTACACCAGGATATGGTTATGGACATGGTCGTTATAGATATCGCGGGTATGGACATCATGGCGGTTATGGACATGGTGGTGGTTATGGAGGTGGACATCATTGAGTGTTTCAATATTATAATCTGAAGTATTATTAACCCCTTGGCCTTGCGCTATTTTTATGGGTTGCACCAATCCGGAGCCCTGCCTGAAACGAGGCGGGCGGGGCCAGGGGGTTCGCTGTCAGGAGGGGCCGCCGGCAACGAAACTGGGCACTGGCCGTTCCGAGCGATTCAATAACCCTAAAATCCACCCTTGAAACGCAGGGAGAAGGGTACTATCGTGAAATAAGGGCGGGATGTTACTCCCTGCCCAATAATGCCATGTAAGGAGGTTTGGGATTATGAACCAAAGAGTGTTGATGGTGATTCTGGCAGGGGCCTTGATTCTTATACCCGGATCTGTGGGAGCCCAGATGAAAGGCATGGAAAAGATGGAGCCCGGCCAGCACACGATGGGCGGCCAGCACATGATGGAACAGGGCATGATGAACAATATGGGCATGATGTCCAACATGATGGGTGACATGCACAAGATGATGATGTCCCAGAAGATGACCCCTGAACAGCATCAGCAGATGATGCAGATGATGGGCCAGATGGGGCAGATGATGCAACAGATGCAAGGTTCCATGAGCCCGGAGATGGAGAAACAACAGACCGGGCAACTTAAAGAAATGCAGCAGCGGCTCCAGCAGATGAAGGGCCAAATGAATAAGCCGAAGGCACACAAACATTAACCAGCGATACGGGGAGGCATCCTGCCAGGGGGGGTGACTCTCTTATCATCTTGATGGCAAGCGCCTTGCCGCTGGTGCTCGACCGAACAGGAGACCATGAAGGAAATCTTATGACCATTTTCAACCCTGTTTACCACGCCCTGTACGCCATCGGCTACTTCGAACCCGTTCATCCGCCCCTGACCCATATAACCATCGGGGTGGTGGCCGCGGCCCTGGTTTTCAGAGTCCTCGCCTGGGTCCAGGGACAACCGTCTCTGGCACAAGCAGCGCGCTATTGTCTCATCTTGGCCTGGTTATTTATCTTTCCCACTGTGCTCCTAGGCTTCATGGACTGGCAGCATTGGTACCAGGGGGCTTGGCTGCCGCCCATCCTCATCAAGATTAGCCTGGCCAGCTTTTTATTCCTGCTGCTCTCCCTGGGGATGATCCTGATTTTTACCGGCCGGGAGGAATCCAAGGCCCTCCTGGCCATCTATTTCATCGCCTTTTTCACTGTAGCGGGATTGGGGTACTATGGCGGCCGCTTGGTTTTCGGGGGGCGGGCGCCTGCCGCTCCCGCTGGCCTCGAGGCCGGGAGAAGGCTCTTTGAGAACAACTGCATGGCCTGCCACCCCAACTTGGGCAACGCCGTCATGCCGGATATGCCCATCATTGGGTCCGACAGGCTGACGGACCTCCATTCCTTCATTTCCTTAATCCGTGATCCCCGTCTGGACAACGGCCAAAAAGGACTTATGCCGGACTTTCCGCCGCAGAAAATCTCCGACGGCCAGGCCAGGCAACTGCATGAATACCTCACCGCAGTTTTGCAAGGGGCAAGCCATCATGAGCATTAAAGGGGGGACAGGTGGTGCATCATGATGCAGAGATGAGCGCTCCCCAGGCCGGGGGATACCGGAACCGGCATCAGCGGCAACTGGAAGAGACAAAAACCTAGATGGAGGGAGATAAAAAACCAGCATTAAAGTCAAAAAGATTGACCGGGACGCCGAATCCGCCTAATCTATTTGAGGTTCTCAAGGACTCTGTATCAGTGGTCATGAAGATGTTTAATCACCGGAGAGGAGAAAGGAATGGGGGGGAAACAGCGTGCTTGCATGGCGGCACTGGCCCTTGTATTTGGAGCCTTGGTTGGTTTAAGCCCGGTGAATTCGCTTGGGGCTCAAGGCAATGCGAACCTGCCGCCCGATCTACAGGCCCTAGTCCAGGAGGCCCTCAAGGCCAATCCCGAAGTAAAGCAGATGGGGGCGACCTTCAAGGCCTCGAAAGAGACCATCCGCTCCGCCGGGGCCTTCGACGACCCGGAGGCCTCCTTCGCCATCACCAACCTGCCCACCGACACCTGGAGCTTCAGCCAAGACGAAATGACCCAAAAGATGTTCGAGGTTTCCCAGAAAATCCCCTTTTACGGCAAACGCCGGCTGCGCTCCGAAGTGGCCGCCGAGCAGGCCCGCTCCGATGAATATATCTTTCACGATAAATACAACGAAGTGCGGGCCAAGGTGCTGGTGGCTTACTGGGGCCTGTCCAAGGCCTACAGCAATTACGACCTGACCGAGAGGAACAAGCAGACCTGGGAGCAGGTGGTCAAGGTGGCCGAGACCCGCTATGGCGTGGGCCAGGGCCTGCAGGCCGACGTCCTCCAGGCCCAGGTGGAGTTGGGCAATTACCTGGACCGCCTCTTTCAATGGACCCAGAAGGAGCAATCCTTTCAGGCGGATTTGAACGCCCTGCGCAACAAGCCGCCCCAAACCGCCGTCTCCCGCCCCCAGCCCCTGAAGCCCCGGCCTTTCAACCTGAAACTGGAAGATTTGCTGGCCCGGGCTAAAGACCGCCCCCAGCTTCAGGCCCTGCAGGCTATCATCGCCAAACAGGGAAAGGCCGTGGATCTAGCCAAGAAAGACTATTACCCGGACCTTACCATCGGGGTCAATTACGCCTTGCGGGAGAATAGCCTGGAAGCGAAGCGGGCCGACATGTTCGGCACCAGGTTTCTGGTCAATCTGCCCATCTGGCAGAGCGCTAAGATCAAGCCCCGGATCCGGGAAGAGTTGAACAAGCAGACCGCCGCCAAAGAGGCGCACCAGAACGCCTGGGTGCAACTGGCCGCGGCCATCAAGGACCGGCACGCCAAGCTGCAGCGCCTATCCCAGCAGATAATACTCTTTTCACAGGGAATTATCCCGCAGGCGCAGCAGGCGGCGAACGCTTCCCTGCCCGCGTACCAGGTGGGGACCTTAACCTTCGCCCAGCTCTACCAAAACGTCATCGCCGTTTATACTAACGAACTGCAATTGCAGGAATATCTCAACGAATTCGAAACAAACTGGGCCGAATTAGAATGGCTGGTGGGACAGGAATTTCCGCGCCCTCCGGGAGGTAAGAAATGAGCACCGTGCGCCGCTATGTTTTATTGAGCCTGGTTTTTGGCCTGCTCATCGCCTTAGCCGTTTGGGGCGGGTTGTATCTGTCCGGCTACCGGGTGATGAAACACGGCGCTCCAGGTCCCACCGCCGCGGCTCCGGAGGGCAAAGAGGGTAAGAAAATCAAATACTGGGTCTCATCCATGGACCCGAAATTCATCAGCAATAAACCGGGCAAGGACCCGATGGGGATGGACCTGGTCCCGGTTTATGAGGAACCCGGAGGAGCGGCCCAGGCTCCCGGCACCATCGCGGTCGATCCCAACACCATGCAGTCCATGGGGCTTAAATTAGGCAAGGTGGAGGTTCGCCCTCTCGCCCGGACCATCCGGGCAGTGGGCCTGGTCAACTACGATGAGACGCAGTTGAACGTGGTGAACACCAAGGTGGACGGTTGGGTCACCTTCCTCTATACCAAGATCACCGGCGCGCTGGTCCGCAAAGGACAAAAGCTCATCAGCATTTACAGCCGTGAGCTGGTGCCGGCCCAACAGGAATATTTGCTGGCTTTGCGCAATCTCAAGGCCTTGAGAAAAAGCCCCATCCCCGAAGTGACGGACGGGGCGCGCCGCCTGGCTGAAGTCTCCCGCCAGCGCCTGAGCTATTTCGATATTACTCCCGCCGAGATTGCTACTCTGGAAAGAACCGGCCAGGTAAAAAAGAACCTCCTGCTGTTCTCACCGGTAACCGGCATCGTCACCAAGCGCATGGTGACCCAGGGCCAGTTTGTGCAGACGGGCATGACCCTCCTGGAAGTGGCCGATCTCACTTACGTCTGGGTGGACGCGCAAATTTATGAATATGAGCTTCCCTGGGTAAAGGCGGGGCAGAAGGCCGTCATGACCCTGCAATACCTGCCGGGAGAAACCATTACCGGCAGAATTGAGTATATCTATCCTTACATCAACCAGACCACCCGGACCGCCAGGGTGCGGTTAAAATTCCCCAATCCCGGTATCAAATTAAAACCGGAAATGTTCGCCCAGGTGGAGATCGAGTCCGCATTACCCCGCCCGGTGGTGGTGGTGCCCCCAGAGGCGGTCCTGGACTCCGGTGAAAAGCACCTGGTCTTCATCGCCCTGGGCAAAGGGCAATTCGAGCCTCGTGAGATCAAGGTCGGCCTGGAAGGGGAAGGCGAATGGCGTGAGGTGTTAGAAGGCCTTAAAGGAGGGGAAGAGGTGGTCATCTCGGCCCAGTTCCTCCTGGATTCCGAATCCCGAATCAGGGAAGCGGTGCGAAAGATGCTCCTGGCCCCACCATCCAGCGGCGAGAAGGCCGTGCCGCCGGCGAAGCCGGGCGCACCGATGCCAGAGATGCCTGGCATGCCTGCCCCCAGCGAAAAAGAAAAGGCCCAACCGCCAACTCATAAGCATTAAAACATAAGGTTATTGACTCATGATCGCCAAAATCATCGAGGCCGCAGTCCGCAACCGGTTCCTGGTGATTCTTTTCACCCTGATCATCATCGCCATCGGCATCCATCATCTTTACAATCTGCCCGTGGACGCCATCCCCGATCTTTCCGACGTCCAGGTGATCGTTTTCGCCGAATACCCCGGACAAGCCCCCCAGATCGTGGAAGACCAGGTGACTTACCCCATAGCCACCACCATGCTGGCGGTCCCGAACGTGAAGGTGGTGCGGGGCCAGTCCATGTTCTCCATGTCTTTTACCTATATTATTTTTCAAGACGGCACTGACATTTACTGGGCCCGGTCCCGGGTGCTGGAATACTTGAGTTATCTCACCGGCAGATTGCCGGCCGGCGTCACCCCGGCCTTAGGTCCGGATGCCACCGGGGTGGGCTGGATTTATGAATACGTCTTACAAGACACTACCGGGAAATACGACCTGGCCCAACTGCGGACCATGCAGGACTGGTACCTTAGATACGCCTTGCGCACGGTGCGCGATGTGGCCGAAGTAGCCTCCGTGGGCGGTTATGTCAAGCAATACCAGGTCAAGGTGGACCCCAACAAGCTGGCCTCCTACGGCATTCCTCTCTCCAAGGTGAAGGAGGCCATCCGGATGTCCAACAACGATGTGGGGGGCCGGATCATCGAGCAAGCCGAAACCGCCTACCTGGTCCGGGGATTGGGGTATATCAAAAAAGTCGCGGATGTCGAAAATATCGTGGTGGGAACCGACGGCAAAGGCACGCCGGTCCAGATCAAGCACATAGGGCAGGTCAAACTGGGGCCGCAACTCAGGTTAGGCATCGCGGAGGCCAACGGCGAGGGCCAGGTGGTGGGCGGCATCGTGGTGCAGCGCTTCGGCAAGAACGCCCTGGAGGTCATCGACCGGGTGAAGGCGAAGATAAAGGAATTTTTACCCTCTCTGCCTCCCGGGGTGACCATCGTGCCCGCCTACGACCGCTCTGCTCTCATTGAGCGGGCCATTGAAACTTTGAAGGGGAAACTCTTTGAGGAAATGGTGATAGTCTCCCTGGTGTGCATCGTCTTCCTGCTGCACATGCGCAGCGCCCTGGTGGCCATTGTCACCCTGCCCCTGGGCGTCCTCATGGCCTTGATCGTCATGTATCAGATGGGGCTCAACGCCAATATCATGAGCCTGGGGGGAATCGCCATCGCCATCGGGGTCATGGTGGACGCCGCGGTGATTATGATCGAAAACGCCCACAAGCACATCGAACGCGCCCCGCCCGGAACCCCTCGGGAACCCCTGATCGTAGAGGCGGCCAAAGAAGTGGGGCCGTCTCTATTCTTTTCCCTGTTGATCATCACCGTGTCTTTCCTACCGGTGTTCGGCCTGACCGGGGAGTCCGGCCGGCTTTTCAAGCCCCTGGCCTACACCAAGACTTTTTCCATGGCGGCCGCGGCTCTCCTGGCCATCACGGTCGTCCCCATCATGATGATTTATTTTATCACCGGCAAGATCCCCAAAGAGGAGCGCAATCCCCTGAACCGCGCGACCATGGCAGCCTACCATCCTGTTCTGAAGTTTGTGCTGGGCTTCCGCAAGACCGCCATATTGCTGGCGGTGCTCCTGATGGTGGTTACCCTCTATCCTGCCTCGAAGCTGGGTTCCGAGTTTATGCCGCCCCTGGATGAAGGCGATTTGCTGTACATGCCCACCACCATGCCGGGCATCTCCTACACCGAAGCCACGGCGTTTTTGCAGCAGACCGACCGCATCATCCGCACCTTCCCCGAAGTGGAATACGTCTTCGGCAAGGCCGGGCGGTCCGATTCGGCCACCGACCCGGCGCCTATAAACATGCTCGAAACCACCATTAAATTGAAGGATAAAAAATACTGGCGCCCGGGATACACCACGCACCACCTCATTCGGGACCTGGATGCGGCCATCAAGTTTCCGGGGATCGCCAATGCCTGGACCTTTCCCATCAGAACCCGCATCGACATGCTCTCCACCGGCATCAAGACCCCGGTGGGCCTAAAAATTATCGGGCCGGACCTGAAGGTCATAACCGACCTGGCGGAGAAGGCAGAGACCATCCTCAAGGGGCTTCCCGGCACGGTCAGCGCCTACTTTGAAAGAGTTCTCGGCCAATATTACACGGATTTCGAGATCGACCGCAACGAGGCCGCCCGTTACGGTCTGACGGTGGGCGACGTGCAGGACGTGATCATGAGCGCCCTGGGGGGACAAGATATCACCCAGACGGTAGAAGGTCTGGAGCGCTATACGGTAAACCTGCGCTATTTTCAGGACTACCGGGAAAGACCGTCCGCCCTGCGCCGGATCCTCATTCCCACCCCTACCGGGGCCCAGGTTCCCATGGAACAGGTGGCGAAGATTCGCACCACCCTGGGTCCCCCCATGATCCGGACCGAAGGAGCGCGGCGCACCGGCTGGATCTATGTGGATATCCGGGATATCGATTTGGGCACCTACATTACCAAAGCCAAAGAGGCCATCCAGGCCGGCATAAAACTGCCGCCCGGCTATAGCACCATCTGGAGCGGCCAGTTTGAGTACCTGGAAGAGGCCCGGGCGCGGCTGAAGTTAATCATTCCCATCGCCCTGGTACTGGTCTTTATCCTCCTTTATATCAACACCCAATCTCTGGTAAAGGTGGCCATCGTGTTCCTGGCGGTGCCTTTCTCCCTGGTGGGGGCTACCTGGCTCCTTTGGATGCTGAGTTACGACGTCAGCGTGGCGGTGGTGGTGGGCCTCATCGCCCTGGCGGGACTGGACGCCGAAACCGGGGTGGTGATGCTGCTGTACCTGGATCTCGCCTATCACGAAGCTATAGACCAAGGGCGCATGAAGACCCTGGAAGACCTGGAAGAGGCAGTGATGCACGGCGCCGTAAAGCGCCTGCGCCCCAAGTTGATGACGGTCATGGCCATCCTCATGGGTCTGCTGCCCATCATGTGGAGCACCGGTACCTTCAGGTGGTGGCCCAGA
>JAMCQY010000278.1 GCA_023381945.1 Deltaproteobacteria bacterium
GTATTTGTCCCGCCTGCTGCCCAGTCTGGTGCAGTTGTTTGAAGCGGCTGGCCGCGATCCGGCCGCTTTGCAGGCAATCGGAGTTAGTGTGGGGCCGGGGAACTTCACCGGGTTGCGTATCGGCCTGGCCACCGCCAAGACCCTGGCCTGGTCCCTAAGTTGCCCCCTGGTGCCGGTGCCCACCCTGGAAGTTCTGGCGGCCCAGGTTCCCGAACAAAACTACCCCATCGGCGTAGTGACGGACGCAAAAAGGGGCGAGGTCTTCTGGGGCCTGTACCAAAGCCGGACAGAACGGCCCCAGATGCTGGCTGCGCCTGTCCGTCTGCCATTGGCCGGTTTGTCCCGCCACCTGATCCCGCCCCTGGTCCTCACCGGCTCAATGGTGAGTTCCTTGCCCTCCCTGCCCCGGGAGGGGGTTTCACTGGCCCCCCCCGAAAGCCGGCTTCCCCGGGCCGCGACGGTGGCCCGCCTGGCCCTGCGCCTGCTTTCCGCAGGCCAGACCGCCAGGCCTGAGCAATTGGTGCCCACCTACCTGCGGCCTGCTTTATGATACCTATCATAATTCTATTAATTTATTCTTCTAAATCTGCCTAACACATTATTTTTTCTTGACAATTAGTGGTTCTTAGTGGATAGTTAGCTCATTAGATCGATCGATTAATCGCTCGATTTTTAAATTATGAAACATCCTCCGCTGAAATTAATAATTAATTCCCTTTTTGAAAAAGGTGAATCTTTTCATTTGAGAGAAATTTCTAAATCAATTGATATAGATAAGTCTAAATTATCCGGCTATCTAGCGGCCATGGTTGATTACGGTGATCTGCGTCTTAAAAAAGTAGGGCCTTCCCACCTTTATTCCCGGAAAGGCAGAAGAAAAAAATGAAAAACCGGTATACATCAGTATCCCAGGAATAGAACGCTTATCAAAATTCGACTTCATCCGATAAGCAATGAAGATAAACAGTCAATTTATTTGCCCATAAGACCAGGGGTGTTAAGATGAAGGCAACCGGACTGACATCTTTAGAACTGTGCGCTGGTGGCGGTGGTCAAGCGCTTGGGCTAGAACAGGCAGGATTTGAGCATCAAGGGCTCATAGAGATCGACCGGCATTGCTGCGAAACACTCCGATTCAACCGGCCGCAGTGGAAGGTATTTGAAAGAGACTTAGAAACCTTTGATGGAAGCCCATTCAAAGGAATTGATCTTCTCGCCGGCGGCCTGCCTTGCCCTCCTTTTTCCGTAGCCGGAAAACAGCTTGGCAAGGCCGATGAACGCAATATGTTTCCGGCTGCTATGCGCCTTGTTGACGAAATCCGCCCTCGTGCTATCATGATTGAAAATGTGCGCGGTCTTCTTGGAGCAATTTTTGACGAATACCGGAATTATGTCTCAAGCCAGATCT
This sequence comes from Deltaproteobacteria bacterium, assembly GCA_023381945.1. The sequence goes on from JAMCQY010000278.1 coordinate 1,409, forward strand.
CAAAGCTTGGTTACATAACAGGATGGCGTCTTTTAAATGCCTCGGATTATGGTGTTTCTCAGCTTCGACCGAGGGCGATTTTTGTGGCTATTAAATATGGTTTTGCCAGATATTTCGATTGGCCGGCCCCGAATAAATTTAGCCCCCCAACAGTTGGAGAAACCCTTTTTGATCTCATGGGCTCGCGTGACTGGCTGGGAGCAGTAGCCTGGCGAAAACGCGCAAACGGGATAGCGCCCACTATAGTCGGGGGATCAAAAAAACACGGAGGTGCAGACTTGGGGCCATCTCGCGCCCGCAAAGCGTGGGCTGCTTTGGGTGTTGATGGTCTAGTTATTGCTGATGCCCCTCCAGATCGCGATTTTGTTGGAATGCCGCGGCTTACTATACCCATGGTTGCGCGGCTTCAAGGTTTTCGTGATGATTGGATATTCACAGGCAAGAAAACACCAGCTTACCGGCAAGTTGGTAATGCTTTCCCCCCGCCGGTTGCCCGTGCCGTTGCCGAATGCATCGCAGATGCACTAACCATAAGACGATTAGTTAGCGTAGCCAATTAGAGGGTGCATATGCCTCGTAAAGGTTCAAAGGAGAAAATACGTCAATTTCTTCTTGCAAACGTTGGCCGTGTTATTGAATCCCACGAAATACAGGCTGCTGCTGATGGTGCAGGTCAATATAGCCGCCGTTTAAGAGAATTGCGCGAACAAGAAGGCTGGCCGATTCTTTCACATCTTGATACCACCGATCTAAAACCTGGCCAATATCTATTGCGAGAAAAGCCGCCGGAGAAGCATGATGTTATAATTTCTCCTAAAATTTCCGCCCGTCTTCGGGCTGCCGTTCTCGACCGCAATGGATTTACTTGCCAGATGTGCGGGCTTAGTCCAGGTGATATTGATCCTTATACTGGCCGGAAGGTGCGCCTTCATATTGGACATATCAAAGATCGTAGCCTTGGAGGAAAAGATGAATTATCCAACCTCCGTGCTTTATGCTCGACATGTAATCAGGGGGCGAAGAATATTACAACGGAAAAGCCAAGTGAAATATGGTTATTGACCCAGATTCGCCGTGCAGGGATTGATGAACAGCGAGCAGTTTATGAGTGGCTGCGTAAGAAATTTGGTGATGAGGTTTGACTGACAAAATCTCTCCAAAGCGCCGAAGCGCAAACATGCGCGCCATCCGCAGCAAGGGCATGAAGCCAGAAATTATCGTCCGTCGTTTGGCTCATTCTTTGGGTTACCGTTTCCGTCTCCACCGGAAAGACCTTCCAGGCAAGCCGGATATGGTTTTTCCAGGCCGCCGTGCTGTGATTTTTATTCACGGCTGCTTTTGGCATCAGCACCCTGTCCCGGATTGTAAAGATTCCCGGCTGCCAAAATCGAATATCGCCTATTGGGAACCAAAACTTTTGCGTAACCAAATAAGAGACGCAAAGCATATAGCAGCTTTGATGACTCTTGGCTGGCGAATTCTGGTGATATGGGAATGTCAAACCAAAGACGAAACGATGCTAAAAAATCTATTAATTTCCTTTCTTGATTCCTCTCCGCAACAGTCTTATATCCCTGATTAAGGCCAATCTCGAGACCGCCAATACTTGACATCAGGGTAGCCGCATGATAAAGTACAACCTTTAACATATCAATATTCCAGGCCTTTTATGTCCATAGCCCTAGCTCGTACAAACGAATGCGCCACCTGTTCTGATTATATCAATTCTTGTTTATCCCTGGCTTCCGAGAGATTTAGCCAGTTTTCTAGCATCGCCGAAATCGCCGCATTGGAGCGCTCTCTGAACCGCTACCCGCGCTTGAAACTTCTGGAAACGCCCCGCCAGATCCTGGTGCTGGAAGACGGCGCCGCCGCAGACCGCCTGTCCCGGGCCCAGGCTGCGGTCCTTAAGGGCGAAGTCCTGTTTGAGCATGCCGCCGCGGGGGAAGGCACCCGCCTGATGCTGGGGCCCAAATATTTTCTCAATCTCTCCAAGGACCTCAGCATCGAGCGGCTGGCCCATTTCCTCAGCCAGGAAAGCGGCCAGATGGTGACGCCCGAGGCGGTGGCGGCAGATTTGAAGGTGCCGCCCGAGAAGTTGTTGCCCCTGTCCCTGGGCACCCGGCACATGCTGCAACTCGCCTTTGACCTCACCAAGCTGGCCCGGGAGTTGGGGGAATCGCCCACGGAAGCCTTGGGCCGGCAACATTTGCTCATCATCATATCCAGTGAGATGCTGGCCCACCTGGAAAAAGAGTTCTATCAGTGGCATTTTTTCGGTTTTAATCCCCGCCAGGTCTATTTCATGGTGCAGGAGAGCTTCCACGGCCTAAATCTTCGGGACGGAAAATTCTTTTATGACCGGCGCAGCCCCAAGCGCCTTCACAACCATGGCCAGATGGTAATGCAGCAGACCATGGACCGGCAGATTTTTTTTCTTTCGAGAGAACGTCCCCAAGAAAGGAATTTTTGTTCCCGGGCCGCAGTGGGAGATTGGCTGCAAGGCTTTTCCGATAAAATTTCCTATAATATCGAAGACCTGGACTATTTAACCGGTTCCCTCGATTTTGCCGGCCTGGGCCTGGCCCTGGAGTTGGGGCAGCAGGGCTATAACATGATCATGGAGGTAGTGGCCAACAATCCCAAAAAGCCCCAGAAGGGCGGCATGCTGGCCTGGGATCCTGAGCTTAGCCGGGATGTGATGGTGGAAAGCTTTCAGCTCGGGGACATCGCTAACGCCGATATCCAGTACCTGAACCGCAATTTCAACCACTACCCCCAACCCGTCGAAAGTTGGCGGCGGATAGGGGAATCGGGCCTGCCCCTGCCCATTGCGGTCAAGGATGGCTTCCTTTACTTCCAGCCGGTCCAAGGAGATATTAACTTTTTAGTCGAGACTGCCTTTTTCCGCCGCCGGGAGCTGCGCCCCATCCGCAGCCTGAAGAGTCCGGCCTCGCTGCCACTGGCGCTCAACCGCATGCATGCCCAAGACCGTCAGCCAGGTTTTCTGGAATTTGTCCGCGAGAGTCAGCAGGGGAGCCTATGAGCCCGCCACGGAAGATGTTCATTAATGCCGCGGACCCTGAGGAGTTTCGCGTCTGCATTGTGGAGGAAGGCCAACTTGATGAATTTGCCCTGGAAACCTCCGCCCGGGAGCAGACCAAGGCCAATATCTACAAGGCGGTGGTGGTAAATATCGAGCCCAGCCTGCAGGCGGCCTTCGTCAATTACGGCGGCGAACGCCACGGCTTCTTGCCCCTGTCGGAGGTGCACCCCGACTACTACCAGGAGCCGATTCTCAGCAAGTCCAGGGCCAAGATTCAGCGAGTGCTGCGCAAAGGCCAGGAGATTATCGTCCAGGTTTACAAGGAAGAGACCGCCACCAAAGGGGCCTATCTCAGCACCTACATCTCCCTGCCCGGCCGCAACATGGTCCTTTTGCCCCGCCAGGCCCATCTGGGAATCTCCCGCAAGATAGAAAAAGAGGACGAGCGCGCCCGCTTGAAGGATTTGGCCCAAAAGATCGGCCTGCCCCCGGAGATGGGCCTCATTATTCGCACCGCGGGCCAACAGGCCAAAAATAAGGATCTGGCCAAGGACCTGCAATTTCTCCTGAAGCAGTGGAAGGACCTGAACCAGGCCGCGGCGGAACAAAAGTCGCCCTGCCTCCTTTACCGGGACCTGGACCTCATCACCCGCACGGTCCGGGACTATCTGACCACGGACATAACCACCATCCTGGTGGACAACCCGGATGTCTTCCAGCAGTTGCGCGGCTGGTTGCGGATGGCGGCGCCGGGGCAGATCAATGCCTTGAAGCTTTATAAAGACAAGCTGCCCATCTTCGCCCGCTACCAGTTGGAGGATCAGCTCGACCGCATCTATGCCGATAGGGTGCCGTTGAAATCCGGCGGCAGCATTGTCATCAATCCCACCGAGGCCCTGGTGTCCATCGATGTCAATTCCGGCCGCTGCACCGGCCAGAAAGAGCTGGAGGAGACCGCCCTGAAATCCAACCTGGAAGCCGCCGACGAAGTGGCCCGCCAGCTCCGGCTGCGGGACCTGGGCGGCCTGGTGGTCATCGATTTTATCGACATGAAAGACAAGAAGCACGAGAAGCAGGTGGAAGCGGCCCTGAAGCAGAGCCTCAAGAAAGACAAGGCCCGGGTAACCCTGGGCCACATCTCCAAGTTCGGTCTGCTCGAGCTCTCCCGCCAGCGCCTGCGGCCCACGGCCGAGGCCAGCGCTTATACCCCTTGCCCTGCCTGCCAGGGCCGCGGCCGCCTCAAAACGGTCCCGATCCTGGGCCTGAGCCTGTTGCGCCAGATCAGCGCCCACTTGGTGCAGAACCACGTCCAGGAAGTCCGGGCCGAGGTTCCGGTGGAGGTGAGCAACTTTCTCCTCAACCGGAAACGCCGGGAAATTTCGGCCCTGGAAGAGGAACACAAGGTCCGGATCGTCCTCACCGCCAAGGCGAGTCTGAATCCGGAGGAGATCCACCTGGAATTCGTGAAGCTTGAAGCTGAGGAGCCCAGACGCGAGCGGCAGCCTGAACCGAAACGCGAGGCCCAACCTGAGGCCAAGACGGAAGAGAAACCGGAAGCCCCACCGGAGGCCAAGCCGGAAGCGCGGGGAACCAGACGGGGAGTGCGGCGGGGCCCCAGACGGCCGAAACGAGAGCCGAAGGAAGAGGTGAAGAGCGAACCAACCGAGGAGCCTGCGCTTTTGCCCGAACCTGAGCCCGAACGAGAATCCCTGCCGGAGGCCGAGGCCAAAGCCCGGAGGCCCCGTCGGGCCCCGCGGCGCGGGCCGCGGCGGCCGAAGCGGCCGCCCCAGGGGGAAGCCGCGGAGGAACCCAAGCCGCAGCCGGAACAGGCGTCCCCCATTGAGCCAGTTGAGGGAGCGGCCCCGGAACTCCCGCCACCGTCCGAAAAACCCACAGGCTCCACGGAACCCGAATCCTAATGAACAAATTGAGCCAGCTTATCGCTATACATAAACTGAATACTGGCTACTGACTACTGCCTTTCCAGGAGTTTCCCATGCGCAGCAATTTGATGAAACAGGGTTTGGAGAAGTATCCGCACCGTTCCCTCCTCAAGGCCATGGGCCTCACCGACCGGGAGATCGACCAGCCCATTATCGGGGTAGCCAATTCCTTCAATGAATTCATTCCCGGCCACCTCCACCTGAGGCAGATCACCGAGGCCGCCAAGGCCGGGGTGCGAATGAGTGGCGGCACCCCCTTGGAGTTCGGGGTCATCGGCGTCTGCGACGGTCTGGCCATGCACCATCAGGGCATGAAATATTCCCTGCCCTCCCGGGAGATCATCGCTGACTCCATCGAAATCATGGCCACGGCCCATCCGGTGGACGGCCTGGTCCTGGTGGCCAACTGTGACAAGATCATCCCCGGCATGCTGATGGCGGCCTTGCGTCTCAATATCCCTGCTATCCTGATCAGCGGCGGCCCTATGCTGGCCGGCCGTTTCAAAGGCCGGGAAGTTGACCTGATCACGGTCTTCGAAGGTGTGGGTGCGGTCAAGGCCGGCAAGATCTGCGAAGACGAACTCAAAGAATTGGCGGAATGCGCCTGTCCGGGCTGCGGCTCCTGCGCCGGCATGTTCACCGCCAACTCGATGAACTGCCTGAGTGAAGCCCTGGGCCTGGCTCTACCGGGCAACGGCACCATCCCGGCAGTACACGCCGCCCGCTACCGCCTGGCCAAGGAAGCGGGTTTTAAGATCATGAATATGGTGGAAAACCAAATTCTGCCCCGGCAGATCGCCACTTTGGAGGCTTTTATCAACGCCATGGCGGTGGATATGGCCCTGGGTTGCTCCACCAACACCGTGCTCCACGTCCCGGCCATCGCCCGGGAGGCCGACATCGACCTGTCCCTGGACCTGTTCAATAAAATCTCCAGCCGCACCCCCCACCTCTGCTCCCTGAGCCCCGCTGGCCCACATCACATGGAGGACCTGGATCTGGCCGGCGGGGTGCCGGCGGTGATGAAAACCTTGCTGGAGGCCGGCCTGGTTTCGGGAGCCCCCATGTCCGTCACCGGCCAGACCGTAGCTGACAACCTGGCCGGCATCAAGGTGCTTGACCCAGAGGTTATCCGGCCTTTGAGCAACCCTTATCATGCTCAGGGAGGCATCGCCGTCCTCAAGGGCAACCTGGCCCCGGAGGGCGGGGTGGTGAAGCAGTCGGCGGTGGATGAAAAGATGCTGGTAAACGAAGGTTCCGCGCGGGTCTTCGATGCCGAAGAAGAGGCCACCCGGGCCATTCTGGACGGCAAGATCAAGCCCGGCGACATTGTGGTTCTGCACCAA
>JAMCQY010000417.1 GCA_023381945.1 Deltaproteobacteria bacterium
CGGGCCTCCCACGCCGAAGCCAACGCCATCGCCCAGGCGGCCCGCTATGGCGTGGCCATCAAGGACGCGGCCCTCTATGTCACCCTGCAGCCCTGTTTCGTCTGCCTCAAGCTCCTGGCCACGGCCCAGATCAAGCGGGTCTATTTCGAGCTGGCCTATGAGTCCAGGGACGAGGCCCGGGACGCCTTTTGGGATAAAGCGGTAAAAGAGGCCGGGATCGAGGTTTTTCAGCAACTCACGATTTCCCAAGACGCCATGGCCTATATCCTGCCCAGCCTGGAGGGGATCACCTCCAGACGGCGGCTGGCCGCCACCGCAGCCCTGATGGAGCCGCTGAAGGTCGGGGTCCTGGAACAGGATTAAAGGTAGTTTTCCGTTTTCCGCAAAGGCGACCAAGGCAGAAGAGGAAAGCACAGATGGCCAAGAACAACGCCCCGAAAGGCAGCTCCAAGAAGGCCAAAGCCGCCGCGGCTGCTCCGCCACCGCCGCCGCCTGCCGCGCCCACCTGGCAGCACCGCCTGGGCCAGGAGATGACCGCCCTGTTGCTGTTGGGCCTGGCAGGATTTTTCTTGCTGGCCCTGGGAAGCTATTCCTTGAGCGACCCCCAGGGCTTTTGGGCGACCTTAAACTTCTCCGTGGTTCCTAAGAACGCCGGAGGCAAGGCCGGGGCCCTGGTGGCGGCCTACCTCATCTGGAGCCTGGGTCTGGCTGCGTTCCTGCTGCCACTGTTGCTGCTGGGACTGGCCTGGCAGGCGCACCGCCGCGGCCTGGAGGACCTGAATTGGCCGCAGGCAATCGCCGCCCTGGGCGTCCTCCTGGCCGCCTCGGGACTCCTGGCCTTGGCCCGGCCGGCCATCTCCTGGGGCAGCGATTTGATTTACAGCGGCGGCAGCTTGGGAAAACACCTGGCCTGGCTGCTGCGCGCCACGCTCAATCCCGCCGGCGCGGCTTTGGCCCTGGCCCTGGCCCTGCTCATCAGCTTCATGGCGGTGACCCGGCTGTCTTACGTCGGCCTGATTTCCTGGCTGGGCCAGGGAGTCCGGCATCTTTGGCGCAAATTATGGCGCCGGGACGAATGGGTCGAAGCGGCACAGCCGAGGCCGGCCCGGCCGCGCCAGGCCAAACCCCAAGGCCCGGTAATCAATGTCAGCGGCGTCCCGGCCGAAGATGCGCCGCCGGCCGCGCCGCCCGTCATGCAGGCCGAACTTACGGCGGCGCCGGCCAAGCCGAAACCTGTCCCGGCGCCGGGAAAATTCACCCTGCCGCCGCTCGATCTGCTGGACCCCGCCCCTCCCTGGAATCACCAGGTGCAGGAAGGGGCCATGGTAACCCAGGCCCAGAAGCTGGAAGATACCCTCAGGCATTTTGGCGTAGAGGGCCGGGTCACCGCCATCATGACCGGACCGGTGGTCAGCCGTTTCGAATACGAGCCGGCCCTGGGGGTCAAGATCAGCAAGATCACCGGCCTGGCCGATGACCTGGCCCTGGCCCTGAAGGCCCTGTCCATCCGCATCGTCGCCCCGGTGCCGGGCAAGGGCGTCCTGGGCATCGAGGTCCCCAACCCCAAGCGCCAGGTGGTGGCGTTGCGGGAGCTGTTGTCCGACTCGGCCTACCAGAAATCCGCTTCCCGGCTTACTGTGGCCCTGGGCAAGGACATCATGGGCTCGCCGGTGGTCACCGACCTGGCCAAGATGCCCCACCTGCTCATTGCCGGGGCCACCGGTTCAGGCAAGAGCGTCGGCCTCAACGCCATGATCCTGAGCATCTTGTTCAAGGCCACGCCCGAAGAGGTCCGCCTGCTGCTGGTGGACCCCAAGCGCATCGAACTCTCGCTTTATGAAGGCGTGCCGCACCTCTTGCATCCCGTGGTCTTTAACCCCAAAGAGGCCACCATCGCCCTCCATTGGGCCGTGGGCGAGATGGAGCGGCGCTACGCCATGCTCTCGGACCTGGGCGCCCGCAATATCGACGGCTACAACCAGAAGGCCAAGGCCAAAAAACCCGACCCCAGGGTGGAAGAAGGCATCCTGCCCCGGTCGCTGCCCTACCTGGTGATCGTCATCGACGAACTGGCCGACCTGATGCTGGTCTCTTCCCGGGACACGGAAGAGTACCTGATCCGCCTGGCCCAGAAGGCCCGGGCCGCGGGCATCCACCTGATGGTGGCCACCCAGCGGCCCTCGGTGGACGTCATCACCGGCCTGATCAAAGCCAACTTTCCCACCCGGGTCTCCTTCCAGGTCTCGGCCCGGGCCGACTCCCGGGTCATCCTGGACGCCATGGGGGCCGAGCGCCTCCTGGGCATGGGCGACCTGCTCTTCATGCCGCCGGGCACCTCCCGCCTGAAACGCCTCCACGGGCCGTTTGTCTCGGAAGAGGAGGTCACCCGGGTGGTGGACTTCTTGAAGGTCCAGGCCGCGCCGCAGTATGAAGTGGGCATCACGGAACTCAAGGAGCATGAAGAGGAAGTGGCGGAAAACGGCGACAAGGACGAGAAATACGCCGACGCGGTGGAACTGGTGGCCGAAACGAGAAACGCCTCCATTTCCATGCTGCAGCGGCGCCTGCGGGTGGGCTACAACCGGGCCGCCCGCATGATCGAGACCATGGAAAAAGAGGGCCTGATCGGTCCTTCGGACGGGGTAAAGGCAAGAGAGGTGTTCGTGCCGCGGCGGTAGGGGCCTAGCCTCCACCTATTGGTGGCACAGCCTTTCCAGGCTATGCCGAGAATCCCGCACAGGCTAGAAAGCCTGTGCCACCAAACCCGATATTCTTCGTGGCTCTCAACATAACAACTATCATTTATATTGACGGGGCGGGCCTTGGGCTCGCTTTTTTATTGTCATAAAAATTTTGACCCGATTTTCATGGTTTGATTGTCAACCGCTTTTGTTTTATTGGTTGACAATTAACCCCGCCTGGGTGATTTTAATCGAGTATGCAATATTCTGAATGGCAAGAAATTTTTGAGCTGGATTGGCCGGGGTTGTGGCCTTTCCTGGGCGAAGCGAGCCGGCTGCGAGAGCGGCAATTCGGGAAGAAAGTCAGCTTTTGCGTCATCATCAACGCCAAGAGCGGGCTGTGTTCCGAAGATTGCGCCTTCTGTTCCCAGTCGGCGAAGGCAAAGAACGGTACGCCGCATTATCCGCTGCTTCCGAAGGAAAAATTACTGGACGCCGCGGCAGCAGCCGCGGCAGCCGGGGCCTCGCGTTTCTCCATCGTTACTTCCGGCCGCGGCGTCGCCACCGTAAAGGACCAAAAGGCCGTGGCGGCGGCCGTGGCCGCCATTCGGGAGGCGGTGCCAGGCCTTAAGGTCTGCGGCTCCCTGGGCATCGTGGACCGAGAGTTTTTGCGCGACCTGAAGGCCGCCGGACTGTTCCGTTATCATCACAACCTGGAGGCCGCGGCCTCGCATTTTCCACAAATCTGCTCCACCCATACCTACGCCGAACGGGTGGCCACCATCGCGGCGGCCAAGGCCGCAGGCTTAAGTATTTGTGTAGGCGGCATCATGGGCTTGGGGGAGAGCGTGGCGCAGCGCTGGGAACTGGCCCAGGCCATCGAGGATTTGGGGGCGGACGCCATCCCTCTGAACTTTTTGCATCCCCTGCCGGGCACCGCCCTGGCCGGCCGGCCTATGCTGGAACCCCTGGGGGCCCTCAAGGCCGTGGTGGCTTTCCGCCTGATGCATCCGCAACGCTCCATCATCATCTGCGGCGGCCGCCAGCCGACCTTGCGAACCCTGAGTCCTCTGATTTTCGCAGCCGGGGCCGACGCATTGATGACCGGCGACTACCTCACCACCCGGGGCCGCCTGCCGGAAGAAGATCGCCAAATGCTGGCAGACTTGGGGTTGGAACTGGAGCGATAGGGCGACCCAGCGGGTCGCCCCTACGGACACAGCCGCGACGCCGCGCTATAAAGGCTTGGATATGGACTTGCCCGAACTTCCACCAATCAAAGGCGTCTTCGTCACCGGCACCGATACCGACGTGGGCAAGACCGTGATCGCTGCGGGCCTGACCGCGGCCCTGCGCCAGCGGAGGGTGCAGGCGGTCTATTTCAAGCCCGTGCAGAGCGGCTGCCCGGAAGCAGGGGGCAAGCTGATTCCCACGGACGCCGCCTTGGCGAAGGAACTGGCGGGCATACCTGAACCCCTGGAACTCCTGACCCCGATAACTTTGCGGCTGCCCCTGGCGCCCGGAGTGGCTGCAGCCCGGGAAGGAGTGACGGTGGATTTGGGGCGCATCAATCAGGCCCTGCGGGAGCTGTCCAGCCGTTACGAATTCTTCGTGGTGGAAGGGGCCGGCGGCTTATATGTCCCTTTGATTGGCAATACTTTTCTGGTGCTGGACTTGATCCGCTTATTAGGGCTGCCGCTCCTGGTGGTGGCCAAAGCCGGCCTGGGCGCCATCAATCACACGGCTTTGACGGTGACGGCGGCCCGGCAGCATGGGATAAAAGTGGCAGGAATCGTCCTGAATCGCGCTTCCGCCGCCCCCAACCTGGCGGAGCAGACCAATCCACCCGTGATTGAGGCCATCACCGGCCACCCTATACTGGCCAAGGTGCCGGAAATAACCAACCTCAATGATTTTGCTGGACAGGAGGTTTTAATCACTGCCCTGGCCGAAGCTTGTGACAAATGTTTAGCTCTCAGCTAATGCGAGTTTGAACCTTGAATGTCTATCCCCTAGAATGAAAATCCCCCCTGCCCCTCTTTGTTAAAGGGGGGGTAAAGTCCCCCGTTAATAAAGGGGGATTTAGGAGGATTTGGGGTTCTTGTTAAAAAGTCATGTTTGACCAATTATCTCAGGAATTGGCCTCCCTGGAAACCCGGTCCCTGCGGCGGCGCCTACAGGTGCTGGAGGAGGTGCTGCCCGGCGGCAAAGTGCGCCTGGACGGCCGGGTCCTGCTGAATCTCTCCTCCAATGACTACCTGGGGCTGGCCCTGGATTCCCGCCTGATAGCCGCCGCGCAAGACGCCGCGGCCCGTTGGGGCGCCGGGGCCGGGGCCTCGCGGCTGGTGTCGGGCCATCAATCCTTGCATGCCGGCGTGGAGGAAAAGCTGGCGGCTTTTAAAGGGACCCAGGCTGCGGTCATTTTCAGCACCGGCTACATGGCCAACCTGGGCGTGATCTCCGCCCTGGTGGGACCCGGAGACGCGGTCTTCGGCGACAAGCTCAATCACGCCAGCATTTATGATGGCATCAAGCTCTCCGGCGCCACCCTGCACCGCTTTCCGCACCGCGACCTGAACCGGTTGGAGGACCTGTTGCGCCAGCATCAGGGCGCCAGGCGGCGTCTGATCATCACCGATTCGGTCTTTTCGGTGGACGGCGACCTGGCCCCGCTGACGGAATTGGTGGCATTGAAGGAGCGTTTCGGAGCGGCGCTGATGATCGACGAAGCCCACGCCACCGGAGTCCTGGGGGAACGGGGCGCCGGTCTGGCTGAGGCTTTGGGCTTGACTGGGCGCATCGAGGTGCATCTCGGCACCTTTTCCAAGGCCCTGGGCTCCCTGGGGGGTTACGTGGCCGGTGACCAGCGGCTCATAGACTACCTGCACAACCGCTCCCGGTCCTTCATCTATTCCACTGCCCTGGCGCCGCCGGTCTTAGGCGCCATTGACGCGGCCCTGGGGATTGTCGCCCGGGAACCGGAGCGCCGCCTCTATCTCCAGGAGGAGTCGGAAAAATTTAGGCAGCGCCTAATGAACGCCGGCCTCGACACCCTGGGCAGCGAAACCCAGATCATCCCGGTGTTGGTGGGCGACAATGCCCGGACCCTGGAGTTCGCCAGCAAATTAAGGCAGCAGGGTCTGATGGCTGTGGCCTTGCGCCCCCCCACGGTGCCGCCGGGAAAGGCAAGGGTGCGGTTTTCCTTGTCCGCCGCCCATAGCCGGGAGGATTTGGCCCATGCCTTGAAGATCATCGTGGCCAGCGCCAGGGAAACGGGGCTGGGATGATGACGCATCTGGTGCTGCTGCACGGCTGGGGCGCGTCTGAGCGCATCTGGCAGCGCCAGATGGACGCTTTCAGAGAGAAATGCACCATCCTGTCCCCCCGGATTTCCCAGTGGGACGCCAGTTGGCTGAACGAGTACCTGACCCGGCTGCCCCTAAAGAACAGCGTCTTGGTGGGCTGGTCCCTGGGGGGCATGCTGCTGCTGGAGGCCCTGAGCCAATTTGCCTTGCCGGCTCCTGCCGCCACGGTCTTGGTAGGGGTACCCGCGGTCTTCTGTAGGCGGCCCGACCACCCTTTCGGCCAGCCGCCGGCTTTGGTGCGGGCCATGCGCCTGGGCCTCAAGCGCGGCCAACACCGTGTTTTGACGGATTTTCTGGCTTCGTGCCTGGCCCCGGGAGAGGAAGCATTCCGGGAGGAGGCCGCGGCGGGCTTCGATATCAAGGCCGGCCAGGCCCATCTGGCCCAGGGGCTGGATTATCTCAAGGAGAAGGACCTGCGGGAGTTGCTGCCCCATGTTTCTGCGAAAGTCGTAATTGTCCAGGGGGAAAAAGACGGCATCGTGGAACCGGCCCAGGCGCAGTTTCTCCAGGAGCAGATAGCGAACGCGAGTTTACAGATTTTGCCGGGCGCCGGACATCTGCCTTTCCTGAGTCAGGCAGAAGCTTTTAATGGGATTTTGAGAAAATTGCTCCTGGACCTGTAGGGGCGGGTTTTAAACCCGCCCCTACGCACCGGCGAGACGCCTGTGCCACTTACCACCAGACAGCCATAAGACTGACATAAAAATGTCGAAGAAAGACGAAAACATCATCAAACTAGGCATCAGGCGGAATTTTGCGAGAAGGGCCGGCTCTTATGACCGGCAGGCCTGCGTGCAGCGTTTCATGGCCCAGGGCTTGTTGGCCCGGTTGGCTGAGGCGCTGCCGCGGTCCGGGCGCCTTCTGGAGATCGGTTGCGGCACCGGTTATTTTACTCACTTACTCAAGCAAAATTGCAACGGCGCGTACCTCGTGGCCCTGGATCTGGATGCGGCCCTGGTGGCCGCGGCAAAGGACAGGTTGGGGCCGGCCGCCGGGGTAGCCTGGCTGGTGGCCGACGGCGAAACCTTGAGCCGGGGCCGCTTTGACGCCATCGTCGCCAACGCCAGTTTTCAGTGGCTCACCCGGCCGGCCGACTCCCTGGCGGCTTATCAGCGTCTCCTCAATCCCGGCGGGGTTTTAGCCTTCTCCACCCCGGGGCCCGGAACCTTCCGGGAACTGGCGGATTCTTTGGGGCAGGCCGCGTCAGCGCTGCACCTGGCCGAGGCGCCGGCCATCGCCGCCCAAGGATTCCTGGATGAGCCGGCCTGGGCCGAGCTTTTAGCCAGGGCGGGGTTCAGCCAGGTGAAGCTGGCCCGGGAATGGGTCACCACCACCTACCCCTCGGTGCCGGTCTTTCTTAAGTCCCTCCAGGCCATGGGGGCCACTAATCCAACCCCGCGGCCCTTTTCGCCCCGGCTGCTCAAGGCCTTAATCGAGGCCTACCAGGGCCGCTATGGTGAAAACGATGCCATTCCGGTGAGTTATGAGGTTATTTGGGCGGTCGCCCGTAAAGGTAGTGATCAGTAGGGGCGACCCGCTGGGTCGCCCGTTTAATTGCGGCATCCTAAAAGGAAAGGCAGGCCCAAGGGCCTGCCTTTTTTACGGAAAACGGAAACCGGTCTTTTAAAGCGGTTGCACCCAGGTGGGACTTAAGAAAGACCGGCAC
>JAMCQY010000150.1 GCA_023381945.1 Deltaproteobacteria bacterium
TCCAACTTCACCAGAACGAACTGGCGGCCTTTATCTGGGCCATCGGCCGGGCCGTGGAGCCCGTAACTGCTTAAAAACAAAAACCAAAAGCAAAGGCGCTGTTTAAAGAAAAAGATTAAAAAATTCCCAGGCCCCAGCGGGGCGCGACCACGGTAAGGAGAGCCCTCGTTCCCCCTATGGGACTAGGCCGCAGGCCGAAACTCCCGTTGTTAGAGAGAGGCAGCTCCGGGACGAAGCCAGGTCAGGCGGTAACCAACCCGCGAATATCAGAGTGATCAAACGTCGCTAAAGCGTCCCGCCCCGCTGGGGCCTGAGAATCATCTCGTAGCTTAACCCAAAAAAACAAGGGGCTCTCATGCCTACTTGACAACTTTCAACCATATCAGGGGGAGGGGGCGTCAGTATTTTTGAACTGGCTGCGTGATTAAAAAATGTTACCACCCCCACCCCAACCCTCCCCCATCAAGGGGGAGGGAAAAAAACCTAAACCTTCAATTTTGTCCTTATTTTGGATGAGTCTTTTTACACAAATTTATTTAGTCCTCGCATAATATATTCTGGGGTGAAGGGCAGACCGTCGTACTTTAGAACCAGATGGTCCGCCTTGATGCCGGTCTCCTGGCGCAGCAGGCGGTGGCACTGTCCCGTGGCGTTCATCTCAACCATTACCAATTTTTTTGTGCCTTTTAAGGCCGCGGCCACTTTGTCCGCCGGAAAGGGCCAAAGCTCGCTCAGGTGCACCATCCGGGCCGGGGTCCCGGCCGCGTGCAGCCGGGCCACCGCTTCCTGCACCGGCCCCAGGCTGGAGCCCCAGCAGGCCAGGGTCAGAGGAGCCTCAGCGGGGCCGTAGGCAGTGATGCCGTTAAGCTCCGGCGCCAGCGTCTGCAATTTGCGCAGGCGCTTTTCGTGCATCTGCACCCGCACTTGCAAATCCTCGGTGAGGTGGCCGTCAGGGGTGTGTTCGTCGGAGTCGGCCACCACCACCGGTCCGAACCCCGGCAGCCGCCGGGGCGAAACACCGGTGTCAGTAATGGCGTAACGTTCGTAGGTTGCCGTCGCCGGTCCCCTCTCCAGGGCCCGGTCGATCTCAACGCCTTCCGGAAAATCCATAAATTCATGGGTGAAATTGGCGTCCGCCAGGTACTGGTCCGTGATCAGAAAGACCGGCAATTGATAGCGGTCGGCCAGATTAAAGGCCCTGGCGGCTTGGGCAAAAGCTTGGACTGGCGTACCCGGAGCGAGCACCGCCCGGGGAAAGTCATCCTGTCCGGCGGAGAGCACAAAGCTCAGGTCCCCCTGACTGGTACGGGTGGGAAGGCCCGTGCTGGGGCCGGGGCGCTGGGCCTCGACAATGACCAGCGGGGTTTCGGAGCACCCCGCCAACCCCAGAGTCTCCACCATCAGGGAGAAGCCGCCGCCGGAAGAGCCGGTCATGGCCCGCACCCCGGCATAGGAGGCGCCCAGGGCCAGGTTGATGGCGGCGATTTCGTCTTCCGCCTGCTCCACCACCACGCCCCACTTGGCGGCCCGCTGGCCTACGGTGTTGAGGACGCTGCTCCAGGGAGTCATGGGGTAGCCGCTGATGAATTGCAGTCCCGCGGCCAGGGCGCCCAGGGCCAGGGCCTCGTGGCCGCTGATCAGCAGCCGGGGCTGGGCCGGCGGAGTAAGACCTGCCAAGGAATAACCGATGTCTAGGGCGGTTCCCAGCTTGTAGCCCGCGGCGGCGGCTTTATGATTCCAGCCCACCACCTCTGCGCCCTTGTCCCCGAAGGCCTCCAGCAAAAGGGCCATCAAGGGCTCCAGCTTCACCCTGAGCAACCCCAGGAGCGCCCCGCTGGCGCCTGCGTTGATGGCGATCTCGGCGGACTTTTTCTCCGGCAGCAGGGCCTCCGGGTCCAAGGCCAATTTGCGGCCCTCAGCCGGCGCTTCCTTGACCTTGGAAGCGTCGTAGATCAAAACCCCGTTCGGAGCCAGTTCGTTCTGGTGAAGTTGGACGGTTTCCTGGTTTAAAGCCACCAGCAGGTCCACCCCTTCCCTTGAGGAGATCAGGGGCTGATCCGATACCCGGATCAGATTGAACAGGTGCCCGCCGCGGATACGGGACTCATAGGACATGACAAACAGGACCTGGCAACCCTGGCGGACCAGGGTCTTGGCCAGGGGCACGGTGATGGCGTGCACCCCCTGCCCCGCCGCTCCGCCGATCAAGATATTGAAATCGATGGCCATTCGTCCACCTTGTCCGCACAGACCCCGTCTAATTGTGAATAATTGCTCAAATAGCCGAGCTTGTCAATATAAATAGTCTGCGCATGTTTAAGTACCCTGAAAAATAAGCACTGGCAGAAGGATCGGCAAGGCAGATACTGCTTTGGGACTTCTACGCCAGGTCCCGAATTTAGCCCATTTCGGTCCAATAGACAGATGCAGGACAGCGCCCCCGACTGTCCCTGGACAGGCGAGGGCGCCTGTCCTACATTTTCTTGTTATGCCAAAAGGGCGGCTCGAGAGCCGCCCCTACAAGGCATATTGTCAAAAAGGATTGAGAGGTCTTATTTCGGCTTATGTTCGGTGAACTCGGTGAAGGAGTGCCACAGTTTCTTGAGTATGCCCTCATCATGGTCATGTCCGGCGCCGCCATGGGCGGCCTGGACCTTGGGAGGCTCCACGCCCTCTTCCTTGGCCAGCTCTTCCATGAGGTGCTGCTGCCGCGGCGTCAAGGCACGGGGTACGACCACCCTTACTTCCACCAGAAGGTCGCCCCGGCGGGAACCCTTGGGATAGGGCACCCCTTCCCCTTTTATCCGGATTACTTCGCCGGGCTGGGTCCCGGGAGGTATCGTCAGTTCCCGGTTGTCCTTTAGGGTGGGGATGGTGAGCCGGGCGCCGAGGGTCGCCTGGACAAACGAGATGGGCGCCTCCAAGTGCAGATCGTAGCCTTCCCGGCGGAAAAGCTCATGGGGCCGGACCGACAGCACGATGTAGAGGTCGCCGGGCGGTCCTCCGTGAGCGCCGTCATTACCCTCGCCGGGCATAATCAGGTGGGTGCCGCTGTCCATGCCGGGCGGGACCTTGACCTTGATCTTCTTCTTTTCCCGCATCCTCCCTTCGCCGTTGCAGGTGGGGCAGGCCTCGGCAAAAAACTCTTTCATCCCCTGGCAGCGTGGACAAGTGGTGGTGATCTGAAAGATGCCATGGCTGCGGGAGACCACGCCCCGGCCGGCGCATTGGGGACAGGGGATGCGCCGGGTGCCGGGTTTGGCCCCGGAGCCGTTGCAAGTCCGGCAATTCATCACCCGGGGGACTTCCACGGTCACTTCGGTGCCCAGGGCCGCGTCCAGAAAATTGAGGGTCAAATCATAGCGCAGGTCGGTGCCCGCCTGGGGCCGGGGACCGCCTCCCATGCCGCCCATACCGCCGCCCATGCCGCCGAAGCCCCCGAAGCCGAACATGTCTTCGAAGATGTCGCTGAAGGAGCGGAAGATGTCGCCAAAGTCCCTAAAGCCGGTGAAGCCGGTGCTTGATACTCCCTCGTGGCCATACACATCATAAAGGCGGCGTTTTTCGGAGTCATGCAAAACCTCGTAGGCCTCGGCCGCCTCTTTGAAGCGCTCTTCGGCCTCTTTGTTGCCGGGATTGCGATCCGGATGGAACTTCAGGGCTATCTGGCGGTAGGATTTCTTGATTTCATCAACGGAGGCGCCACGCTGCACCCCTAAGATGCTGTAATAATCTCTCTTTGTTGCCATAACAAGGTATTATATCAGGCTTCTAATTCAAACTCCATCGTCAATGAGGAAATTATCTCATGGACAATTCTTAATTTTTTAACCAAGTCGGATTATTTGAGCCGGGCTTTGACGGATTTTTGTTTGTCACCCAGAGCGACTTCTTTATCGCGGCGGTCATCGATGGCAATGTGGGTCATCACCCGTTGGACTCCCTGTTTAAAGGGAAGTTCATGCAAGGCCGTGGCGACGCGGAGCAGGTGGCCAGGGGTGCCATGGACCAAAGTGCCCATATCAGTGAGTTCATAGGGAATATTATCTTTTTCCAGATGCTTCACCAGGTCAGCGATATAGTCGCCGACGCTGGTCTTCCCCAGGCCCAAGGGCACTACGCTGATCTCCATGATAGCCAAATTCTACCTCCCAAATCGCAGCCCTGCTTTGTCAAGAGAGCAGGCAGCGGCGCACCACATCCTTGAGGCGGTCGAGGTTAGGAGATTTGACCACAAAATCGTCGGCTCCCCAAGAAGATAGATCGTGGGGAGGAAGGGAATGGGAATAAAGGATCACCCTGGTCTCCTTCCGGCTGCCCTTGATGATCCGGCCGGTCTCCAGACCGGACATATCCGGCAGCAGGACCTCCAGAATTACCACGTCTGGCTTAAAGGAGTCGGCCAGGCGCACCGCCTCCCGGCCTTTATCGGCCACTGCCACTTCATAGCCTTCATCCTGCAGCTCTTCCAAGCAGAGCTGCCGGATGTGAGGTTCGCCGTCGGCGAAGACAATCCGTGTCATGGCAGCACCTCCTTTAGGCAAAGGTGTGCTCCCCCCTAACTTTGGACTTATTATAACATAATTATTGCCGGTAAGCTTGTCCAGTTCCAAACCCGCCTGGTGAACTTTCCTCCCACAAAAAATCGAGTTCAATGAGGGATATTTATTCCATTGAATTACCCATCTTTGGTGATCGCTTCGATCAACTCCTGGCGCACCCGTTCAGCCTGATCATTGTCCACCTGGCAAGTGCCCACCGCGCGGTGGCCGCCGCCGCCGTATTTGAGCATCAGATTGCCCACATCGGTTCTGCTGCTTCGGTTGATGATGCTGTGCCCCACGGTGAAGACGGTATTTTGGTTCTGCCTGCCCATGATGATCTGCATGCTGATGTTGCACTGGGGGAACATGGTATAAATGACGAAGCGGTTGCCGGTGTAAATCTCCTGTTGACGCCGCAGGTCCAGTTCGATCAGGTTGCCATGGACGGTGGAGTTCTGGCGGATCATCTCGCGGAAAACCTGGTCCTGCTCAAAATAGCGATCGATCCGTTCCTCGACATCGGGCATTTCGAGGACCAGCTCCACCGGCTTGGTGCGGCACCATTCCACCAGTTCCATCATGAGCTGATAATTGCTGATCCGGTAATCCCGGTAGCGGCCCAGGCCGGTGCGCGGGTCCATAATGAAACTCAGCAGCACCCAGCCCCTGGGATTTTCGATATCCTCCATGGACAGGCGGCCGCTGTCGCACTTGTCGACGTAGAGCATCATCTCGTCAAACTTCTCGGAAAACCTCTCGTGGCCGCCGTAATACTCCCAGATAATCCGGGCGCAACTAGGGGCCATCTTGGCCATGCCTTTGAATTCAAAATTGAAATGGTGCCGCTCTTCCTCGCTGGCGTGGTGATCGAACCAGAGGCCCACGCCCGGGATATAAGGAACATTTGCCAGGATATCGTCCTCGGTGACCTCGATTAAGCCTTCCTGCACGTCCTTGGGATGGACAAACTTCCAACTGTCCAGAAGCCCTATTTCTTTAAGCAAAACCGCACAAATGAGGCCATCAAAATCCGACCTGGTGAGAAGTCTCATGGTGGTGCGAATCCTCCCACTGCATCAATAATTGTTCAACTCTAATGGAATTTTTGGGTTTTGCCAAGATACCGGCCAGATTCAGGGCAAATTTTTCTGCTCTCGAAAAGTTCTTTGGTAGCGCAGGCTTCCAGCCTGTGACCCAGGTTTGGCGGGCACGGAGGCCCGCCCCACCAAACCTTTTCATGCTTTGCGGGTGGGCCACAGGCCCATGAGAAACTGCTCCAAAAAGTTCTTCTTTGGTGGCGCAGGCGTCCCCGCCTGTGTATGGTGCGCAGTCGCACCGTGGCTGCGCACCGCCCCGCTAGGCAGGCTTCCAGCCTATAAATGGAGAGCAGGCGCCCTCGCCTGCAATAAACAGCCAAGTGCGGCTGTTCTCCATAAAATTTTCACAGGCCGGAGGCCTGTGCCACTAGTCTGCCGAGGTGTAATCCTGGGGCTATTCCGCCCCAGGTTCCCCGCCGCCGCCCGGATCTTCCCCCTTCTTTTGAGAAGCCCGCCAGCGGGCCACCAGGTCCGGCTCGGCCCCTTCCGGGCCCGGCTCATAAAAGCGGGAACCTGCCAATTCCTCCGGCAGATAATCCTGGGATACCCAATGACCGGGAAAATTGTGCGGATAGAGGTAACCCTCGCCATGGCCCAAGCCCTTCTTGTCCCGGTGGGCGTCTTGCAGGGGGCGGGGCACCTGGGTGGCGCCTTTGTCCTCCAGGGCGGCCTCGGCCCGGAAATAAGCGGCGGTGGAGTTGCTCTTGGGGGCCAGGGCCAGGTAAAGAGTGGCCTGGGCCAGGTGGTACTGGCCCTCCGGCAGGCCCACCCAGGTAAGGGCCTGGGAGGCCGCGGCCACCTGCACCAAGGCGTTGGGGTCGGCCAGGCCGATGTCCTCCGAGGCCAGGATCAGCAGGCGACGCATGATAAAGCGAGGATCTTCGCCGGCGTTAAGCATCCGGGCCAGCCAATAAAGGGCTGCGTCCGGGTCGGACCCCCGGATACTCTTGATAAAGGCGCTGACGGTGTCATAGTGGGCATCGCCCTGCTTATCGTAGATCAGATCCCGCCTGGGCATACATTCCCGGGCCGCGGCCAAATCCACCCGGATAACGCCCTGGGCGTCCGGCTCGGTGCTGAGGACCGCCAGCTCGAGGGCCGTCAGGGCCCGGCGGGCGTCGCCGCTGGCCATCCGGGCGAAATGATGCAAAGCCTCCTCCGCCGCCTCGACCTGCATGGCCCCCAGGCCCTGGTCCTTGTCCGTCAGGGCCCGGCGCAGCAGGGTGAGGAGATTCGCCTCGGACAAGGGTTCGAAGACAAAAATTCTCGCCCGCGATAAGAGCGGACCAATGATCTCAAAGTAGGGATTCTCGGTGGTGGCGCCGATCAGGGTGAGCAGCCCCTCCTCCACGTGGGGCAGCAGGGCGTCCTGCTGGGCCTTGTTGAAGCGGTGAATTTCGTCGATGAGCAGGATGGTGCGGCGGCCCAACTGCTGGGCGCTCCGGGCCTCCTCCACCACCTTGCGCACATCCGCCACCCCGGACATAACGGCGCTGAGGCTGGCGAATTCGGCGTCCATGACCCTGGCCATAGCCCGGGCCAAGGTGGTCTTGCCGCTCCCCGGCGGACCCCAGAAAATCATGGAGGAGAACAGCCGTTTCGCCTTCAAGGCCCGCCACAACAGTCTTCCTTTCCCCACCAGATGCTCCTGGCCCACGAATTCCTTCAGGCTGCGGGGCCGCAGCCGGGCCGCCAGGGGCTGGGGAGGCGTAAATAAGGAGGGAGTTTTATTCATATGGGGTAGCGGGGCATGACACACGCCGGTTTGTTTCTAATCCTGCCGATAAACTTCCCGCCGGTGGCCCACCGCGCTCACTTCTATTTTCTGTTGAATATCATCGAGGTATATAAGATGCGATAATCACCCACCCTGATCCGGTATCTATCACCGCCGCCAAGCTTTTTAAATCCATGAGGTCGAGGATTAGTTTTGAGAGCCAAAAGCCGCTTAATTATCCTTTGATGCACAGTTTGAGGCAAATCTGCCAGTTCTTTCTCTGCGGATCTTTTCAGGTAGACAACATATGGCATGCCAACCTCTCACTTTTCGCGCTCTGTCAGATACTTTTTGAGGGGGCGTGAAGGCTCGGAACGCCGCTGCTCGATGACGGCAATATCCATCAAATCTTCCATAAATTCCTGATCTTGTAGCAATTTCTGAACTACCAACTGCTTCTCTTTTTTGGGTAAGCCTTTGAAGGCCATCCAAAAAACCTCTGCCCTGGCTTCTTCCGAAAACATCGACGTTCCTCCCGCCATTTCATTTTGCTGGAATAGCCCTTAAATCTTATCACTTCATAAACATTTTATTCTCAATAAGTTAATTTATTCGGCCAGAAGCAACAAGTTATTTGATTTTAATAAACGGATACCTCTCCTTCATCTCCCGGTTCACCAGTCCCAGGCCACACTGGTTATGGATGGTCTCCACCACCACAATGACCTCCGGGTCGTCAAAATCGATGCGGCATTTCTGCCCGCGGGCTTCAAGCTCTTCCTTAAGGAACTGGTCCAGAGCCTGCTCCACCTGCTGGCTGTCGAGCTCGCCCTTGTGGCCCCGGCGCTTCATCCGCACATAAAAAGCGGCATCGCCAATGTCCGGCCCCAGACCCAGAATCTTTTCCTGCAACTTCGGCAACAGGTTCTCCAAGGTGAAGGGGAAGACTTCCCGTACGGGGACCACGGAACTTAGCAATTCCGGCAGGAAAGGTTGCTCATCCCACCGGTGCTTCAGGGCCTCCAGGAATTTGCCGATATCCGCAACCCTGCCGATGATCGTCTCCCGGAAGCCGCTGTGATGGAAGTCTCCCAGGCCGCTCAGCTCCGTCAGGAGCCGGTTTTCCTGGTGCATAAAGCTGGTTACCACCACATTCCAGTCTTTCATGGAGTATTCCAATCTCCTTGCAGACGGGTTATTCATCCTTTATAATTAAAATAATTTCGCTAAAACTTTTAGCAATGAGAGGCCTCTAATGTTTGGCTACAATTTCACCACGCTGATCATCATCCTGGTCATCGCCCTGCTGCTTTTCGGTCCCCGGCGCCTGCCGGAGTTGGGAGAGAGCATCGGCAAGGCCATCAATAGCTTCAAAAAGGCCCACGACGACCCGGAATCTTTAGCATCCAAGGGCGAGATCCCCGGAGGCACTGCGGCACAAGCCACCAATTGCCCCCAGTGCCACAAGGATTTCTCCGGAGAGTTCGCCTTCTGCCCCCATTGCGGCCAGAAAGTGACCAAGGCCTAAATCGGGGGTGGCGCGGTGTTCGGCATCGATTTTGAGGCCCTGATCCTCCTCGCCTTACTGGCCTTTATCCTATTCGGGCCCGAGAAGCTCCCGGAATATGCCGGCAAGCTGGGCTACTACCTCGCCAAGCTGCGCGCGGCCAGCACTGAACTGACTCAGCAGGCCCAGGCCTCGTTCAACCAGCCTTTGCAATCGCCCTCAAACCAGCCGGCGCTCGGCCAACTTAATCCCGCCACCGCCGCCCAGGTTGGAGTCTACGAGCACAGCTGCCCGGTATGCTCCAGCCTGGTGAGCCACGATTTTAGCTTCTGCCCCAAATGCGGCGCCCGTTTGAAAGACGAGAAAGAGCCGCCGTCCACGTCCGAATCCCTGACCGCCTGAGCCGGGTGATTCCATGACTTTTGAGCCAACTGTTTCCAACCGCACCCTGATTCGCACCTTGAAAATTACCGAAGCGCCCACCGCTCTCGACATCGTCAATGACGCGGCCGCCGCGGCTTATAAAGGCGTCATTCCCGACGATTGCTGGTGTGAACCTTACATGCCCCTCACCGAAATCCTGGAGGAAATTGCCGCGGGGGTTAATTTCTGGACCTATGCGGCCGAAGGCAGCCTCCTGGGGGTCATGGGCCGCCAACCCTTGGGGGAAGTGACCCTGATTCGCCACGCCTACGTGCGCCCCGGTGTCCAGCAGCAGGGCATTGGCGCCCAATTACTAAAGCAGCTACTCCAGGGGATCGATACGCCTGTTCTGGTGGGCACCTGGGCCTCGGCCTGGTGGGCCATCCGCTTCTATGAAAAACACGGCTTCAGGTTGGTGACCCCGGCGGAAAAGAACCGGCTGCTGCGGCGCTACTGGACCATTTCGGACCGCCAGGTGGAGACTTCGGTGGTGCTGGGGGATGAGAAATGGTTCGCTTCGCCGTTGGCAAAGTGATCAGGTGAAATCAACAAGTTTGTTGCTTTTGTATTGGTGGGGCGGGCCTCTGTGCCCGCGTTTTTTTTGTAACCGCAGGCTCCAACCTGTGCCACCAAAAAATTTTTGGTCAAATTCAGTTCGAACCAAACAATAGGCGACCCGGCGGGCCGCCCCTGCTGACCCCTAACCACTGGCCCCTGTCTTACAGCTCCACCACTTCCGAATTGATCCCCTGGCCCATGAAGAGACTGGCCAGTTGCTGAAAGCGCGGGGTCAGGTCGGTGCTGAGATAACGGCGGGTGGCTCCCCGGGTGAGGCGGCGCTCCAACTCCGGATGGTGCTTGAGATAATCTACCAGCTTGGCCGCGGTCACCTGGCCGGAGCAGATCAATTCCTGGCCATGATCGATTAGGCCGCGAATTTTTTCTTTCAAAATGGAATAATGGGTGCAGCCCAGGATGAGCGTATCGACCCGCCCGTCTTGAAAGGGCTCCAAATAACGGCGCAGAATCATGTTGGTGCCTTCCCACTCCTGCTCGCCGGATTCGATGATGGGCACCAACAACGGGCAAGCCTGCTGGACCACCTCCACCTCGGGGTCCAGTTTCTTCAGTTCCAGCTCAAAAGACAACGAAGTCACCGTGCCTTCGGTGGCGATGACCCCGATGCGCTTGGCTTTGCTCCGGGCCAGGGCCTCCTCCACCGTGGGGATCAAGACCCCCAGGACGCGGCGGTCAGGGTAGCGCTCCGGCAGATAGACCTGCTGGATGCGGCGCAGGGCCCGGGCCGAGGCGGTGTGGCAGGCCAGGACGATGAGCTGGCAACCATGGGCGAACAGATAGTCCACCGCCTGCTCGGTGAAGCGCTGCACCACGCGGTCGGAACGGGTGCCGTAGGGAATCCGGGCGTTGTCACCCAGGTATAAATAATCGTAATCCGGCAGGACCTGAAGAAATTCCCGCAGGACCATCAAGCCGCCGAAGCCTGAATCAAATACGCCTATCATGGTTAGTAGCCAGTAGTCAGTTGTCAGTAGGGCGACCCGCTGGATCGCCCGCCCATCTTTTTGGTGGGGCAGGCCTCCGTGCCTGCCAAAAACTGGCGGCCAGGGACGGCCGTGCCAATTGTAAAATTCCTGGCGGCACAGGCTTTCCAGCCTGTGCTTCACAGGCCGGAGGCCTGTGCCACTTATTCTATCCTAAAGGTTGTGGGTTTGTAATTTCTCGAAACTAAAAACTCATAACTCGAAACTCAATCATTCCGACAGCCGCAGCAGGATACCCCGGCGGTAGGCAGCCCTCAGGGTATAGAGAAGCAGTGCATAGCTAGCCAAAATATATATCACACTCAAGGAGAAACCGTAAAGCAAGGGGCGGCTGTAGTGCAGCGGAAAGCCGTAGAAGTTGCGGAAATACTCCAGAAAATAAGTGAGCGGGATAATCCGGGCCAGCCACTGAAATTCCCGCGGAAAGACGCTGACGGGATAGTAGAGGCCGCAAAGCAGGAGCATCAGGTAGGAAAAGGCCCAGGCGGCCACCTCGGCCCGCTGGCCGAAGCGCAGCACCAGGGCCAGGACCAGGGCGCCGATAATGGCGGCATTGATGATCATCCCCGCCAGGAAGGCGGCCATCGGCCAGGGCCCGGGACGGGAAAGGTCCATGCCGAAGAGTCCGATGCTTAGGGCCGCCATGATCAGAAATACCAGAAAGCCGCGAATCAGCCCCATAAAGCCGGCCCCCAACAGAATATGCCCCAGACTGATGGGGGCGATAAATTCGTGCTTCAGGCTCTTGGACCAGACGGAATAGAGCAGGGCGTAGGACAGGTCCAACTGGCCGATCTGGATGGTGTTCATGGAGATGGCGCCGATGAGGATAAAGGTCACCGTCTCTTCCGAGAGATGAAGAAAGCGAGTAAGCAGCCCCACGGAGAAGATGCCGATGGCGGGCCAGAAGAGCATCTCGAAGACCGCGAAGACGTTGCGCCGGTTCACCAGACTGCTCCTCACGGTAAAGGCCCAGATTTGATGGAAGCTAATGGGTAATTTCACGGTAGATCTCTTCCAGGTCCACAGGTTTCACCTTTACCTTCGCCAGCTCGGCGCCGGCATGGTAGACGGCCTCCAAGACCTCGGCCAGCCGGGTTTCGGCCTTATCCAGCACCAGCTCCACCCGGGAATCCAGGACCTGGTGGGTCAGAACTCCGGGCAAATTCCCGAACTCCAAGGGAGGAAGGCTATATCGGAAGGAGAGACTCAGGTGGTCGCCCAACCCCAGGCGCCGCTGCAGCTCGGCGATGCTGCCCCGGGCCGCCAGCCGGCCTTCCTTTAAGAAGGCCACTTCGCTGCACAGCATCTCCGCCTCTCGCAGGTTGTGGGTGGTCAGCAGGATGGTCAGACCGGTGTCGCGATTGAGGCGCAATATCTCCTCCCGGATATGCCTCGCCATGTCCTGGTCCAACCCCGAGGTGGGCTCATCCAGGAAGAGCAGCTCCGGCTCGTTAATCAGGGCTTTGGCCAGCATCAGGCGCTGCTTAAGGCCGGTGGAAAGGCGCTCAAAGACCACCCGCCGATACTCCCCTAACTCAAACAAGTCAATCAGGCTTCGCACCTTGGCGGTCAGGACCCGGCCGCCCAGGCCGTAGAGGCGCCCATAAAAACGCAGGTTCTCTTCGGCGGTCAGGCACCACAGGAAATGGGCCCCCGCGGCCGCCAGATTAATGCGCCGGCGGAGCCGTCCCGCCTCCTTGACCGCGTCCAGACCCAGCACCTGCGCCCGTCCTGCATCCGGATGCAGCAGGGTGGCCAGGATGGAGATGAGGGTGGTCTTGCCGGCGCCGTTAGGACCCAGCACGCCGAAGATAGACCCTGGCATCACCTCCAGGTCCACCTCGCGCAGCACTACTTTCCGGGGTCCGAATATGTGCTCCCGGAAAAACTTGCCGATGCCTTCAGCAAAAATGGCTGCTTGCATAGTTTAAGGTTAGTGAACCGAGTGAAGCATGTAAAATGAAAGAAAAATCCCAATAACCAGGATCACCATCGCTACAAGCGTATCAAGTATTATGGAAGGTCTATAAGTATTATCGATTATTTCTCTTTCAACCTTTTTATATCTAATAAATGCGAGGATGCCAATAAAGGCGCCGATCGCCACCAGAGCCATGCCAAAAATAGTCGACAACCCAATAGTAACGGAGGTAATGCTGGAGCTTTTTGTTTTCTCGAAAATCTCGGGCAATTCCTTTATAAATAAAGCAAACTTTTCGACCACGAAACCAAATGCCATTATTCCAATACTGGTCCTGATCCAGGCAAGAAAAGTCCGCTCATTGGCCATATGATCGCGGCGATCCTGACCTTTGATAGATTTTTTATTTCTCGTTTTTTCCCGCATATACCCAGCCTGACCGTATTACTATATTAGTGATCGCCATAATGATAAGCAAGTCTAGCAAACCGGCTTCCGCGGCCAGGGGGCTGAGCTTGCAAATTGTCCAGGAGTGCGATAGATTAGCGCCCATGGATCAAGAAGAGCGCCTGGTCAACCCTCGGCTCCAGGTGGACGATCTGGGTCTGGAGGTGGGCCTCCGTCCTCGGAGCCTGGCGAATTTTACCGGCCAGGAGGAGGTGCGCCGCAACCTGGAAATCGCCCTGCTCGCGGCCCGGGCCCGGGGCGAGGCGGTGGATCATATCCTGGTGCACGGCCCGCCCGGTTTGGGCAAGACCACCCTGGCCTATATCATCGCCCAGGAAATGGGCGCCGGCATCAAGACCACCGCCGGACCTGTAGTGGAGCGGGCCGGCGACCTGGCCGCCCTGCTCACCAACCTCCAGTCCAAGGATGTCCTGTTCATCGACGAAGTGCACCGCCTGCCCACGAACGTTGAGGAAATCCTTTATCCGGCTATGGAGGATTTCACCCTGGACCTGATCATCGGCCAGGGGCCGGGGGCCCGCTCGGTGAAGCTGGACCTGCCCCACTTCACTCTGGTGGGCGCCACCACCCGGGCAGGCCTGCTGACGCCGGCCCTGCGGGACCGCTTCGGACTGATGTTGCGGGTAGATTTCTATAAAGTGGAGGACCTGGCCCACATTGTCGGGCGGGCCGCCCAGGTGCTGGAGATCGAGATCGAGGCCGACGGCGCCTGGGAGATCGCCCGGCGCTCCCGGGGCACCCCCCGTATCGCCAATCGCCTGCTGAGAAGGGTGCGGGACTATGCCCAGGTTAAGGGTGACGGCCGTATCAATAAGGCCGTCGCCGACGCCGCCCTTTCTCTCCTGGACATCGACCAGCTGGGCCTGGACCATATGGACCGGCAGATACTTCTCACCATCCTGGAGAAGTATGACGGCGGCCCGGTGGGCCTGGGGACCCTGGCCGCGGCCCTCTGCGAAGAAGAGGACACTTTGGAAGACGTCTACGAGCCCTATCTGATCCAGTCCGGCTTCCTGCAACGCACCCCCCGGGGCCGCATGGCCACCGGGCGGGCCGCGGAATATTTCCGGAAGGCCGCCAAGAAAGGCCCACACCCTTCCCTATTTCAATAATCCCCCTTAAAGCAGCCCCCTTCGACCAAGCTGCCCGATTCCCTGCCCCATGGTTTGACCTTTCTTATCTTACTTATCTAACCTAATATCAGGGACTTCCCATCAAAATATCAGGGATTGCCTGATTGCTTTTAGCTGACCTAAAGAATTATTTTAGGAGCCTGGGAATATTATTTCTCTTTTTTAAAGAAGCAACAAATCTGTCGGGTTGATTTTTCAACAAAGGATCAATGTACCCAGGGACGGGAGGATCCGGCAGTGAGAAGATTAGTTCTTCATTTCGGCCATTCAGGGTCGGTCGCCAGAATCTTCGCCGCGACGCCCGCGATCCTGGAGACGTCGCCTCCCGCTGCGATTCCCAAAAAGTCCAACGTCTTGCCCTTTGATTTGCCTGGGTGCGGATTTTTCAATCGAGGACGAGCATACCCGAGGACGGGAAGATCCTGCCCCAAAGGACTCGGCTTCAACAACAGAAACATAGGGAATTATTCCTGGACAACCAGGTCCCAAAAACGATTTTTTGCCGCATTCGCCAGGCCGGCGGCATAATCTCGGATACGCAGGAGGTATTCTGCTGTGGCGCGCCGATTTAAGATTTTTTCCCGATGTGATGGGGTGGGGGCGGTGGAGTTCGCTATCGTTGTACCCATATTGACTTTATTGGTACTCGGAGGCATGGATTTAGCCCAGGGTTATTACATAGACCATGTTATCACCAATGCCAGCCGGGAAGGCGCCCGTTATGGCGCGAAGTACGCTTATCCCAACGATCCGCCCACTTCTGATCAAATCTCTGCATACATAAAGAATACTCTTAATTACAACAGGTATAACTTTAACGACTTTCAGGTTAGCGGAAGCTATTCCGGCGCCTCTCCGACTAGAATTGTCACTGTTACTGTGCAAGCGAAAATCTATTGGTGGATACTTGGCAGCTTTCTTCCCAACCCAAAGCAACTCGCGGCAACGACAGCTATGACTGTGGAGGGACCATGAAAAAGACTGGGATGCATAATAGAACCGCGAAAAAAAAGCGGACTCCGGCCTTCGATGAATCAGGCGCGGCCGCTCTTGTTTCTATCCTCGTTTTCACCGCACTGTGCGGGTTCGTGGGGCTGGCGCTCGATGTTGGCCACCTGGTCACGGCGAAGAGCCAGTTACGCAGGACTGCGGATGCCGCGGCCTTAACCGGTGCGATGGGTTTGCTGCCCTACATCAATCCGGGGCCGACTCAGACACCTGACTGGACTCAAGCACAAAGCAGGGCCCATGCCATAATCAATAATGCCGCTAATGGAGTCGATAACCAAACATTTACCCTTACCGATGGCAGTGTTGACAGTGGGTACTGGGCGTTAACACCACCAGAAGGTTATGTGCAACTTCCACTATCCAAGGTCCCGCTCCCGGCAGCTAGTCTGGGTGAGCCGGCGGTAACTGTGACCCTAAGCAGAAATGTTACTTTATATCTCGCACCGCTGGTCGGGGTATCCAGCCCGCAAACAGTGACTGCGACAGCAACCGCCATTCTCCCTGAGGCCTATAAGACCAGTGGCCTTCCTCCCGTCGCGGTATCCTGGGATACTGTTTATAATAGTTATGGTTCCACTGTGCAAATAGATGTGGTCGAAACAGATATCAAGCCGCAGAGCAATAAAGGGGTTGCAGGGTGGTTTAATCTGAACGGAGGCAACGATGTCCAGTCTGTCCGGATAAATACCCCGTTGACTTCTTCTACCGACCAAGTTTATTTGGTTCCAGGGACGAAAGCCACATTGACCGACTTTATTACACAGGGAGAGACTATTGTGGTCCCGGTGATCCAGGAGATTACGCAAAATACCTGGGGGTCTATTATGGGGTTCGCGCCGTTCCATGTCGATTCGCTGGGGGCGAACTCCATGACCGGGCATTTTGTCACCCAATATTTTGATCCCCATGTTACACCAATCGCCGGAGCCGGAAGCATTGGCGGGGTTGGGGGCACGCCCAAATTGGTCGGTCCCTGAGGAGGATAAGCCCGAGTCGTTGAAAACTATCCAGGGCGCAGCAAATTTAATCTTTTTATTTCATAGATTATTTCAGGAGAGCCTCTTGCAAAAAGCCTTTTTGTCATCCTGAGCGAAGCGAAGGATCTCGTATTTTCCCTTAATTATTTGAGATTCTTCGGTCGCTCCGCTCCCTCAGAATGACAACTCCTGAAACACTCGTGTGCATCCCCCACTGGTTATTCATGTAAAGCAGAAATAAAAATCAAGGCGCCGCTTCGGGAAAATCCCTCAGGCGGCGCCGGGATGAAAACCATCCTGTAGAACCAGACTTACAAAATTATCTGAGGCTTGACTGGCCCGGCGTTGACGCCGTAAGGCAGCGCCTGGAATTCATTGACATAGCTGCCAATGAAGTTTCCAGTGCCGCCGATGGTAATAGTATCGGCTACCAGACGGCCGTACCAATCATGGTTTCCCTGAACGGATATGTTGCCTCCTTTTGGTTTATCGCAGCACATATTGCCTCCGCCACAACAGCCATTATTAGTAGTGGGAAATCCGGGGGCATAGGCTATGCAATTGGCGGTTGAAGAGCCGAAGTCAGTACTGCCAGCGATAGTAATATTTCCTCCACGGCCGCCCCCGCAACAATCACCTTCGGGAACTGGCATGGCAACTGGCACGGCATAAAGAAATACCTGGTTGGCACCCTGGATTTGACCCGAACCGGTGATGGAAATATTGCCGCCGACCGCCAGAATAGTCCCAGTCCAATTGACGCTCCCGCTTATGACTACATCGCCCTCGACATATATGGTGCCGCCATGCGGAGTTGTTCCATGATAAGTGAAGGTGTGGCCATCCCAGTCGTCGTCGGGGGCCCTGGCGCTAGTATACTTATCCGCAGTTGCAGTGGCATCGATGATTTCCTGAGTGAAGTCGGGAAAGGGAATATTAGTGGCGCCGGCCCTCAGGCCGCCGTCAATTTGTTCAGAGCCGATAATTCTTATATGCGCCAGGATGTCGGACTGAACATAGCCGGTGACGTGTTCCGAGCCTCTCATGGTTACGCTCGTCGCGCCTTCGACATTGCCTCCCAGTACCTGGCTGCCCCTCACCGATACGTCGTTGTTTGAGTGGATCGAGCCTTGTGTATGCTGAGAGCCATTGAGGGCGAGGTCTCGGTTGGAGAACAGCAGATAGGTAAAAGGCCTTTGCAGCGTGCTGACGGGGTTTACGGCTTCCGCAGTAACCGAGAGAGCGATAGTTTTAAAACCGGCTGATAATAATCCCAGAAAATCGGTGTTGACATTTTTAGTCGCGGTGATGTTAATCTCCGGAAAATTGGTGGGATTTCGCGCCGCATCCTGGCTAAAGGTGATCGCGGGGGTGATATCCGGAAAACCATTGGCGGCCAAAAAATTGGTTGCCGCGGTG
Organism: Deltaproteobacteria bacterium; assembly: GCA_023381945.1. The sequence continues at coordinate 17,783 of JAMCQY010000150.1, forward strand.
GTTGCCGCGGCTTGGTCCGGCAATTTCATCGCCCCGGCACGGAGGGCGGCATCCACCGCAGACCTGAATTTGGTTTTGGTGAGCACCAGATTGCCGACATCCAGGGCCAGGCCGACAAATCCAAGAATCACCGGAAGTGCAATTGCCATCATGACCGCCAGCGAACCCCGCTGGCTCCTACCAGGTTTTCTCTTCATGATGTTACCCTCCCTCCTTTGCGCAGAGTCGCTTTTTGAGAATCTTTTTATTGAGACAACATGGTGGACTGTCCTTGGACAGATGGATCATGATTAAAAAAAGGCCTAACCAACGGCGTGAGTATGCTTACGGTTTCACTGACATTCACCGTGATGGGCTGGCCCGAGCCCGGATAAACAATATTGGGTGTCATCGTAAGTGATAAACTATTGTTGTTGTACTTGGTCTGGATAACATTTTGCACCGCGCTTTGATTGGTGCCGGGGCCATCATTAGCGGTGGAGAGGGCGGCAAATCGCGCCCCCTCCCGGGCCGCGTCACTAACTAGTTGCCATTTTAAGTAAATATTGCCGAAGTCCACAATTCCACAGACGCAGAGGAGGAAGACCGGGATCATCAGCGCCGCTTCCAACGCGGTCACACCCTCACTCCGCAGCCAAAAGCCACTCATGGGGATGTGGAATTGCTTGTTAAACTTGATGGCGACGCCGATTGATGCTTTCATTTTCTTCTTTAAACATTTCTTAGAAAAAATTTAATATTCCGTCACCCTGGTTAAGGTTCCAGTGACTGTACCCGGAAGATCACCAAAGTTAAAATAACCGGGGATACTACCCACAATAATAAGGTGAACCGGGCTGCTGACGGTCACTGTGAAATTGGTGGGTGGCTGGGTCGCTGACTGCGCAGGGGGAGGGGTATCGCCGTAACTCGTGGTGACCATTAGATTATCATTGTTGTAATTAGAGCGCACACTAGCTTGCAAAGCGGTTTGAGTGGTCGCATTGTAGGCGGCTGCCTGGGCCGCAGTCGCAGTCGCATTATTAACAAGATTTGATTCTACATAAAGATTGCCGAAGTCAATGATGCCGCAGAGGCCAAGCAAAAAGACGGGCAAAATTATAGCCATTTCCACCGCCGACACGCCTGCGGTCTGCTGCCAGAGCTGGAGCGCTGCGGTGTAAAATGGCTTGCTTAATTTCATGGCTGTCACAGCCTAATTCAAGATTTGTTGGCAGCCAGAATGACCCTCCTCCATGAGGGAATTTATCCAGCCTTAAGCTAAGCCTCTTCCATGAGGTAACGATCTTAAGCTAACAGTAATGTTATAAATATATAGAGGCGCCTCACAAAACAATCAGGAAATCCCCGATATTTTATCTCCATTTCCCTGATATTTTGTCCAGAAGAACAGAGTAAATCACGGTCCACCGCAGAGGTCGATAGCTTTATGAATCAGGCAAGAAACTTTTTGATAGCCAAACATAATACAAACTTGGACGGCCGCGATATTGACAACCGGGCTGCAGGGGTATATGTAGGGACTTGTGAAGACCAAACTGATCTTTATCACCGGCGGGGTGCTGTCCTCCCTGGGCAAGGGGGTGGCGGCGGCGGCCATCGGGGCGCTGTTGGAGGCCCGGGGGCTGCGCATCACCTTTCAGAAGCTGGACCCGTACATCAACGTGGATCCCGGCACCATGAACCCCTTCCAGCACGGCGAGGTCTTCGTCACCGAAGACGGGGCCGAAACCGACCTGGACCTGGGGCACTACGAACGCTACACCACGGTGACCCTGGGCCAGGAGAATAACTACACCTCCGGCCGCATTTACCATAACGTCATCACTAAAGAGCGCCGGGGGGACTATCTGGGAGGCACGGTCCAGGTCATCCCCCACGTCACCGATGAAATCAAGCAGGCCATCCGCCAGGTGGCGCCGACGGTGGACGTGGCCATCATCGAGATCGGCGGCACCGTGGGCGACATCGAAAGCCTGCCCTTCCTGGAGGCCATCCGCCAGCTCAAAGGCGACTTGGGCAAGGACAACGTCTGCTACATTCACCTGACTTTGGTGCCCTTCATTAAGACCGCCGGCGAAGTCAAGACCAAGCCCACCCAGCACAGTGTCAAAGAACTGCGCACTGTCGGCATTCAGCCCAACCTGCTCCTCTGCCGCACTGAAAAGCAGCTCAGCAAGGAGATTAAGGCCAAGATCGCCCTGTTCTGCAACGTCGAACCCGATGCGGTAATCAGCGCCCAGGACGTGGACAATATCTATGAAATCCCCTTGCTCCTGCACGAGGAAGGGCTGGATGAACGGATCGTCGAGATCCTGAATATCTGGACCCGGCAACCGCAGTTGGAACAGTGGCAGGAACTGGTGAGCCGCATCAAGCACCCCAAGGACCGGGTAGAAATCGGCATCGTCGGGAAATACGTGGATTTGCGGGAATCCTACAAGAGCCTGCACGAGGCCCTGGTGCACGGCGGCCTGGCCAACGAGGTCCAGGTGGCGCTGACCTACATCGATTCTGAAAAGGTGGAGCGGGTTGGGGCCGAGGGCCTGTTGGGGCACCTGCACGGGATTCTAGTCCCCGGCGGCTTCGGGGTCCGGGGGGTAGAGGGCAAGATCCAGGCCATCCGCTACGCCCGGGAGCACCGCATCCCCTACTTCGGCATCTGCTTCGGCATGCAACTGGCGGTCATCGAGTTCGCCCGCCACCTGGCCGGCATTACGGCTGCCACCAGCGAGGAGTTCGACCCGGAGGCGAGTGAGCCGGTCATCTACCTGATGCGGGAGTGGTACGATTACCGCCGGGACGCCATCATCCACCGGGACCGGGAATCGGAAAAAGGCGGCACCATGCGCCTGGGGGCCTATCCCTGCGTCCTCAAGGAAGAAACTTTGGCCGGCCGGGCCTACGGCGTCACGCAAATCATGGAGCGCCACCGCCACCGTTACGAATTCAACAACGACTACCGCGAGAAATTAAGCGCGGCTGGACTACAGCTTACCGGCACCTCCCCGAACGGCGAATTGGTGGAGATCGTCGAGCTCAAAGACCATCCCTGGTTCCTGGGCTGCCAGTTCCACCCGGAGTTCAAGTCAGGACCCATGGACCCCCATCCCCTGTTCCGGGATTACATCCGCGCCGCCCTGGAATATAAGCAGAGCCACGTTAAGCCCGACGAGGAGATTTAAGGAACAGAAATATAGGGCGGGCCGCGCCCGCCAAATTTTGGCGGCCACAGGCCGCCCTATAATATTCCACTTTCCACTATTCACTCACCACTCCATGAACCCTAAATTCCCCATTTCCGATCAATTCTCCATAGGCGACGGCAACCTCTTCCTCATCGCCGGGCCTTGCGTCATCGAGTCCGCCGAGGCCACTCTGGAAATCGCCAGGACTTTAAAGACCTATTCCCGTGAGCTGGACCTGCCGCTGATCTTCAAGGCCTCCTATGACAAGGCCAACCGCACCTCCATCACCTCTTACCGGGGGCCGGGGCTGGAAAAGGGACTGGAGATTCTGGCCCGGGTCAAAAATGAGGTGGGGCTGCCGGTAATTTCGGACGTGCATGAGGTTTCCCAGGTAGAACCCGCGGCGAAAGTCCTGGACGTTTTGCAGATTCCCGCCTTCCTCTGCCGCCAGACTGACCTGTTGGTGGCCGCGGCCCAGACCGGCAAGGGGGTGAATATCAAAAAGGGCCAGTTCCTGGCGCCCTGGGATATGAAACCCGTGGTGGAGAAAGTTCGGGCTGCCGGCAATGATAAAATTATCCTTACTGAGCGCGGCGCCAGTTTCGGTTACAACAACCTGGTGGTGGATTTCCGCAGCCTGCCCATTATGCGGAACCTGGGCTGCCCCGTGGTGCTGGACGTGACTCACAGCGTGCAACTTCCCGGCGGCCAAGGTAGCTGCTCGGGCGGACAATGGGAATTTATTGTCCCCCTTGCCCGGGCGGCGGTGGCGGTGGGTGTGGACGGATTATTCATGGAGGTCCATCCCGAGCCGGCCCGGGCTTTATGCGACGGCCCCAACTCCCTGCCCCTGGCCGAGGTCCCGGCCTTGTGGCGGGAACTGAAGGCGCTGCATGAGTTTTGCCTGGTACAAAAGGTAACCGCCGATGAACGCAAATAAATATAGATGAACACAGACATGTTGACATCGTAGGGGCGGGTTTCAAACCCGCCCCTACAATTAGGCTGAAAGGAACCACATTTGAATTCCACTGTTTGCCCCCCCGATGTCTGGCAACGCGCCCAAAACATCCGCCTGCTGATCCTGGATGTAGACGGGGTGCTCACGGACGGGCGCCTCTATTTCGACGCCAAGGGTGAGACCCTCAAGGTCTTTCACGTGCGGGACGGCCACGGGATCAAAATGGCCCAAAGGGCCGGGATCGAGATTGCTTTGCTCTCGGGGCGGCGCTCCGATGCGGCCTACCACCGGGCCAAGGAATTAGGGATCAGTCGCTTCCACGAGAGCCTGCGGGACAAGGTGGCGGTGCTGGAAGAGATCATGGCCGCCTTGCGGATTCAGGCCGCACAGGTGGCGATGGTGGGCGACGACCTGGTGGACCTGCCCGTCATGAGCCGGGCGGGTCTGGCGGTGGCCGTGGCCGACGCCGTGCCCGAGGTCTTGGCCGCGGCGCATTGGGTGACGATGAACCCAGGGGGACGCGGGGCCGTCAGGGAGGTGTGCGATCTTATTTTAAAGGCCCATGGCAAGTGGGATGAGATTGTCAGGCCGTGGATGGCAACAACAGAGAAGGCTTAGTCATTGGTGAGCAGTTCGATGACGGCCACAGGCCGCCCTATATTTCTTGCCAGTCCAGGACAGCCGGGGGCGGCTGTCCTACATTAATACCACCATGGCAAAAGCTGAAGGCTGACCGCTGATAGTTGACTGCTAACTGCTAACCGCTCACTGCTCACCAGATAAGCCTTTACAGTTTTTTCCCGGCTTAATATAATTCTCTTTAGAAAAAGACCAGAATTGGCATGAAAATTATTACGTCTAAAAGTCGAAAGGGCTGGCGGAGATTTTTGAGGTGGCCTTGGCTGGTGGGTCTGGCGCTGCTGCTGTTTGCGGCCTCTTGGGGGCTTTTGGAGCTAAACCGTCCAGCCCCGCCGCCGCCCAAGCCGCCCCCGCCGGCGGCGGCCCCATCCCGCATGGAGAATTTGTCCCTCACTGAAATCGTCGAGGGTGACAAGCGCTGGGTGCTGGCGGGGAAGCAGGCCGATTTTGATAAAGATCAGTTGCAAGTCAGGATCACCGGAGTAAAAGTGGATTTCTTCGGCCCCGGGGAACACGTTAATGTCAAGGCCGACGAAGGCCTATTCAATACCAAGACCAGGGTTTTGACCTTGAAGGGCAACGTGGAGATGACGCGGGGCGAGATGCAGATCAATACCAGCCTGGCCATCTATGATCCGGGCACCCGGGTGCTGACCGCCCCGGAAGACGTGCTTTTGAGCGATCCGGCCCTACGGGTCCAGGGCAAGGATTTAAAAGTGGAACTGAAGGAGAAGAAACTGGTCCTGGCCCAACACCGCCTGACGGAAATCAAGGTGCAAAAGGGGATGCTAAAACGTTGAGGAATTATTGGACGCCGATCATATTAATCATTGCGGCCCTGTTGGGCCTGGCGGCCGCGCCCGTCCTGGCGGCGCCGCCCGCCAAGGAAGTGCCGCCCCCGGCCAAACCCGGCGGGGAATTCCCCCTGCACATTGTCTCGCAAAAGTTGGAAGCGGATCAGATCGCCGGGCTCATTATCTTCAGTGGCCAGGTGAAGGCCACCTATGGGGAAAACATCCTGTATTCCGACCAATTAAGAGTCTATTTTCAGAAAAAACCCGAAGCCGCCAAGGCTAAAACTCCGGCTCCCGCGGCATCCAAGAATGACGCCAAAGAGGTGGCCGGGCAAAATCCCCTGGGGGAATTGGGCGGAGACAAGATCGACCGCATCGTCGCCCAGGGGTCGGTGCGCTTCGTCCAGGGCGACCGGGTGGCCACCGGCCAGACTGCCACTTATTACAAAGACCGGGATGAAGTGGTGTTGACGGGCAACCCGCAATTATGGCAGGCGGAGAATACCCTGAAAGGCGAGCGCATCATCTTTAATCTTAAGGATAATAAGATGGAGGTGGTGAGTTCGCCCGCCAAAAGGGTGGAAGCTACACTCTACCCCGCCACCCGCGGGGCCGGCGGCGGCAAGGGAGGCGGTCTTTTACCGACAAAACCCCAGAAGAGACCAAAACCTTGAGCATGCACCGCCTAGCCATACAATCACTGAGCAAAAGCTATAACGGCCGCAAGGTAGTGGACCAGGTCTCCCTCGAGGTGAACAGCGGCGAAGTGGTGGGACTGCTGGGCCCCAACGGCGCCGGCAAGACCAGCACCTTTTTTATGATCTTGGGGCTGCTGCAGCCCGACGGCGGCACGATCAGCCTGGACGGCCAGGACATCTCCACTCTGCCCATTTACCGCCGGGCCCGGCTGGGACTGCAATACCTGCCCCAAGAGCCCTCGGTATTCCGCAAACTCACGGTGGCCGAGAACATTATGGCCATCCTGGAGACCCTGGAACCGGATGAGATGGTGCGTCAGGAACGTCTGGAAAAACTCCTGGCCGACCTGAGGATCTCTCACCTGGCACACCAGAAGGCATCGGCTCTCTCCGGCGGCGAGCGGCGCCGGGTGGAGATTACCCGGGCCCTGGTCACCGCCCCGAATTTCATCATCCTGGACGAGCCCTTTGCCGGCATCGATCCGCTGGCAGTCACCGACATCCAGAATATTATCCGGCAATTGAAGGACGAACGCGACCTGGGAGTGCTGATTTCGGACCACAACGTCCGGGAAGCCTTGGGAGTCTGCGATCGGGCTTACATTCTCAATGAGGGAGTGATCCTGGAGGAAGGGACCCCGGAGAAGATAGTGAACAGCGATCTGGCCAAAAGAATTTACTTAGGAGAAACCTTTAAGTTATAATTAAACCAGTAGCAGGCAGTTGAACAGCAGGCAGTTGAACATGAGGGATGCGGGAATCCGGGAGTTGAGGATATTTGTTCAACTACTTGAAAATGCAATTTCGCGCTTTAGATAACATATAAAGAACGAGCAGTTTTTCGCAGACTGCCGGGATAAAATTTTCACCTTGGATCACCTGGAAGGAATTGACCCAAAGATAGCCCTATGGCCTTAGAAATTCGCCAAAGCCTCCGACTGACTCAGTCGCTGATCATGACCCAAAAGCTGCAGCAGGCTATCAAGCTGTTGCAGCTCTCCCGGCTGGAATTGGAGGGGGAAATCCAACAGGCCCTGGAGTCCAATCCGGTCCTGGAAGAGTCCGAACTGCAATTTGAAGAAAAGGCCGCGGCCGACCAGGAGCCGGAAGTCCCGGCGCCGACCGCTGATTTCGAGGCGGGCCAGGAAGCCCCGGCCGACACCAGCGAAGCCAAATCAGCCGCGGAAGAATGGGATTGGGACAGTTTTTTAAATGACCGGCTCATGCCCCCGCCAATGGGCGAATACGAGGAGCGAGAGGCTTTTCCCTTCGAAAGCCTCAATGCCGAAAAGACCACTCTGAAGTCCCATCTTACCTGGCAGTTGCGGATGGCGGAATTGGACGAGAAGAGCGAAGCCATCGGCGCTCTGATCATCGGCAATCTGGACATTGACGGCTATTTGCGAGCCACCGCGGAGGAGATCGCCGCCGAGTTGGACGTTGAGCCGGCCCGGGTGGAGGAAGTCCTGGCGGTGGTGCAGGGCTTCGATCCGCGGGGAGTGGCAGCCCGCAGCCTGCAAGAGTGCCTCCGGATCCAGATCAAACTCCTGGGCACCGCGGACCCACTGGTGCTGGCCATCATCGATAATCACCTGACTAATTTGGGCAACAAGAACTATCAGGCCATTGTCAAGGATCTAAAGACAACCATGGACAAAGTAGTCCGGGCCAGCGAAATCATCATGATGTTGGAGCCTAAACCCGGCCGGGGCTTCGACAGCGAGGATACGGACTACATCAATCCGGACGTCCACGTGGAGAAAGTGGGCAACGACTACGTCATCCGCTTGAATGAAGACGGCCTCCCCAAGCTGCGGATCAACACCTTCTACCTGGAGGCCATGCGAGGCTCCGACAAGCTGCCGGAGGGAGTCAAGAGCTATATCCAGAAACACCTGGACAACGCCCTGTGGTTTATCCGCAGCATTCACCAGCGGCAGAAGACCCTGTACAAGGTGACCGAGAGCATAGTCCGTTTCCAACGGGAGTTTTTGGACCACGGCCTATCCCACTTGCGGCCCTTGACCCTGCGCCAGGTGGCCGAAGATGTACAGATGCACGAATCCACCATCAGCCGGGTAACCACCCACAAGTACGTTTACACCCCCCAGGGGGTCTTCGACCTGAAGTTCTTTTTTAATAGCGGCATCAACATGCAGCTCGGTGACCAGATCGCCTCCGAGAGCGTCAAGGAGAAGATCCGGCAACTGGTGCAGTCCGAAAATCCCGAGAATCCTTTGAGCGATCAGGAGATCGCCGATCTCCTGCACCGGCAGGACGTTCTCATCGCCCGGCGCACCGTTGCCAAATACCGCGGCATGCTGGGAGTGCTTTCCTCCAGTAAACGCAAAAAACCTGGATTCCGGCGCAAGAGCCTGCCCGACAGCCATGCCAATTAATTTGACCGCCTCACAAATATAGATGGGAGAAACCTATGCAGATATCCGTCACCTTCCGGCAGATTGAGCCATCTGATGCCTTGAAGAATTATGTTACGGATCGACTAAGTAAACTTAAACGTTATCTGGAAGGCCCGGTGGAGGCCCATGTGGTCTTAGGGCTGGAGAAATTCCGCCATCTGGCCGATGTCACTATTGACAGCAACGGCAGGATCATCAAAGGCAAAGAAGAGAACGCCGATATGTATGCCGCCATCGATCTGGTCATGGACAAGATCGACATGCAGTTAAAGAAGTTCAGAGACAAGCAGCGGGGCCCCAAAGGTGACCGCAGCGCCAGAACTGCTGCACTAGTCGAGGCAGAAAGCGAGCAGACGCCGCTCCCGTCGGTCCGCCGCAAACAGGTGGAGGTCTCGCCCCTACAGGTGAATGACGCCGTGGAATTATTACAAACCAGCGGGGACGACCTCCTGGTCTTCACAAACGTGGCCAGTGGCGGCTTAAATATTTTATACCGGCGCCAGGATGGCGGCTTCATCCTGGTGGAGCCCGAAATGAGCTGAGAAGAATAACAAAACTATGAAGATACTTGACCTCTTGGCCCCTGAAAGAATTATGCCCGATCTTAACGCCACCAACAAACGCGGGGTGTTGGAGGAATTATCCAAGACCCTGGTGGATGGGCCGGACAGCTTGACCGTACCCGCCATCATGGAGGTGCTGCTGGATCGGGAGCGGCTGGGGAGCACCGGCATCGGCGACAATATCGCCATCCCCCACGGTAAGATGCCCCAACTTACCGAGCTTAAGCTCTCTTTCGGCCGCAGTCTCAAAGGGGTGGATTTCGATTCCATGGATGGCAAACCGTCCAACCTCTTTTTTCTGTTGCTGGCTCCGGTCAACTCCGCCGGCCTGCACCTCAAGGCCCTGGCCAAGATTTCCCGAATGCTCATGAGCCAGGCCTTCCGGGATAACCTCATGAAAGCCGCGGGGGCTGAAGAAATTTACAAACTGATTGCCGATAGAGATGCGGAATTTTAAGGTTAAGCTCTAAAGAGTTTGACTTGAACCTCGCCAACGGCAACTGTGAGAAATGGCATCTAAACCAGCGATACCCCAGCAACCGATCCGGCCGCCGGAGGACAATCCTCCAGTCTTGATCATTACCGGGTTGTCGGGCTCGGGTAAAAGCACGGTGCTGCGGGCCCTGGAAGATGTCGGCTATTTCTGTGTCGATAATCTGCCGCTGCATCTGCTGCCTCCTTTCCTGGCGATGCAGGACGGCGCCTCTCGTGAGGGGCGCCGGATCGCCCTGGGCATGGACGTACGTACCCAGGGTTTTTTGCAAAGCTATGAGCGGGTCTTTCATCGCCTGGAGGAACAAGGGTTCAAGCTGCACCTTATCTTTCTGGAGGCCGACGAAGAATCACTGATCCGGCGTTTCAGCCAGACCCGGCGACAGCATCCCCTGGCTGACCGGGATTCCATCTCCCAGGCTTTGCGAGAGGAGATCAAGGCTATGGCCGGTCTGCGGAGCCTGGCCCACCGCATCATCGACACGTCTTTTTACAATCCTCATCAGTTGCGGGAATTGATCAAGGACGAGTACTCCGATCTGGCTCCCAGCCAACGCATGTGGCTCCACCTGATCTCTTTCGCTTATAAAAACGGCATTCCGCCGGAAGCCGATATGGTTATAGACCTACGTTTTCTGCCCAATCCCTACTTTGTCGACAGCCTCACCGCCTTCACCGGCGAAAACTCGAAGGTAAGGGATTATGTCCTGGAGCAGCCCGAGACCCAGGCCTTTTTGGAGCACCTTTACAGCTTCGTGGATTACCTGCTGCCCTGCTACCAGAAGGAAGGCAAGACCCACCTCACTCTGGCGGTGGGCTGCACCGGAGGCCAACACCGTTCGGTGGTTATCGCCAACGTCCTGGCCGAGCATCTGACCCGGAGCAATTTACCCTTTACTCTCAACCATCGCGATATGCCGCGGACCTCAGGAGACCATTAATGATCGGGATTTTAATCGTCACACACATGGAACTGGCCGAGGCCTTGATCAGCGTCTGGGATCTCATCCTGGGACGAGGTGAAGGGGTGCAGGCCGTTTCCCTCGACCCCAATGATTCTCCGGAGTCCTCCCGCCAAAAGATCCAGCGCGCCCTCACCCAGGTCAACAACGGCAGCGGCGTCATCATCCTCACCGACATGCTGGGGGGGACGCCCTCCAACCAGGCCCTGCCCTTCCTCCAGGAAGGCAAAGTAGAAGTCATCACCGGGGTCAATCTGCCCATGCTCATGAAATTGCCCCAGATCAGACAGAAAACCGATTTGCGCGAGGCTGCCGCCGCCCTGAAACAATCCGGCCAAAAAGGCATCACCGTGGCCAGCGAAGTGCTCCGCCGCAAAAAATGAGCCAGGGGCTCATGATCCGCCAAGCCGCCCTGACGGACGTCAGGGCCATCTTCGCCATCGAAAGGGACTCCTTCCCCACCCCGTGGTCCCGCTGGACTTTTCTGTCGGAACTGACCCAGCCAATCAGCAATTTTCTGGTAATCGGCCCGGCCCCGCCCGAACCTTGGAAAGTCTGGGGCTACGTGGTCTTCTGGGTGGCGGCCGGGGAGATGCATCTGCTCAACCTGGCGGTGCACCCAGCGCAGCGGCGCCGGGGCATTGCCAGGGTTTTGCTCGGCGAGGCCCTGGAGCGCGCCCGCAGCCAGGGAGCGACGGTGGCCTGGCTGGAAGTGCGGCCCTCCAACGCCGCGGCCCGGGCCCTGTATGAATCCTTCGGTTTTGAAGAAGTGGGCCGCCGGCCCGGCTATTATGAGGACACTAAGGAAGACGCGATTTTATTGGCCTTGTATTGGAAGGATGAGGGGAAGTAGATTGACAAAGGTGAAAATGTTGTGGGTGTTGCAGGGGGCGGCTTGCGAGCCGCCCCTCACTGTTTTCGGCATAGAAATGTAGGGCGGGAAAGCGCAGCTCATCCCGCCTCTGAGGCTTAAATTAATAGGGGCGGGTTTGAAACCCGCCCCTACGTTTTTCTATACCGTTTTCGGTTTGATTTTTAGGCAGTTGAGCACTGGGAGCCGCAGCCCGGGTGGACATTGGCGCCGGTGAGCAGGGTCTTCTGCAGGTATTGCTTGACCAGTTCTTCCGGCTCGTCCTTGGGGGCGCCGGCGATGACCTCGATGCCCTTGTGGGTCAACAGCTTCTGGGCCTTCTCCCCCAGGCCGGCGGCGATCACATGGGTGACGCCCAACTCATCCAGCCATTCTGGGATGCCGCCCGGCTCATGGGCCGGGGCGGGCACCAGTTCCTTGGCGTCGATGGCGCCGTTTCTGGTGGTGATCAGGGCGAACTGGGGGGAATGGCCGAACCGCTCCGAGAGTTTGCCGTTGTCCACCGGCAGGGCGAAGCGCTGCACCCCCGGTTCACGCATGCTTACCGGGGTGAGGGGCAGGACCGCCAGCAGCCAATCGACGATAGGGGCCAGGGCCTTAAAGAACGGGCTGTCTTTGACCTCCAGGAGTTTACCCTGGTCGGCCGCTTCCACCACCCCGGGGTCGAAAGGCAGGGCGCCCAGGAAGGGCACCTTGGCGTCTCTGGCCACGACCTCGCCGCCGCCCTGCTTGAACAGGGGCAGTTCTTTGCCGCAGTGGGGGCAGAAGTAGCCGCTCATGTTCTCAATGATCCCCAAAACCGGCATGTTGATCTTTTCGCAGAAGTTGAGGGACTTGCGCACATCGGCCAGGGAGATCTCCTGGGGCGTAGTGACGATGACCGCCTTGGCGTCCGGAATGGTCTGGGCCACGCTCATGGGCTCGTCGCCCGTGCCCGGCGGGCAGTCCACCACCAGATAGTCCAGGTCGTCCCACTGCACCTCGGTCAAAAACTGGCGGATCAACTGGTGCTTCAGGGGGCCGCGCCAGATGACGGCCATATCGCGGTTGCGCATCAGCATCTCGATGGAGACGACCCGCAGGGTGTCGAACAGGTCCGGGGGCAGGGGGAACTGGGCGTGCTGCAGGTCCAGGGGATCTTTCAGGCCCAGCATCCTGAGGACGTTGGGACCGTGCAGGTCCACATCCATCAGTCCCACCTTATAGCCCCGGCGGGCCAGGGACAGAGCCAGGGAAACGGCGACGCTGCTCTTGCCCACGCCGCCCTTGCCGCTCATCACCACCAGTTTGTGGCGAATGCGCTTCAAGGCCCGGGTGAGGTTCTTTTCTTCTTGGGACTTTTCTTGGGGCTGGGAGGCGCTGCTGCAAGACGAGCAGGACGAGGCGTTTGAGCCGCAGGTCCTGGGGTCCGCCCCCGAAGGGCATTGTTCATCCATATTAAATCGACTCCTTGTCGGCAGAAATCACGGAAAATTACGACAGGTCAAGGCAGGCGCTGCCGAAACTATATCCAATAAAATTTACCTCTTTGGCGCGCCCATTGCAAGCAAGAAATTTAAAAGATTTGGCTGAGGAAACAGGAGCGCCTTGGCGCGGTACCGACATAGGCCGGTATGAGGGAACTGATCACCGCATCCCAAATGAGTACCACTCCCTCACCATAGAGAACTGTCCAAACATCATAAGGTGGCCGGGGACTTCCAGGAGATTTAAGATCTCCAGCCTAAAATAATTAATCCATCCCTCAGATGCCCAGGCGCTACTGACCACTGACTACTGACTACTGGCCGCTCTTCCCTTATTCCTTCCAGGCCTTGCGGCTCAAGGCGATCTTGGTACGCACCGTTTTCCAGGCTTCCTTGGTGAGGAAAGAGTCCCGCCAGCGTCTTACCATACGCTCAAACATCTCGTACGGCACTGTGAACGTGATTTCGTCGGGCTTGAGAAACTTGCGGTCCGAAGGGTCCCAGCCACCCAGGACCGCCTTGAGCTGGCTCCGCCTCAAGTATTCCAGGGGCCAGGCCACGATATTGGAGCAGCCGGCGCCGAAGGGTGATTGCACGGCCTCGAAATCGTTAGTGACGAATGTGGCCAACTGGTTGAGGCCGGCGATGCTTTCGGCCCGGGCGAAGAAAATCACCAACTCGGGCTTTTCTTCGGCAGTAAATTTAGCGAGTTGCCTGAAAACACAAAACTGCTCCGGAGCCGGCCGAGGGTCAAGCAACTCGAAGAAGCGCCGAACTGTCTCGGGGGAATCCAGGTAACTCTCACCCTCGAAGACGCCGGGCTGGCCGGTGGAGACGTAATGGACGATGCGCTCCAGTTGGGGCTTGTTGAACCCCAGATAAAAAGCGCCCCCTAAACAGCCGAAGCGGGCCTGGTCGAAATATGCCGATTTGCCCAATTTCCGGGCTCGCCAGAGCACCCCGATGACGCAGGCGAAATTGGCAAAGGTCGCTTCCCAGTCCACCTCCCCGGCGGCTTCCATCTCAGCGGTAGGCAGGACGGCCTGCTGAGGGGATAGGGCTTCCTGGGGTTCAGTGGGCGTGTAATACATCCCCAAAGGATCTTCGCTCAGGCCCAGAATGTCGCAAAAGGCTTGAATTTCCGGCAGATCGTCTGGAATGGTCATGGTTGGATTCCTTTTCCTTTAATTCTGAACAGCCAACTCGAAACATCAGGAGAAAAAAAGTCCCACAGGGCTCAAACCATTGTTACCATTTGTCTCAATGCCGCAAGCAATCTATAGAAAAAATTTAAGCATTCCTCCAGGATAAACAAGGCTGAGCCGCCAGAAAAGCCAAGGCCTTCCGTCCCTCCCATCTTTGTGCAATCTTGCTTGACAACTTGCCCAATATTTTCTAAGATGGAAAGTGGTTAAATTCACAAAATCTTAACAAAATTACGTATATAAACTTGACGGAAGGTATTATTATGGCAGCTGAGAAACGAGACCCTGTAGGAAAGGTAATGGTAGTCGGCGCCGGGATTGCCGGGATCCAGACGGCTCTGGATCTGGCCAATGCTGGCTTTTATGTACACCTGGTGGAAAAAAAGTCGGCCATCGGCGGCACCATGGCTCAGCTGGATAAGACCTTTCCCACCAACGACTGCTCCATGTGCATCATTTCTCCCAAGCTGGTGGAATGCGGCCGCCATCTGAATATCGAGCTTCTGCCCCTGTCGGAAGTGACGGCCATCGAGGGTGCGCCTGGGAACTTCAAGGTGACCGTGGAGAAACAGCCCCGGTTCGTCGATCCCGCCAAGTGCACCGGCTGCGGCGCCTGCACCGAGGTCTGCCCGGTGCGGGTCCCCGATGAATTCAACCTGGGACTGGGCGAAAGCAAGGCCATTTACCGCCTTTATCCCCAGGCCATTCCCGCCACCTTCGCCATCAAAAAACTGGACCGGGCCCCCTGCGTGCGGGCCTGCCCGGCGAATTTGAGCGCCCAGGGCTACGTGCAGCTGATCAAGGAGCACAAGTTCCCCGAGGCATTAAGCATCATCATGGACCGGCTGCCGCTGCCCGGCACCATCGGCCGCATCTGCCCGCATCCCTGTGAAAGCGACTGCCGCCGCCAGGAAG
>JAMCQY010000053.1 GCA_023381945.1 Deltaproteobacteria bacterium
TTCCTAAATGTTGTGTACGCAACTTCTCAAAATCCCCCCTATCCCCCCTTTTTCAAAGGGGGGAACTCAGTGGAATTCCTTTAAAAGTCCCCCTTTGAAAAAGGGGGATTTAGGGGGATTTGAAAAGCCAGCCGCCAGAAGAATCTTTTGGCAAGCACTATAACTTTGAACGTCAAACTTTGAACTTCGAACTATCAAGTTCACTTCCCGATTAGTCCGGCCTCCTGGAGCCAGACGATCACTTGCTTCGTAGCCTCTTTCCCCTGAGACTCCAATCCGCCTTTCGCATTAAAGATCATGAAGTGAGGGATTGCGTGGAGGCCGAGCTGCTGGGCCAACGGCGACTGCCAATCGATCTTGCCCTGCACTTCCGGCCGTTGGATGTTCACTTTTTTAATCGCCAAGTCCGAACGCTTTTGGGCCAGTTGTTCCAACAATGGCGCCAGTCTCATGCATGGAGGACAAAGAGGGCTATAAAGGTCCACCACGGTGGTTTTGCCCTTCGCCGGCAGCCGGTTAAGCTCAATAGTCTGGCCATACCGGCCCGCATTAGCATCCTGCACCGCCCCGGCGTAAGACTGGCCGGCCAGCCCCCCCGGCAGGCAACTTAGAGCCGTCAAAACAATCACGGCTGCCTTAATCCGCCCTGCCATCGCGCTTAAATTAGAGCTCGTCCCGGTTTTGTCCATCATTTCCCCAGCACCCCCCCAGTCTCGGTATTGAGAATAATCGGCAAGCCATCCTTGCCGCCCACAATAATGACCTTGGTGTTATTGGATTCGGCTAAATGGGAGGTGGCCTCAATCCCCTTCCAGCGCAGCAGCTGATCGGAGATGCCCTGGGAGACTATCTTCTGAAAGTCCTGGACGCCCTGGGCCTCGATGCGTTTCCGCTCCGCTTCCTGCCTTTCCTTGATCAGGACGAACTGCATGCGCTGCGCCTCCTGGTCCGCGGCCAGCTTGGCGTTGATCGCCTCCACCACCTGCTTGGGCAGATCGATCTTGCGCAACAGGATGTTTTCCACCATCACCCCCCGCTTCCCCAGGTTCTCTTCCAGGTCCTTATAGATTTCGTTGGAGACCAGCTCGCGGCCGGAGGTGTAGAGGTCTTTTGCCTCATGTTTAACGGTGGCGGCCCGGATGGCCGCCCGGAACTGGGGCTTAACCACCACCTCATCGTAGTGGGGTCCCAACTGACGATAAACCCGGTCGGCCTGATCCGGCAACAGGTGATACAGGCAGGAGACCTCCAGCACCACGTTTAAACCTTCCCGGGACGGCGCTTCGGCGTGTTCGAATACTTCCCGGGTGCGCACGCTCATCAGTTCCACCGATGATAAGGGATTGATCAGGTGAATGCCTTCAGTGATGGTGCCGTAAATCTTGCCCATGAAAACCAGCACCCCCACATTCCCCGGCGGCACTACTTTCACCATGGAGTAGATCAAGGTGCCGGCCAACACCAAAACCGCCAGCAGGTAACGTAGTTTTGGATGAAGCTGCATCTGCGGCAACTCTTTGCCGAACACCAGCAGCGCCAGGGCGATGAGAACTCCCAACAAAAATAGACTCATTTTCTGCTCTTTCCCAGGTTGCCGGCGAAAGGTGAAGCGGCAAAAATTTGGCTTGTTAAATTTCGCCTAGGCTTTCCTTTGCTTATTTTTTTAAAAGTTGGCTCCGGGAGCGGCCCACATTGGCGAACACCGCCTGAAAGTCCCGGTACAGCCTTTTGTTGTGCCGCACTCGATGGCATTTCTTCAGGTAAGTCTTGGGGTCAGGGTTGTCGGCCAGCAGGTCCAGTCCCTCCCAGCCCTCCCGCCGGGGATAAGCGTAATAGGGATAGGCCTTGTCCACTCCCCGGATGTAGGTCACCTGGGGCACCACCCATTCCAGCCTGGCCAGGTAGAGACGGTGCATGCCGTCATTGATGAGCAGAGCCACGGTGCCGTCCGCCTCGATCGACTCCTCTACAATGGGCGGATAGAGGTCATAGGTCGCCTCCGAGCCGTCCTCCTGTCTCACTGTATATGTTACGTAACCGTTCAGGTGTAACAGGTCCACCCCGTGCTCAGCCAGACTCCAGCGCAAATCCTGGGTCTTGCGCAACTCTTTCAACCACAGGTAATTCTGCGGCGGGTGGAGGGAATCGGTGTGAATCTGTTCCAGACTGATGAGGGCCCGCTCATAAATTAAAACTTCCGGCTGTTCCATGAGAGGAACTCGCCGGAGGCAACTAATTAATTCCCCTGCAGAATGTCGTTGAAGGGCGATAATGTTCATTTATTAAAACGCCACCTGATTAATGTTCAGAATTTAGATATCTGCCGCAAGATATTATCATCATTCCTCCATCCCTGGGAATTTTTTTATAATTATAGCAATTGCCAAAATAATTTCTTGTAGGGGCGCACCCGCGTGTGCGCCCTCTTGCGGGCGGATACATGGGTCCGCCCCTACAATCCATCGGGTTATCGGAAAAAACTTTTGGCAAACGCTATAAGCTATAAATGCTTCTCCGGCCGAGAGGTATGCTGGCGGGGCTAAAAGAGACGCGGCCTCATAGCGGACGCTTAATAGGCTGGAGGCAGGATATGCTAAAGGGCGGTCTTTGACCGCCCTTTAGCTACCTCATTTTTTAAAAAAATTACCGATTAATCCTGGTTACTCATGTCCTCAGGGAGAGGATAAATTTTGAAAAAATCGGCCTCAACAATTACCGCGCATCCCCCCGCTGATCGGCCCGAAAAGAAAAGGCCCGAACCAGTCTTGAATGATGTAACCGCAGATAGGCTCAGCGTCGGTAACGTCAGCCTGCTGGTCGGTGGAGGTTTCCAATAGGTGGAGATTACCAGCCGTCAGCAAATCATCCTGCAGCGGCTCCGCCAGCCACACCAGGAAATAGTTGTCTTGGTCTAATTTTGCCATAAGTTTATCCTTGCCATATTAGATGCAATTTGCATTCCAGTCGTTAATAAAAAAGCGGCCATCATTCCTTTTTCTTCATTATTTTATTCTGCGTCTTTGCGCCTTTGCGTCTTGGCGTGCGATATCATTCCGGCCAGCCCTGCAGGAAACAGGAATCGCACCGCGGTTGCGGCCGGCAGTACTCCTTGCCCAGCCGCACCAGCAAGGCATGATATTCCTGATAGAGCCCCACATCGGCGGCCAAATGATCCATAAACAATCCGCGCAATTCCTCGTAGGCGCAGACTTCCGGCAGCAACTGGTGCCGGCTTAAAATCCGGAAAGTATAGGCGTCCACCACAAAAGTTGGCTTATTCAGGGCATAAAGCAGAATGCTGTCTGCGGTCTCCGGGCCAATGCCCTTTACCTCCAACAGCCGATGCCGCAAGTCTTCCAGGTCGCCATCGGCCATAACCTCCATGGAGCCGTCATACTGCCCCTGCAATAAGTCTGAAAAATTCTTCACTCGCCGGGCCTTGATATTATAGTAGCCTGCCGGGCGGATAAGCTGGGCAAGTTCCGTCTCGGGCAGGTCGTGCAGGGCTTGCGGCTCCAGGAGGTGCCGTTCTCTAAGCGCCGCGATAGCCCGGGCCACGTTGCCCCAGTTGGTGTTCTGGGTCAGGATGGCCCCCAACGCCACTTCGAAGGGCGTCTCTCCGGGCCACCACCCTTGGGGCCCGAAGGCCTCCCATAATTTGTTGTATAACTCCTTGAGCATTTTCCCCACTTTGGCTGGAGTCATCTTACTCCTCGAAAATCGTTGCCGGACTACGAAGCCGCAAACTGAGGCGGTCGTACCATTTTAACATTTTTCTTTGGCTGGGGCTTGTGATAGAATACGCGAACTAGGTGTTCTCTAATGGGAAATTTCCCGGCGGACGCTTTTGGCGCCTTCTCTCAAGATCAAAAAGAATCTGACCTGTGGGGACTAACCTTGGGTTCGGCCTCCATAAAGCTCGTTGACTGGTGCAGCTTTTGATCATCGACTATCATTAACAGGACCGAATCTTGACTAAACGCGTCACTTTCAAGCCATATGATCTTACCGTTGAGGTCCCGGAAGGTGAAAATCTGCTGCGGGTCGCCCTGCAGGCCGGGGTGCATATCAATGCCTCTTGCGGCGGCGAGGGCGTCTGCGGCAAGTGCCGCATCCTCCTGGAAGAAGGCGAACTGGACAGCCTCCGCTCCGGCCTTCTAAGTGATGACGAGTGGAACTTGGGCTACCGCCAGGCCTGCCAGTGCCAGGTAGTTTCCGACGTGGTGGTGCGTATTCCGCCCGAATCGCTCCTGGACCGCCGCACCCTCACCCGCCGCCGGGGCGGCATTGGCCTGCGTCCCAGCCCCCTGGACCTGGAGGCCTTGAAGGCCGAAGGCCTCTATAACCCGGCCTTCAAAAAAAGATTTGTCAAACTGCCGCCGCCCACGCCGCCTGATAACATCAACGATTTATCCAGGCTGGAGCACGGGCTGGCCCGCCAGCATGCCGTGGAGAGCCTCACCCTGGACTTCTACTTCCTGCGCAAGCTGGGCCGGGTTATGCGCGAGCAAAACTTTCAGGTGACCGCCACCCTCGACTTTTCCCGGCGCCGCTACCGTTCCCCGCACCTGATCAACGTCGAGGCTGGCGACACTACTCAGCGTCACTTCGCCCTCGCCATCGACATCGGCACCACCACCGTCTGGGTGCAGCTCCTGGACCTGGCCAAGGGCGAGATCCTGGGCCAGGCCGCAGACTACAACGCCCAGATGAGCTACGGCGACGACGTCATCAGCCGCATCATTTACAGCCAGAAAGAGCAGGGCCTGCAAAAGCTGCAACGCTCGGTAGCGGCCACCATCAACCAGGTGCTGCACCGGCTGCTGAAGCAACACAAGCTGCCGGTGGATGAGGTTTCCCACATCACGGTGGCCGCCAATACCACCATGACCCATCTCTTTTATGGCATTGATCCCAAATTTATCCGCCTGTCGCCTTACACTCCCACAGCCGGCAGCATTCCCTCGATCCGGGCCCGGGATCTGGGCCTGGAGGTGCCGGACCACGTGGCGGTCTACAGCGTCAGCTCCGTATCCAGCTACGTGGGCGGCGACATTGTCGCGGGCATCCTGGCTTCCGGTATCTATAAGGATCCTAAACTCACCCTGTTCATCGACATCGGCACCAACGGCGAGATCGTCATCGGCAACCAGGCCTGGCTGGCCACCGCCGCCTGCTCCGCCGGCCCCGCCTTCGAAGGCGGCGGCATCAAGTTCGGCATGCGGGCCGCCTCCGGAGCCATCGAGGACGTCATCATCAATCCCGAGACCTATGAGCCCTCCCTGATCACCATCGACATGGTGAAGCCCAAGGGCATCGCCGGCTCCGGTCTGATCAACCTGGTCGCCGCCATGATGGAAGCGGATATCATTTCGCCCAACGGCAAGCTGCGCGAAGATTTGCCTACCCCCCGCATCCGCCGGGGAGACAGCGGTCTGGAGTACGTCCTGGTCTTCGCTTCCGACACGCATAGCGGGGAAGACCTCACCATCAGCGAAGCCGACATTGACAACCTGATGCGGGCCAAAGGCGCCATGTTCGCCGGCTATGTCACCCTGTTGGAAAGCGTCGGCCTCAAGCTCCAGGATCTGGAGCAAGTAATCCTGGCCGGGGCCTTCGGGAATTTTATCAACATCGAAAACGCCATCGCCATCGGCCTCTTGCCCGACCTGCCCCGGGACCGTTTCCAATTCGTGGGCAACGCCTCCCTCCAGGGGGCCACCCTGCTGGCCTTCTCCCGGGAATTGCTTTCCGAAGAGCGCCGGGTGGCCGAAATGATGACCAACTTCGAACTCTCCGAAACCCCGGGCTTCATGGATCAGTACATCGCCGCCCTGTTCCTGCCCCACACCAAGATGGAATACTTCCGCACCGTTACCGAACGGTTGCGGGCCGCCAAGGAGTAATTCTGCTTTCTGTCGTAGGGGCACAGCGTGCCGTGCCCTACCCTTTCGTCGGCCTGGATTTAAAACTCGACAACCACTTATAGAATCCGGCTTCCCCTTTCTTTTCAGGATTCTCTCGATCTAATTCCCAACTCAATGGATTATTAATAATGTATTCTCGAATTTTGTTTAATGATGTCTCATCTCTAATAACGTGCTCGTAAAAATTCCGCTGCCAAACCGGTGCACATGGTGTGCCATTAACTGCATTGATTCGTCGGGCAGCAGCGAATTTAAATGCGCCTATGATGGCTGGAAGCGATTTTGCCACGGGTCGGCCGAATCCTTGAATTATTGGGGCACGGCGTGTTGTGCCCTCATTCTCCATTTCAATGATAATGACGCCATGAAAATGATTGGGCATTACAACAAATTCATCCAGCTTGACAGACGGTCTGATCTGTGCAGTCTTAAGCCATTCTTCTATCACAATTTGACCGGCCCCAGATAATCTGACTTCGCCATGATGGATCGATCCAAACAGACACCTTCTTTCTATGGCGCAAATGGTCACAAAATAGGCGTTAGATTGGGAATAATCAAACCCGGATAATCTTATCGATCGGCGGTGGAGACTATCTGGATTCATTGATTGATCGCCCTGGACTTGAGAAGGGCACGGCACGCCGTGCCCCTACGGTCATGATTTCGTGGGTTTTGAAACGTTATCGTAGGGGCATGGCGTGCCATGCCCTAAGCGTTCTATGTTTCTACCCCAACTTCTTCATCAGGAACGCCATATTCTGCGCCAGGTCCTGCATGGTCTTGATGCCCTCGGCGTCGCCGGCTGCGTCGCCGGGTTTCAGGCCGTAGGCGATGGGCCAATAGGTGGCCCCGGGAACATACATTCCCATGATTACAAAGAAAAATTGCAGCTGGGCATAGGTGAAATTGACCCCGGCCCGCCGGGCCACCACTACGGGACTGCCCACCTTGCGGTAAAAGGGGTTGTCGCCCTGGCGGGCCACATAGCCGGCCCGGTCCAGCAGGGCCATGAGATTGGGGGTAGCCGAGCCGAAATAGACCGGCGAGCCCACCAGCAAGCCGTCGGCCGCGGCCATGGCCTGATAAACCGGCATAAAATCATCTTCCTGGGCGCAGCGGTTCTTCTCCTTGGCGCATTGCAGGCAGGCCCGGCAGGGCAGGATCTGCTTGTCATGCAAGGAGATATACTCCGTCTCCAACCCTTGCTCCGCCAGCGTCTTTAAGGCCTCCTGGAGCAGCAACCGGGTGTTCCCCTGGGGCCGCGGTGAGCCGCAAATGGCCAGTACCTTCAAGGTAATTCCTCCTTATCTCGGGTATTGATCTAAACTATCACAAAATTAAACACAGATGAACGCAGATGATACCGAAGCACGGCAGTTGAAGGGGCAGGCCTCGGCGCCTGCCCGTAATGTTCTTGATTAATTAAATGGCCGGCACATAGGCCCAACCCGCCATTATTTAGTGTAGCGTTTCACAAATACGTATGTACTAAATCAAGCTAAAAACCAAGCTAAACTTGTATTAAGGTCCCCCTTTGAAAAAGAGGGATTTAGGGGGATTTCAGGGTGTTAATTAAAATCCCCCCTGCCCCCCTTTTTCAAAGGGGGGTTAAATGTCATGGCAATTATGAAGCATCACCTTAGATAAATCGTCGTTCATCGGCTGCAAAACCCCTTGACAGCCCCAAACAAATGTCTTATTAAATGAGTGAACGCTCACATTGATATTGTCTATGGCTCGCAACGTGCTCGTAAAAATTCCGCTG
>JAMCQY010000306.1 GCA_023381945.1 Deltaproteobacteria bacterium
TTGACCGAGGTTCAAAAGGGTTTGCAGAAGATGTCGATGAGTATCAAGAGCCTGATGTTTTCCGCCAACCCTTATAAGGCGCCGCCCCGGGCCAGCGACAGCCTTAACAACCTGCTGCAGGACGCCATCAAGATCATGATGTTCCAGGCCTCCGATCAGCGGGTGCAGGTGGGATTTCACCCACCCTCGGAATTCGGCGAGATGCAGGTGGAGGCAGACCTATATTACGTCTTCATTAACATTATCAAGAATGCCTTGCAGGCCATGCCCCAGGGCGGCGACCTCAAGGTTCACGGGCTCTGCAATCGTGAAGTGGTGGAAATAAACTTCGAAGATACCGGCCCAGGCTTGTCTCCCGAGGATCAGGATAAGATCTTTGAACCTTTCTATTCAACCAAGCACGGGATTCAAGGACTGGGATTGGGCTTGCCCATCTGTCAGAAGATTTTGGACCGTTACGGAGGCCGTCTGGTGGTGGAGAGCCGCCCGGGGTTTGGGACCAAGATGCGGGTAATTCTGCCGCATCGTGAGTCGGGAGGGACAGCGGATGGCCAATAGAGATTTACTCATTGTTGACGATGAGCCTTTGGTTTGCGAGTCCTTAAGGGAAATGCTGGCAATGGAAGGCTACCGGGTGGACGCCGTCTTGAATGGCGAAGCTGCCTTGGAAAAACTCAAAGAAGACCAGTATCAGCTGGTTCTCTCGGATATCCAGATGCCCGGCCTGAACGGCATCGAATTATTGAAAGAATTGAAAGGCCGCAGTCCAGACACGGCTATCATCTTCGTCACCGGACACGGCCACATTGACGGGGCAGTAGAGGCCATCAAACTGGGAGCCTACGACTACATCCTGAAGCCCATTGATGACCTGCGCCTCAAGCTGACCATCGGTCATGCCCTGGAACAGAAAAAGCTGCGGGATTCCTACCATTCCTTGAAGCAGCGCCTGAGACCCTGGACCCTGGATGAGCAATTCGTTTTCGGTGACCGCAAGATGGACCATCTCATGGAACTGGTGCACACCATCTCCGACACCATGGCTACGGTGCTCATTACCGGCGAGTCCGGCACCGGCAAATCCGTCCTGGCCCGTTATATTCATGACAATTCCTCCCGGCATGGCAAACCCTTCGTCAAAATCAGCTGTGGGTCGCTGTCCGAGACTTTGTTGGAGAGTGAGCTGTTCGGGCATATCCGGGGCTCTTTCACCGGGGCCATCCGGGACAAAAAGGGCAAATTCGAGGAGGCCCACGGCGGCACCATTTTCCTGGATGACATCAACTGCGCCTCGCCCAACCTCCAGATTAAGTTACTCCGGGTTTTGCAGGAAAAGATCATCGAACCGGTGGGAGGCAACAACCCCATTCGCGTGGATGTCCGCATCATCACCGCCACCAATACTCCTCTCCAGGATGAAGTGGCGGCCCAGAGGTTCCGGGAAGACCTGTATTACCGGGTCAATGTGGTGCACCTGAATATTCCGCCGCTTCGGGAGCGCCTGAGCGATATTGAACCGTTAATCGATCACTTTATTAAGCAATTTAACCAGATACACCACAAGAATCTCAAAGGGATTTCCAAAAGCGCCCTGCAAATTTGCTTGCAGTATCCCTGGCCCGGCAATGTCCGGGAACTGGAAAATGTCGTGGAAAGGGCGGTCATCTTAAGCCCAGGTGAGTTCATCATACCGGAGTCGCTGCCGGCTCACACCACGAACAGTCCTGTCAGCCAGACTATCAGCGGCGCGGTGCATCTCACCCTGGACGAGGCCCTGGATAAGGCCGAAAGGCAAATCCTCCTGCAAACCCTGGAGGCCCTGAACTGGAACCGGCAGGTAACCGCCCGTTCTTTGAGCATCAGCCGGACTACCCTGTTCAACAAGATGCGGCGGTTTGACCTGGTGGACCCCCGCCGAGCTGCCCGGGATAGCGACGCAGGCGCAGATGAGCGGCGGGCCGGGAAACCGCTGCGGGACTCCAAAGCAGACTGGCGCCGCCTGCCGGGCTGAAGACGGCTTCCCAGCCTGGACCACCAGAAACTGAGGATGTAGGGGCGGTTCTCGAACCGCCCTATATTTTTAAGGATTGCTTAGCCGTAGGGGCGGGTTTAAAACCCGCCCCTACCTGCACAGGCTGGAAAGCCTGTGCCACCATTTCGTAAGAGCGTTTTAGGGAAAGAAGATGACCTACGACCGCGAGACCCTGGCCCGCTGGGACCGGGAGCACCTCTGGCATCCCTTTACCCAAATGCAGGGCTTCCGGGAAGAAGAACTCCTGATCATCACCCGGGGCCAAGGCAATTACCTGTTTGATATCGAAGGCAACCGTTATCTGGACGGGGTCTCCTCCCTTTGGGCCAACCTGCACGGCCATCAGCGGCCGGAGCTGGACCGGGCCGTGATGGAGCAGCTGGGGCAGGTGGCCCACAGCACCCTTCTGGGCCTGGCCCATCCGCCGGCCATCGCGTTGGCCCGCCGCCTGGCCCAGATCGCCCCGGCCGGCCTTAACAAGGTGTTTTTCTCCGATGACGGCTCCACTGCGGTGGAGGTGGCCCTGAAACTCGCCTTCCAGTACTGGCAAAACCGGGGCCGGCAGGAGAAGCGGCGCTTCCTGAAGTTGAGCAACAGCTACCATGGCGACACCATTGGGTCGGTATCAGTGGGGGGCATCCCGCTGTTCCATCAGGTCTACCATTCCCTGCTGTTCGACACCCTGGAGGCGCCGTCGCCCTACTGTTACCGCTGCCCATACCGGGGGGACTGCCGGGAGCAGTGCCTGGCCATATTGGAGGAGCAGGTGGCCAGGCACCACAAAGAGTTGGCCGCGGTCATCCTGGAGCCCATCATGCAAGGCGCCGCCGGAATGCTGCCGCAGCCGCCGGGCTTTCTTTCTAAGGTGCTGGAAGTGACCAGAAAACACGGCGTGCTGCTCATCGCCGACGAAGTGGCAGTGGGATTTGGCCGCACCGGCCGGATGTTCGCCTGCGAGCACGAGCAGGTGAGCCCGGACCTGATGTGTCTCGCCAAGGGCATCACCGGCGGTTACCTGCCGTTGGCCGCCACCCTGGCCACCGATGAAATTTATGACGCCTTTCTGGGAGAATTTGAGGAATTCAAGACCTTTTTCCACGGCCACACTTATACCGGCAACCCCCTGGCCGCGGCGGCGGGGCTGGCCAGCCTGGATATTTTTGAGCAAGACCGCGTGATCGAGGGCTTGGCGCCGAAGCTCGAGCTTCTGACCGAGCTTTTGGCCTGCATGGCCGACCGGCCGCACGTGGGAGACATCCGGCAGCGGGGCCTGATGGTGGGGATCGAGTTGGTGCAGGACAAGGAGAGCCGGGAGCCCTTCCCGGTGGCCCGCCGGACCGGTCACCGGGTAATCCTGGCCGCCCGCAAGTTGGGGGCCATCCTCCGGCCCCTGGGGGATGTCATCGTTTTGATGCCGCCCTTGAGCATCACCCTGGAGCAACTGGAGACCCTGGCCCGGATAACCCAGGAAGCCATCGACCGCGGCGCCGCGTCCACCTAGTTGGATCAGTGGGCCAGGGCGTGATGGAGACTTGCAGCGGCCTTAACGGGTTACTGCCCAGGGCAGGGCCGGGGGCCCGCCCTAGGCACATATCCCATAGCAACCAGGTGTCCCCGCTTAAACAAAGCCTGCCTCAATGATGCCCCCCTCCATGCTCCCAACGCTCGCGGCGTTCGTGCCTCCGGTACTCCCGGGGCCCGTGGCGCCCGCGCTCATAGATTAGCGCCCCGCCTATCTGGGGGGACGGTATAATAGAGAACTGCGTCGCCGGGTCGGTATAGGGAGCCGTATAATAATTGTTGTAGGTACAATTGTAGTAATAGGGATCGCAATAACCCGGTGGTGGAGGAGGCTGTGCTATAGCCGGGGCGGTTCCCACCCCGAGATCTCCTTGCCAACCCCAACATACCAGCATGAGGACCAGTCCAAGAGCAAGTAGATATTTCTTCATTATCAAGACTCTCCTTGAGCAGCTCCAGGGTGAGATTGCCAGCCATCCTCGCTAGTCAAGCTTGGATGGGATTTCAATTACGGGCGTCTCCCCCACCTGAAACTTAATCGGCATGAAACAACCGGATTGGGGCTCCGCTTGAGCTGGAAACCCCTTCCCGTCGGCTAGGCTTATTTCTTCGGCATTTTAGGCTTCTTCATCATTTCTTCCCGCATTTTATTCAGCATTAACAGGTACTTGCCTTGCTCAATCGGGCTCATTTGCGCCAGCTCCTCTTCCCGCTGGCTCTTAAAAGAATTAAACAGTGCATCCATGCCGCTGGTGAGGGAATTCACCAGTTCCTTGACCTTCGCCTCATCCGGCTTAGGAGCCGCCAGGGCAGTCTCCAGATCTGCCTTGGTCTTCCTCAAATTGTCGATGATCTCTTTGCGCTGACCATCATATTTATCTGCCACCGCCAGCACCGCCTTCTCCTTGTCAGGGGCAAGCTTCAAGTCTTTAATCATCTGGATCCGGTGCTGTTTAAATTGTTCCTCCGGGCTGCCTTTACCCTGGCCCAGGGCAGGGGACACCAGCATCGCGCTCAGGATGGCACAGAGCAAACCGAGTTTAAGGTGGAACTTGCCTTTCATGTTAGCCGCTCCTTTGGGAATAGTTTTAAAGGCTTATATATTTGGCTTGCCTAGCCGCGCCATATCGGCGCGGCACTTAGCCATATATGCAGGCAAAATTTTCTGCAATCCCTTAACGAAAACCGTGTTCCTCCTCCCATTCTCTTCGGCGCTGCTGACGCTCCCGGCGCTCCAGGCGCTCTTCGCGTTCTCGCAGCCGCTCTTCTACGTCGGGAACTACGTAATAGAAGTACTGGGTGTAGGGATCGGCGTAGGGGGCGGTATAATAACACCGGTATGGATAGTAAGGATCGCAGGTATAAACCGGTGGCGGCGGCGGAGCTGCATATGCCGGCGCGGTTCCGAAGCCGCTATATCCTGGCCAGCCACAGATCAGTATGAGGGCCAGCGACAGGAATAACCCGAATTTCTTCATGGTGAGTCTCCTTGGCGAAATCATGCGGCTTGCTCCCAATCGGGCGCCCCAGGTCACGGCGCTCCAAAAGGGTGACCTTTCGGTGGCGACTTAGTTGACTTTGCTGTGCCTTTTCTGCGTTACTTCTTTTTCTTCTTCGGCTTCATCATACCGTGGCGCCATTTCTCCATAGCCGCCAGATACTTGCCTTGCTCTATCGGTGACAACAGCCCCAGTTCCTCGTTCCGCTGGCTCTTAAAGGAATCGAACAGCTTATCTTGCCCTGAGGTCAGGTTGCTTACCAGGTCCTTAATCTTGGCCTCATCGGGTTGGGGGGCCGCCAGAGCGGCATCCAACTCTTTGCGGGTCTTCTTCAGGTTGTCGATGATCTCTTTGCGAGGACCTACATACTTCTCCTCCACCCCGATCAGCTGCTTTTCTTTGTCAGGAGCGAGCTTCAACTGCTTGATCATCTGGGTGCGTTCTTGTTTGAAGCGCTCCGCCACATTGCCTTTCTCCTGGGCCAGGGCAGGAACTACCAAAGCTACACTCAGGATGGCGCAGAGCGCCGCCAGCTTTAAATTGAACTTTCCCGTCATCTCAATCCTCTCCTTGGCTTGGTTTTGAGGGCTAATATGTTCAAACTGCCAAATCACCCCTGGGTTGGGGTGTCTTGGCACTCTCAACCTGCGAGAGAGTTGAAATTGATTGCCAGGTCTATGCGTAGCTTGCAGGGTTTAAGATCGTTCGGGGTGTGATATCACTGACCTGGCTAAGAATCACTTCTATCCGTATACCTTCATCAATGGAATTCAGGTAAGAATGTCTCCGGGAAAAGTCAAGTCCGTGGTTGGTGAACGGGGCGTCTGGGCTATTATTGACCAGTTGTCATCACCCGATCTTTCCTGATCAATCCCAGGCGGGGGTAATTCTGAGGCCTTCGTTCCCCAGTTTCAGCTCCATCCCGGTCTCCGCCGCTTTCAAGGCGATCACAACTCCCTTGGAATTTTTCATTACCAGGGCCTCAGAACCTTCGAGAAAGGTGCCCCCGGGCTCGAAACTGTAATAATTGCCTGGGAAATCCTTGATGCTCACTAAATTATAGACATTACCAGTGGCATTTAACGTGGTAATGCCCATTCCTACGGCGCTTAGTCCTTTCACCTTGAACCTGAAGTCATCGCCTTTATAATGCAGGTAGCCTTCGCCTTTGGTAAATCCCACCCCGAAAGAGACGCGGGTGGCGTGCATCTCCACCGTACCACTGGGACCACCTCCCTTGGGTTGGGCTGCTGACCAGGCTGGCGCCATAAAAACCATCAATGCTACGGTCAAACTCACTAAAATGCGCTTCACGGGCTTTTCCTCTGCAAATAGTCTTGCCAAAAAAATAAGTTTTCATCTGAATGATGTCAAGTTGGGGTTATAATTGCGAGTCTTGGATCTTGGATTCCGGGCGGGTCAGATCTGAGCGGAAAGTCATTCGGAGCAAAGTTTTCCGGATAATTTCCCGGTTGACAGGGCTATGGATCAGTCATATTTTTAACAAGTGGACCAGTTTTTCCCGGCGTCACTGGAGGCGCCGGGCGGGGCGAGCCAACGCCAAAGGAGCAGACCATGTCCAAGATTTTGCGTCTCAATATGGCCAACCAGACTTACCGCTGGGAAGAGGTGCCGCCGGTCTATGCCGGATTGGGAGGACGGGCCCTGACCTCCCGCCTCCTGCGGGAAGAGGTGGACCCTACCTGCCATCCACTCAGCGAAGCCAACAAACTGGTGGTGGCTCCAGGACTGCTCACCGGGACTCCCGCGGCCAACACGGGACGCATCTCCGTGGGCGGCAAATCCCCCCTCACCGGAGGCATCAAGGAAAGTAACTCCGGAGGACTGGTCTCCCAGAAACTGGCCCGGCTGGGGATCATGGCTGTGGTCGTGGAAGGCAAGCCTCATGAGGCTGACGGCTTCTACCTGGTAAAGATTTCCAAGGATGGGGTGGAATTTTTTCCGGCCTCGGAATACGAAGGCCTGGGGAACTACCGCGTCATGGCCAACCTGTGGAAGCGTTTCGGCCGGGGAATAGGGGTGATGAGTATCGGCCAGGCAGGAGAGAAGCGCCTGACGGCGGCCAGCATCAATTTCACCGATCCCCACGGCCGCCCGGGCCGGGCGGCTGGGCGGGGAGGCCTGGGGGCCCTGATGGGCTCTAAGAAACTCAAGGCCCTGGTGGTGGATGATAAAGGCGCAAGCAGTGTCCCACTGGCTGAGCCGGAAAAATTCAAGGCCGCCGCCCGGAAATGGGCCAAATACATCATCGAACATCCTGTAAGCGGCCAGGCCCTGCCGGCCTTTGGCACCGCGGTGCTGATCAATATCGTCAATGAAGCCGGCGCCCTGCCCACCCAGAATTTTCGCGGCGGGCGCTTCGAATACGCCGAAGACATCAGCGGCGAGCGCATGGCTGAGCTCATCAAGGCCCGGGGCGGCAAGACCAAAGAAGGCTGCCATCCCGGCTGCCTGATCCAGTGTTCCCAGACTTACCATGACGCCAAAGGCAAGTATCTCACCTCCGGCTTCGAATACGAGACCATCTGGGCGCTGGGCGCCAACACCCTGATCAGGAATCTGGACGAGATCGCCCTGATCGACCGCCTGTGCGACGACTACGGCCTGGATACCATCGAG
>JAMCQY010000014.1 GCA_023381945.1 Deltaproteobacteria bacterium
CTTGATAGCAGCGCCGGGCCAAGCCCGTGACTTCGGCCACCGGCAGCTCTTCCAGATAGCTCTTGTCTTCGAACCGCATTTGAGGATTGAGGGCCAGGCTACCCAGATAGGCCAAAGCCTGAGTAACTCCCAGGAGGCCATGACGGATCAGGTAGCGAAAAAAGAGCCGCTCCGTGTATCCCTGGACCAGCGTCTGGTCGATGTCAAATATTGCAGCCACTTGGCTCATCTGGAATTCCGGCTGGGGCGCCCGGTTCCCCCTGGTGGCTTAAGTTTTAGCGGCTCCGAAATAGATGCGCCCGTCCAGAAGCACCGGAATGCCCCGAACCACGCACAGAGCCATTGATAGCAAGATAAGCCCTTGATTCAGGGAAAGCAAGGCCAGGGGGGCGCCGGGATATTTCATGGCCAGGGCGTGGGTCAGGTAGAGAAAGCAAAAAGTCAGGGCCTTAACTAATCCGTATAAGGCCCGCATGAACCGGGAGGCCACCAGGAAGCGGCCCACGGTTGAATGCATCATACCGAAGCCGGATTTGCCCCGGGTCAGGGCCACCCCCCGAATGCCATCCACGATAAAAGAGCGGATCAGGAAGACAATGGGCACCCACAAGGGCACCATGGCCAGATACATGAAGGTTAGCCAGAGGATGTTTTCCACGGCGCGGTCCAGGGCCACGTCCAATACCGCACCCATCTCGGTGACCTCGTTGCGCAGCCGGGCCACATAGCCGTCGAACCAATCCAGCAGGAACAAGGCGATGAGCAGCGCCAGTCCGAAAAGCTGCACCCATAGGTTGGAGATGAACAGCAAAGTCACCACCAACAGGAGCAACGGCAGCCGCATCAGGGTGATTAGATTGGCCAGAGACATGAGTCCGTCCGTGGATTTTCTGCTAAACTGTCCCAACGAAAAATTACCAGAAAAGTTAAGAAGGTTCAATTTTATCTGGAGAAGCCATGGCCTTTCCGGTTCGAGAAAGAAATTACGGCCAGGGTCTATATGAGGAATAACCCTTGAAAAACCTCTTCCCGGCATTCTTGGTGAGATGACTGTGGCTGAACGCCAGTTTCAATCCTTACCGGCTGTTGGAGGCTGACTGCTGAAAGCTGTACCAAAGGGCTGTTTTGCCCGGCTTTTTTATGTTATGGTGAATCTGGCCGGACCCACCGGCTCATCCTCAGAAAGCAAGGCAGGAGCCGAGATGCAGACCTACAACCCGGATCTTCCCGTCCCCCAACTCCCGGGCGGGCGCTATGAGATCAGCCGCCTTCTCCGGGAAGAACCCTGGGGCGAAGTATGGCTGGCCCGGGACCTGCTCCTCGGGGCCGAAGTAGGACTCAAACTGCTGCCCCGGCAGGCCACGGAATGGGCCGCCGCCCAGGCCTATTATGGCGCGGAGGCCATCCTGGCCTTCCGGTTGCGCCACCCCGAAATTTTAGGCCTTTTTCATCTGGAGCACACCGAAGACTGGCTGGTTCTCGTACAGGAACCTTTCGACGGCGAGAGTCTTCTGGCCCAATTCACGCGCCAGCGGCGCTTCGGGCTGCCCCAGGCCCTGCACCTGCTGGAGCAGGCTGCCCAGGTGCTGGCCTTCGCCCACCAGCGGGGTGCGGTCCATCTGGCCCTTAATCCCCTAAATCTTCTCTTGAAAGGCGAAGAGGTCAGGGTGGCCAATTTCTCCTTCCCCAGCGAAGATGGCGATCAGGTGGAAACTCTGGAACTCAAGGCTTATGACGCACCGGAGGTGATTTACGGCGATGCTCCCACCGTGGCCAGCAATATCTTCTCCCTGGGCGTCCTGGGCTTTCGCCTGGTGGCGGGTAGCCTCCCCTATGCCCTGACCTTCGATGAGCCTTTCCCCTATCGGATTGAGGCCCTGCCCGCGGACCTGGATGAGGTTCCCCTGCCGTTGCAGAACCTGCTGCTGCGCTGCCTGGCGGTGGACCCCGAAGAGCGCTTCCCCGACGTGACCTCTTTTTTGGCCCAACTGCGCCAGATGCGGGAGCTTAAGCCCGGCGCCCGGCCGGCCGAAGATTATCAGGCCTGGCAACCGGGGAAAGCCGGTTCCGCTTGGCAGGCCATCGCGGCCCGGCCCCGAGCGTTTTTAGGCCAAGCCTGGCAGTTGAGCCGTCCTGTGGCCGAAAAAGTCAAAGACGGCGTCGGGCGCGCTGGCCGCGCATTCATGGCCTCCCCTCGCCGCCAGCTTTGGGGCCTGGGTCTGGCCGGGATCATCGTGATCCTTATTTGGTTAGGGTTCAGGATGAACCGGCCGGTCCAGATTTCAGAAACTGCCAAGCCGGCACCAGAGTCCGTGGCCCAGATACCGGCGCCGGCCAGCCCCGGTCCGCCCTCGACCGAGACCGAGGAGCCCGCCCGGCTGCCTGCCGCCACTAAACCTGCTCCGGGCCCGGCTGTCGGGCCTGCCCCTGGCCCGGCGGCGCGTCCTTCAGAGCCCGCCAAACCTAAAGGAGAACGCTACCTGCTAGTGGCCGGCAGTTATGCCAACCCAAAACAGGCCCAGGCCCTGTTGCAAAAGCTTAAGAAGAATAATTTCAAGGCTACTCTCGCCTCCAGGAGCACCGGCGGCAAGACCCAATATTTGGTCCAGTTAGGACCCGTGACCGGGACCAAGGCCGCCGAAGACCTGGCCCGGCGCCTCAAATCCCAGGAAAAAATCACCCCCAGGATTGTCAAAATGGCTGCCAAGACCAAAGCTAATCATTCAACGAAGCCGGCTAAACCGGCTAAACCGGTCAAACCCGCGACTGACGCTACCGCCCGGAGGGCGAGCCTATGAGCGCCCCGGTTAAGACCACCGATCTTCCCGGCTACCCCCGACACCAGGGTAAGGTGCGGGACATCTACGACCTGGGCGACCACCTCCTGCTGGTGGCTTCAGACCGCATGTCCGCCTTTGATGTGGTGATGAATGAACCCATCCCCGACAAGGGCCGTATCCTTACCACTCTCTCCGCCTTCTGGTTCCGGCACCTGGCCGACGTTGTGCCCAACCACGTGGTTTCGCTGAAGGTTGAGGATTTCCCCGCCGCGCTGCATCCTTATAAAGAGATGCTTGCCGGGCGCACCATGCTGGTGCGCAAATGTCAGCCTCTGCCGGTAGAGTGTATAGTGCGCGGTTATCTTTCCGGCTCCGGCTGGGCCGAATATCAAAAGACCGGGGCCATCGGCGGACTCTCCCTTCCCCCAGGCCTGGTGGAATCCCAGCAGTTGCCGGAGCCCGTCTTCACCCCCTCCACCAAGGCCGAACTGGGGGTCCACGATGAAAATATTTCCTTCGACCGCGTGGCCGCCACCATCGGCGCCGATCTGGCCGCGAAGGTCAGGGACATCAGCCTCACCCTCTATCGCCGGGCTCTGGCCTGGGCCGTACCCCGGGGTATCATTATCGCCGACACCAAGTTCGAGTTCGGCCAGGCCGCGGGCGAATTGCTCCTCATCGACGAGGTCCTGACCCCGGACTCCTCCCGCTTTTGGCCCAAAGAAGATTACCGCCCCGGCGGCTCCCAGAAGAGTTACGATAAGCAGTACCTGCGGGATTATCTGGAATCGCTGGGCTGGAACAAGCAGCCCCCGCCGCCGCCGCTCCCCCTCGAGGTCATTGCCAACACCCGGGCCCGTTACGTACAGGCCCTCGAGGTCTTGACCGGGCAAGGACTAATGTAGGGTGCCCCCCCGAGCCATCTATCTTTGCGTGGACCGATTCTTGGCATTATCGGCAGGAGAGCATTAATGGGCAAAATTGACAAAATCACCCTGGATATGCACGCCGAGCGGCTGGCCCAGGACCTGGAGCGCTATGCCCAGAAGGCCCTGGAAATGGGCGCCAGTAAGGCCGCGGTTATCAAGGCCGAAGACATCCCGGTGGATGAACGCATCACCCTGAAGTGCCAGATTCCCCGCTGCTTCGGGTACGGCGCCGGGGCCCACTGCCCGCCCAACACTATGAAGCCCGCCGAACTCCGGGACCTCCTCGAAAAATACCACTGGGCCGTGCTGTTCACCCTGGATGTGCCTGCCGGGGTCATCGTCCGGGACAAGGCCACCATCAAGGAGCGGGTGGCCGCCTTTCAGAAGATTTATAAACTGGTCAGCGAAGTGGAATCCCGGGCCTTCTATGACGGCCATTATCTGGCCTTCGGCTTCGGCGCCGGCTCCTGCCGCCACACCTTTTGCGGCCAGCAGGATTCCTGCCTGGCCATGGAAGGCAAGCGCTGCCGTTTTTCCCTGATCTCCCGGCCCTCCATGGAGGCGGTGGGCATTGACGTTTATCAATTGGTGGCCCGCCAGGGCTGGGACATCTACCCCATCGGCAGCGGCGCCCGCGCCGAGGACCTCCCCAAAGGCGTCCTGGCCGGCATCGTCATCGTGCAGTAGGGGCACGGGCCTCCGGATTGTGAAAATTTAATGATTGGAGTATGGAGAGCCGCCGAGTCGTTCTTTTGGTGGGGCGGGCCTCCGTGCCCGCCTTTATGTAGAACAGCCGCCCCGGCTGTTCTTTGGCAGCGAGGTGCTAAGGACGGGGTCTGCGCCGCCTATCGCCAGAGCAATGACAACTTCGGGCAGGAAAACCTGGAGGATTTAATCAAGTCCAACATCCTCATGGTCCAGATGGCCGCAGCCGGCAAGAGTCGGGGGAAGCAAGCTGGGTTTTAAAGTCCCCCTTTGAAAAAGGGAGATTTAGGGGGATTTTTTGCGCTCCAGGAAATCAAAGAACAGAGCGGCATGCAGGTGAAGATTATCGTCGCTCAATCCCCGAGGAGGTTAAGCCTGGCCTCTCTGAGGCCATCCAGCGGGCCGTGCCCCTGGCCTGCGAACGGATTATGGAGGCGATGAAGGAAGTGCGGGGTTAGCCAGATATTTCTCGCAAAGACGCAAAGGCCGCAAAGAAAACCAACAGCTGCTTCACTCCCATTTCAACTCAATGGACTCTACTCCCCGGCCGCCCTGGACCGGGGTCAAGGAGCCGCATTGGGGGCATTCCGCTACGGGCATGGCCTCATGCGGGTCCGCCGCGCCCATGGGCAGGGGCCCGGAAAAGCCGCAATCGGTGCAGGCCAGGGTCACCGGCAGGACGATCAGATTGAGGCGGGCGCCTTCCAGATCGGTGCCCTTGGTCAGGACCTCAAAGGCCTGGCGGGCGGCCTCCACGGAGTGCATCTCCAGGGCCCCCACCTTCAGAGTTACTTCCAGGGTATGGCCTGCGGGCGTCTCCCCGGCCTTCTTCAACTCCGCCCTGATGACGGCGATGACGTTTTCCATCATGGCATATTCGTGCAAGCTTGCGGCACCTCTTAGCTTTGGTAGCGCAGGCTTCCAGCCTGTGCTTTTAAAAAGCTTTGGCTATTGTGGTGGAGCGGGCGTCCCCCGCCCGCTAATTTTAGGCGGCCAGGGACGGCCGCCCTACCTGAACTATTTTAAATCAGCACCTGTCCCGGAGGATGAGCCTTTTTCTTCCCAGGCACAGGGCGCATTCTTATGCACCAGCCGTTCCAGCCGGGTACAATACAGCGCCGCAAAGGTTCGGCAAGAACCGGCGCCGTCCACGGCCGCAGCCTCAGGGAAGGAAGCATATTCACAGGAGAGGTCGCACCATTTCATGGTTGTTGGTTAACAAAAACTTTCCAAATAGAGTTCCACCGCTTCCTTAAGGTTGGCCTTGGCCTCTTCGATAGTTTTTCCCTGGCTCACCACGCCTAATTCCACGCAATGGGCCACGTACCAGGTCTCTTCTTTGGTAATTACCGCGGTAAATTTTTTGGTCATTTTACACCCCCTTCCTCGTTATCGGTGCCCAAATCTTTTGCCATACCGGGGGCGTCTAATCTGAACTTCGCCATTGGAGGAATAAGCAAAAATAAACTCATGACTTGTGTTTGGGTGCAGTAGTTGAAAGTTCCCATAACATGGTTCATATTTAACAAAACCCAAACCTTCCTGTTGCATAATACTGGCAATGAACTCTGCTGTATCTCTATATGGAAATAAAAATATCATTGATAATTCTGCTTTGCCATTTGGTAGCGAATATATACGTGATTGGTAATCTAATATTTGAGCGATGGCTTTACCTGGCTTTTTATTAATCAGAGATGATGATTTAACCTCTACTCCAATACATCCGATTTCCCAACCAATCTTTTCTAACAAATCAGTCGGCTCCAAAATAAAATCAATTTTCCCACTGGTAGGTACTTTTTTATTATCCCAATAAGCGAATAATCTCTTTAGTTTCTTAACATAAATTGCTTCTCCTTTACATTCCCTATAGATATTAAAATAATCACTGGGAACACAATTAATAAAGTTCTCGGCTGCTTGCTTTTCAGTGAGAATCCTATTTCGCATAACATTAATTATGTTTTAACAGTACAGATGTAGGGTGCGCAAATTGCGCACCCCACACTTTACCCCTTCGCCTTCTTCGCCACCACCCCGTAAGCCTGTTCCAGGGCCTGGGGGATGCCGGACAGGTCCGGGCCGCCGGCCTGGGCCATGTCGGGGCGGCCGCCGCCGCTGCCACCCACCGCGGGCGCAATGGCCTTGATGATCTCCCCGGCGGGGAACTTTTTGGTCAGGTCCTTGGTGACCAGGGCGATGAGCATGGCTTTTTCCCCGGTCGCGGCGCCCAGCACCACGATGCCGCTCTGCAGGCGTTGCTGGAGCTTCACGGCAAAATCGCGCAGCGCCTTGGGGTCGCCGGCCTCCACCTTCAGGGCCAGGACCGGCACACCCTCAATTTGACGCACTTGATCCAGCAGGTCTCCGGCCTGGGCGGCAGCCAGCCTGCCCTTCAATGCCTCCATCTCCTTTTCCAGGTCACGTTGGCGCTTTAAGACCTTATCCAGGCGGGAGATCAGGTCTGTGCGGCTTCCCTTCATCAGGGCCGCGGCCTGGTCCAGTTCCCGGCCCAGTTCCTGGGTCAGAACGACGGCCTCCGGGCCGCAGACCGCTTCGATGCGCCGGATGCCCGCGGCCACTGAAGCCTCGGAGGTAATTTTACAAAACCCCAAATCGCCGGTGCGCTCCACGTGGGTCCCGCCGCAGAGCTCCTGGCTCAACCCCGGGATGGCCACCACTCGCACCTCTTCACCGTATTTTTCCTCGAACAAGGCGGTGGCGCCCCGCTCCATGGCCTCGGCCATGGACAGCTTGTCGGTGAGCACCGGCAGATTGTCCGCTACTGCTTCATTCAGGTCCAGCTCGATCCGCTCCACTTCCTCAGGAGGAATGGCCTGAAAATGCGTGAAATCGAAGCGCATTCTTTCCGGTTCCACCAAAGAGCCGGATTGTTTGACGTGTTCACCCAAATGCCGCCGCAGCACCGCTTGCAGGATATGGGTGGCGGTGTGGTGCCGGGCGATGCGGCGGCGCCGGGCCGGGTCCACTTCTAAATGGGCCGCGTCGTTGACCTTGACCGTTCCCTCCTCCACTACCCCCTGGTGGATGAACAGGTCATTGGGCAGGCGCTGGGTGTCGGTCACGCGGATGCGCCAGCCGTCGCCGCTGATGAGGCCGGTATCGCCCACCTGGCCGCCGGATTCGCCATAAAACGGGGTGGCGGCGGTGATTACCTCCACTTCGTCGCCCGCTTCGGCCTGTTCGTGGTGACCC
>JAMCQY010000166.1:0-3728 GCA_023381945.1 Deltaproteobacteria bacterium
GGTGATCACCGGATTTTGCTGCAATGAACAAAACTTCCCCCCCAAGGGTCCGATTGTGCCCTCCGGGGTGCACATCAACGTCATTGACGCCTACGAGAGCGCCCAAAAGGTAAAAGAACTGGCGGATATCATCATCCCCCTGCACGACCTGTCGGTGGGGCGCCAGCGCAGCATTCCTGCATAAAAGGAGGACTCACTATGGCAAGGAGCGCTAGAATTGTTCTCTTGTTTACGCTGGTGATCTTGTTGGCAATTTCCCCGGTTTGGGGAAAGAAAAAACCTTTTGGTCCAGTCCCTGAAGGAACTGTCGTGCAATGGGTCCCGGTCCCCCAAGTGGGCGGCGTTTCGTACGCTCCCAATTCTCCGGCGGATCTTTTCAATTATGGCGGCCAATTTTATTGGTATACCCATAACCGATGGTATGCAGGACCAGCCGTTGCCGGCCCCTGGCAAGCGATCCAGGCGCCCCCGCAGGTCTTTTACCAAATAGCTCCGACCTACTTTAAGACGCCTCCGGGATGGGCTAAAGGCAAAAAGACGGGCTGGCGCGGCGCCCCCATGCCGCCGGGGCAGATGAAAAAGTATTCGCCTTAAAGCTCAGGTAAATTACTGCCGGAGGACAATCTTATGCCGCGCCCTTTAAAAATTCTGCTGGCCATGGTTTTACTCATCTCCTGCGTAGCCCCGGCCTGGTCCCAGATGGCCCCGCCGCCGCCTCCGGGTGTCGCCCCACTGCCGCCGCCGGTGCCGCCGGGAATCGCCCCGGCCTGGGTCCCAGTGCCTACCTCGCCCAAGGTATTTTATGCTCCGAATCTTCCTTCGGACCTTTTCCTCTTGCATAAGAGGTATTATTATTATTATGCAGGCGCCTGGTACCAGAGTAAACACTTGCTGGGGCCCTGGCGTCCGGTGCGCAAACCGCACCCGGCGCTTTACCGGATAGATCGCTCTCTCTTTAAGACTCCGCCGCCCTGGTGACCACCTGGCGTGCCCTCCCGGCGCCGGCAAAATGGGGGGTAAGGGTTCCCTCACCCCCCACCACTTCTGCTCAGGAGGATATGCCGATGCCTGGACTCTTCAAGCTCCTGGCCGCGGCGGCCCTATGCCTGTTCCTGGCTGCGGCCCCGGTTGCCGCCCAGAACATCAACATCGACCCGATCCCGCCCCGGGTCAAACCGCAGTGGACCCGGGTGCCAAATGTCCCCAGGGTCTTTCACGCCCCCAATCTGCCCACTGACGTCTTCCGCCATGGCAGCAAATACTATTTTTATTGGGAGGGTTATCTCTATCGCGGCAGCAAGGCCAGGGGACCCTGGAAAGCGGTGACCAAGGTGCCGGACTGGTTCCCGCAGATTGACCCGGCCCTCTTTAAAACCACCAAACAGGGGAGTGCACCGCCACCGGCGGCCCCAGGAACGAACGAAGGCGCGAGTCCGT
This sequence comes from Deltaproteobacteria bacterium, assembly GCA_023381945.1. The sequence continues at coordinate 1,438 of JAMCQY010000166.1, forward strand.
TGCCGCCGCTGCCGCCCATACCGGAAGAGACCGAGCCGTCGCTGCCGCCCCCGGCCCCCGAAAAAGAAAAGGCGCCTGCTCCTCCAGCCGCTCCCGCCAAGCCGCCTAACGTCATGTAAGGGCAGTAGCCAGTTCCCGGTAACCAGTTGCCAGTAAGAACCTATCGCAACTGATTTTATAGCGTTTGCCAAAAATTCTTTCCGATTTGGAGGTTTTCAAATCCCCCTAAATCCCCCTTTTTTCAAAGGGGGACTTAAACACTCTTCCTCCCGCCCTGGTTACTGTTTGGGAAGCAAATTCCACAGCCTATGAGATTTGGCAATAGGACCTAATCTATTTTCTGCCAACTACTGACTACTGGCTACTGACTACTGAATTTAGCCGCAATGGGAATCCTTCTCCCCATCCCGAACGCCTTGGAAGTCACCCTCAGGCCCGGCGCCGCTTGCCGCCGTTTATATTCATTGCGGTCGATGGCCCTGATCGCCCAGCGCACCGTGTCAGGATCGAAGCCCCGGGCGACGATTTCCTGGTATGAGAGGCGGCCTACTAAATATAGATTCATGATCCCGTCCAGAATTTCATAGGGCGGCAGAGTGTCCTGGTCCTTCTGGTCGGGGCGCAACTCCGCCGACGGGGCCCGGCTGAGGATCTGCCGGGGGATTAATTCCCGCTCCCGGTTGATATGGTGAGCCACTTCATAGACCATGGTCTTCGGGACATCGGCCAAAACGCTCAGGCCGCCGCTCATGTCGCCGTAGAGGGTGCAGTAGCCCACTGCCAGTTCGCTCTTGTTGCCGGTGGAAAGCACCATGTGCCCGAACTTGTTCGAGATGGCCATCAAGATGTTGCCCCGGATGCGGGCCTGGATGTTCTCCAGGGTCACCTCGATCTCCTCCAATTGCAGCGGCTCTTGCAGGGATTCTCGATAGCACTGGTATATGGGAGTGATGGGGATGACCTTCACTTCCACCTTCAGGTTCGCGGCCAGATCCTGGGAATCCTCGATGCTTTCCCGTGAGGTATAAGGCGACGGCATCAGGACCCCCAGGACGTTTTCCGGCCCCAGAGCCTCGGCTGCCAGGGCGCAGGTGACCGCCGAATCCACCCCGCCGGAGAGGCCTATCACTGCCTGGCTGAAGCCGCATTTCCTGAAATAATCACGTAGCCCCAGCACCAGGGCCTGGTGCACCGAGCCGATGGGTTCCGGCGGTATGTAGAGGCCCGCGGTGCCCGCTTGCTTTAAGTCCACCGTCACCACTGCCTCTTGAAAATAGGGCAAAAGGGCGATGGCCTCACCCGCCGCGTCCAGGGCCATGCTGCCGCCGTCGAAGATCAGTTCGTCGTTGCCTCCCACCTGGTTGACGTAAATGAAGGGAAGCTGATAGCGCCGGGCGTGGTTCCGGATGAGCCGGTGGCGCACCTCTTGTTTTCCCACCTGGAAAGGTGACCCCGAGATGTTCAGCAGTACTGAGGCGCCCTTGTCTGCCAGGACCTTGATCGGGTCCAGGGGATAGAGGCAGCGGTCCCAAAGCACCGGCTCGTACCAGGCGTCTTCGCAGATGGAAATCCCCAGCGATTCCGGTCCGAGGGCCGTTACTCCGACCTCCTTTGCCGGCTCGAAATGCCGGGTTTCGTCAAAGACGTCGTAAGCCGGCAGCAGTGATTTGTTCTGCTGAAACAACACCTTTCCGTCGCCGATCAGCACCGCGGCGTCGCTCAACGATTTGCCGGTGTCCCGGCCCGTGGGCAGAGGCGCGCCCACCAGCACCGCGGTCCCGGGATAACGCCTGCTGGCTTCGGCCAGATGCGCGATGGCCTGCTGTGCCTGTTCGATCAGCGAGGGCTTCTCCACCAGATCCCGGGGCGGGTAGCCGACCAGGAACAGCTCCGAAAACACGATGAGGTCAGTTTCGGCGCCAACCCGTTCCAGGGTGTCGATGACCTTTTGCAGATTGCCGTTAACGTCCCCCACCGTGGGATTGAGTTGGGCCAGGGTGATTTTCATCAGGAGTGCCGCTGCCTTTTCAGTTATTTAGCTTGATAATGGCAATATAGGCCCGGCCGGGCCCACGGTCAATCGGATTTTACTCGGCGGAGCGGGCGTCTCGCCCGACAAAGGCGTAGGGCGGGAAAGCGAAGCGCATCCCGCCTTTGAGAATCAGGTTTAGTAGGGTGCGTCCTACGCACCATTTAACACCATTCATCTGAACACTAATCACTTTTTCCTGCTCTCGGGAATACTGAAGAATATCCTGGTCCCTACGCCGATGGAATGCCTTTATGATTTG
>JAMCQY010000166.1:3738-7614 GCA_023381945.1 Deltaproteobacteria bacterium
AGACGCCTGGTACGAGCCGATCTGGCTCTCGATCTTGAAGGTGCCTCCCAGGGCCCGAACCCGCTCCGATATCGCAGCCAGGCCGATGCCTTTCCGACCCGCCTCCAGGTCTTCCATACGCCCCATGTCAAAACCCTGGCCGTTGTCTTCCAGCAGGAAATCCACTTGGTCGTTGGCTTTTTTGGCGGACAAAGTCACCTTGCTGGCCTGGGCATGCAGTTGCACATTATTCAGGGCCTCCTGGAAGATTCGATAGATATTAATCTGGGCTTCTGTGCTAAATAATTTATTCAGTTCATCCAAATCATAAAGGCATTCCATCGGCAGCTTTTCACACAACGCCGTCAGTCCTGCCTTCAGCCCCAGGTCAGCCAGCATTTGCGGGCTCAGATCCTTGGCCCGGCGCCGCAGGTTTTCGATCAAATTGTCGATCTTTCCCAGCACCTGTTGGTATTCTTGGCGCAGTTTCTTATCATCTTCGGGCAGCTTCGACTCAAAAGTGCGCAATTCCATTTTTAGGGCGGTGATATTCTGGGCCAACTCCTCGTGCAATTCCGTGGAGAGCTCGTGGCGCTCCTTATCCTGGAGGGACAGCAGTTGCTGGGTCAAGTCACGGAGATTGGTCTCCGACTCCTTCAAAGCTCGTGACTGCTTGCGCTCAGTGACATCCTCGATAGCCAGCAGGATAAGGTCGCGGTCAGGGCCGCCCATGGGCAGGAGGCGCCCGTTTAGGAGCATGGTCCGGCGGCCGAGCTTCTGAAAATCCTGCACCATCTCGAAATCCTGGAATGCCTGGTTGGCGGGCAAGACTTCACTTAGAAGCTTTTGCAAACCCCGGAGGTTCCATTGGCCTTTGCCCAACTCATAAAAGAAGTGGCCTTCGGTATCTTTTTGATTGGCCTTGAAAGTCCGGTAATAAGCATCGTTGGCCGAGACCACCCGCATTTTGCCGTCCAGAACGATCAAAGGCTCCCGCATGGTGGCGATGATGCCCTGGGCATAGTCCCGGGCCTCCCGCGCCTCCTCCAGGCTGTGCTTCATGGCGTCGATGTCCACCAAAACCATGGTGACGCCTTCGATTTTGTTGTCCGCGGTGCGATAGGGCCGGAAGCGCAGGGAGCACCAGCGGCCGTCCCGGTCCTGGACCTCCAGTTCCTTGGTGCTCAAGGTTTTCAGGACCTTCTGGATCTCCTGCTCCAGGTCCGGGACCTTCAAGTTCAACCTGATGTCGCCGATTAGCCGTCCGATGTCGGCAGGGATCAGGTTCATCATCTCCTGGGCCGCGGGGCTGAAGCGCCTGATCCTCAGGTCCGGCCCCAATATGACGATGGCGATCTCCACCGCGGTAAACAGGTTATTAAGGTCATTGTTGGCCTGGAACAGTTCCTGGTTGCGGTTGTCCAGTTCCTCGTTGAGGGTGGCCAGTTCCTCGTTGGTCGACTGGAGTTCCTCCTTGGAGGTCTCCATCTCTTCGTTGAGGCTCTGGAGCTCTTCGTTGGCGCTCATGAGTTCTTCGTTGCTGCTCTTCAGCTCCTCAACCGCGGTCTCCTGCTCTTCGATGACCGCCTGGAGATATTCCTTGGTGGTGGCCAGTTCGTCTTTCAGTTCAGCAATCTGCCGGTCCTTGCCCGAAGGCTTCCCTTTGGGCTCCTTCAGCTTCGGAGCCTCCTTTACCGGCGGCAGCGGTGGCGTGACATCTTCAAAGATCACCAGGAAATAACGGTCCAGGGCGGCCGCCGGCCGCAGCGGGAAGACCTCCAGGTTGATAATCTTCAGGGCGCCGTTGTGCCGTAGCCCTATTCCCTCTTTGCGAACCGGCGTATTGTTCTTCACGGAGGCGTACACCGCAGCCCGCAGCTCGATCTGTAAGCCCTCCCTGGCCATCTTGATAAGGTTGAAGCTGGCCTCCCCCGGAGAAGGCTCCAGGAAGACCCCCGTATGCCCCCGGAATTGGATGATGTTCATATCGGCGTCGATGATCACCCCGGCCGGGGCGAAGCGGGCCAGGATCATGCGGTCCGCTTCCTGCTCCAGGTTCACCGGCGGGACCATTTCTTCCTCCGGCTTGGCAACCCCGCCGGGAATCCCGGGCCTCGGGGTGATCTCGGAAGTGAACGCGGGCAGCGCCAGGTGATGCGGGGGCGCCGCTTTCTTCACAAAGATCTTGAGCTTTTTGTCCACCAGGGAAAAGAGTTCCGGAAAGGCGCTCAGGGCCTCGGATTTGCCCAGCAGCAAGAAGCTCCCCGGTTTCAGGGCGAAATGGAAGATGGGGATCACCTTCTTTTGCAGCACCGGGCCGAAGTAGATGAGCACATTGCGGCAACTGATCAGGTCCAGCCGGGAGAAAGGCGGGTCTTTGATCAGGTTCTGCCTGGCGAAGACGCACATGGCCCGGATATTTTTGCTCACCTGGTAACCGCCCGGCGCCTTGACGAAAAAGCGCCGCAGCCGCTCCGGCGAAACGTCCGCGCTGATGGATTCAGGGTAGATTCCCTGGCGGGCCTTGTCGATTACCATCTCCTCGACATCGGTGGCGAAGACCTGGATCTGGACCTTAGAGGCCAAGTCCCCCAGAAATTCCACGAGAGAAATGGCCAGGGAGTAGGCCTCTTCGCCGGTGGCGCAACCCGGCACCCAGATCCGGATGGCCTCGTCCTCGGCGCGTTTTCGTAAGATCTCAGGGAAGACCAGCTTTTGCAAGGCCTCAAAGGCCTCCGGCTCCCGAAAAAAGCTGGTGACATTGATGAGAATATCTTCGTAAAGGCTCTTTACTTCCTCCGTGTGCTGCCGCAGGTATTTGAAATAATCCTCCAGCTTCTCCACCTGCCGCAGCATCATGCGCCGGGAAATCCGGCGTTTGATGGTGCTGTGCTTGTAATAGGTCAGATCGAGGCCGGTATGCGCCTTCAGCAGCAACGAAGAACTCATGAGCGCCAACGAAGAGCTCCAGGAGACTTTCTCCTCTTTCTCCTTAGCGTCCGGCGCCGCCGTCACCAGGGGATGGCGGGCCAGCCGGGCCAGTTGCCGGGCGATCTTCTCGGGGGACAGGACGAAATCGACATGGCCCGCGGCGATGGCGCTTTCCGGCATGCCGGAATACTTGGCGGTGGCGACTTCCTGGGCGAAAGTGACGCCGCCTTCGGCCTTGATGGCCTGGAGGCCCAGGACGCCGTCGGAAGCAGTGCCGGACAGGATCACCCCGATGGCCCGGCTGCCCTGGTCCTCGGCCAGGGAGACCAGAAAGTCGTCAATCGGCCGCTGCGCTCCACGAGGCTCGACCCGACTGGTCACGCGCAGCACGCCTTGCTCCACACTCATTTTGATGCCCGGAGGCGTGACGTAGATGCGATTCGGCATCACTTTCATGCCGTCTTTCACCTCGGTGACCGGCATCCGGGAAACCTTGGCCAGGATCTGCGGCAACATGCTGTGGGCCCGAGGCGCCATGTGCTGCACCAGCACAAAGCCCATGCCGGTGTCCAGGGGCAAATTTTCCAAAAGCTGGGTAAAGGCCTCCAATCCCCCCGCCGAAGCCCCGACCCCGGCGATGGGAAAGAGATGCTCCGTAACCGCTTTTTCGCCGGCCTGAACCGCAGGCAGGGGGGCTTCGGCCTGGGGTTCGGCTTCCCCGGCATCTTGGTCCGCCGCTCTCTTCATACCCTTTTCCTTTTCAGGGCCGGTCTTTTCAGTGGTCTTCTTGGGGCCGCCGGATTTGGTCTTTGGCATGTGGCATCCACCTGGAAGGTGTTTTTTTTATTATTACGAGAAGTTAATCATTCTGTTGTGAAGAACCATAGCACAACCGAACCAAAGAGAACATGCAAATCCTGACACCCAGTTATCCGCTCGTTCCCAAGCTGTGTTTGGGAACGTTTT
>JAMCQY010000266.1 GCA_023381945.1 Deltaproteobacteria bacterium
GCAAAGACCATGGCCCGGAAAATTTGGCCATCTTGCGCCACCTGGCGACCAACATGCTTAAACGGGAAAACTCCCTAAAGGGGGGCATTCAAACCAAACGCCTCAAGGCCGCCTGGGACCATGCTTACCTGCTCAAAGTTCTTACAACGTAATTTTTACATGCGATTGCCCTGGCCAGCACTGGCTTGATTTTCCTGATTAAACCGGTTTTTTTCGCTTATTCGGCAAGTGCATTTTTCGATTGACGATAATGAAAAATTGATGTTATTAATGAAAAAAATCACAAGTAAAGGAGGCCAGGTAAAATGGCTGCTAAATTGATCAAAGGGGCGGAGGTTGCCGCCCAGATCCGCGAGGAGTTGAAGAAGGAAGTTGAGGAACTGAAGGCCAAACACAATGTTACTCCCGGCCTGGTCACCATCCTGGTGGGCGAAAACCCCGCCTCCGTCAGCTACGTCACCGCCAAGCAGAAGACCTCCCATGAGCTGGGCTTCTATTCCCTCCAGGACAATCAGCCCGCCGACATCAGCGAAGCGGCCCTGCTGGCCCTGCTCGACAAATACAACAAAGACCCCAAGATCCACGGCATCCTGATCCAGTTGCCGCTGCCCAAACACATCGACGCCAACAAGGTGCTCTACGCCATCAACCCCGACAAAGACGTGGACGCCTTCCATCCGGTGAACGTCGGCCGGATTCTGATCGGCACCTACGCCTTCCTGCCCTGCACCCCGGCCGGCTGCCAGGAGCTCATCAACCGGGCCTACGGCGACCCCAAGGGCAAGGAAGTGGTGGTGGTGGGCCGCTCCAACATCGTGGGCAAACCCATGGTGGCCATCATGATCCAAAAACTCCCGGGCGCCAACTCCACCGTCACCTGCGTCCACACCGGCACCCCCAAGGATAAGATCATCGAGCATTGCCGCCGGGCCGATATCCTCATCGTGGCCGCCGGCGTGCCCGAATACGTCCAGGGCGACTGGGTCAAAGAAGGCGCCTGTGTCATCGACGTCGGCGTCAACCGGGTCGGCATCAGCGAGAAGACCGGCAAGGCCATCCTGAAGGGCGACGTCCACTTCGACTCCGTGGCCGCCAAGGCCTCCTACATCACCCCGGTGCCCGGCGGAGTCGGCCCCATGACCATCACCATGCTTATGAAAAATACCGTCATGGCCGCCAAGGTGGCCGCCGGCCTGGTGAAGATTTAAGGTAAGGTGGGCACCGCCCACCAATTCGCTTGCAATGGATAAGCAAACATAGGGGCGACCCGCTGGGTAGCCCCTTTCTCTAGTAGCGCAGGCGTCTCGCCTGTGCTTTGCTTTAGCAGGTCAGAGGCCGGCGCTACCAAATCCTAATGCGAAAAGGCAATCTCCGGATAGACCTCCTCCGGATCGAAGACCCGCTTATCGGCGATTTCCCAACCCTTATCGCCCAATTTGCGAAAGAAGCAGGACTGGTAGCCTAACTCGCAGGCGCCGCCGGCGGACCGGACCCGGAGAAGCAGTTGATCGCCGGCGCAGTTGAGGCGAATCTCCACCACTTCTTGGAAGTGCCCCGAGGCCTCGCCTTTGGCCACAGTTTTACGTTTCTTGGAATCGTAATAATGGACGCGCCCCGTTTCGGCCAACCGTTTCAGGGCCTCGGCGTCCATTTCCAGCAGCATCAGCACCTGTCCGGTGTCGGCCTCCTGGATGACCGCGGCCAGACGCCGGCCTTCGGGCAAAGCCAGCCAGTCCGGCAGGTGCAGCCATTTCTGGGTCAAGTTGTCCTCCTCAGGAAAAAATACCCCGTTTAGATTTTTCTAACATAACTGTTCGTTACTGGTCCATTTTTTTTACCAAGCGGCTCGATATATGGAAAAAATCTTGACACATTTGGCAGATGGATGGTATTTAGGAGACAACAGGGCAAAGTGAAAGACTGCACAAATCATTCCGCCAATACTGGGAGGAGGCAAAAAGATGGCAAGATATGGCTACGTAGAATTTTATTACAGCACTAAACACACGCCAGTCGATAAATATAAATGCGACAATGCCAATGTGCTGAACCTGCTGAAAAGCGTGGGGGCGCATGGGGTAGAGACCGCGGCCATCGACTTGGGCGACAACCCGGATCCCTTCCGGCAGTACCACAAGGCCTCCAGCGGCCCTGCCTCCGAGTACCGCCCAATTTTCGGCGAGGTGCGCGGTTCGGATTATAAAGAATATTTCGGCAAGACCATTCCGGCCCTCTGTGTTTATACCAAAAAGGGTGACCGGGCTCCGGTTGAGGTCCTGCCCCGCATGGACCATAAGCTGGGGAGGGTTTATCTGATCGAAGAATGGCTGGAAAATTATGTAGCCGAGCTCGAAGGCCGCATCGAAGCCACGAAGTAATCACCATTTTTCAGGCCCCGCCTGATTCAGGCGGGGCCTTTTTTTAGTCCAAAAACCGGGGGGGCACGGCAGGCCGCATCCCTTTCAAGAATTTACCTGCCTGCGTGGCCGCATTGTTCCCGCGCGCCTGGATAGACCCTCAGTAATTCCCGTAAGACTTTTTCGTAAATTTCATAAGCCGCGTGACCGAACAGGACGAAGCGGGCCAGTTTAATCTCGGGGTGCTGGGACAGGTAATCCATGACCGTCTTTAGGGCGATCCGGGCCGCGTCCCCCATGGGATAGCCATAAGCGCCGGTGGAGATGGAGGGGAAGGCCAAGGAGTCAACCCCCTTGCTGGAAGCCAGCATCAAGCTCTCACGATAGCAAGAAGCCAGCAGCTCGGCCTCGCGCCTGCCGCCGCCCTTATAGACCGGTCCCACGGTATGGATGACGTAGCGGGCCTTGAGGTTGCCGCCGCTGGTAAGGCGGGCCTCGCCGGTCGGGCAGCCGCCGATTTGCCGGCACTCTTCCAGGATCTTGGGGCCGCCGGCCCGGTGAATGGCCCCGTCCACCCCGCCGCCGCCCAGCAAGGAGGAGTTGGCGGCATTGACGATGGCGTCCACGTCTTGTTGGGTGATATCGCCTTCCACCAATTCCAAACGAGACTCACCGATCTTTACTTGCATGGCTTTCTGTTCCTAATCTATTGACTGTATACTACTTTTCGGGAAAAATTAATTTAGGGGCGGGTTTGAAACCCGCCCCTACAAAGACTGAAATTGCAGATTATTTGTTGATCAGGCGGTAGTGGTCCGCCTGTTTGGTCCAGGTGCTGTGGGGAAATTTGGCCGTTAATTCATCATAGGCTTCCCGTAAAGGCTTGGGGTCATGGCTCATCTTGTATTTCGCCACCCCCAGGAAGAATACGGCCTCGGCCGCCGCGTCCTTATCCGGGTAGCAGGAGATGACCTCTTCAAAGATGGCCCGGGCCTCGGGCAACTGGTCCGTATCCAGGGCCCACCTGCCTTTGGCCGTCTCCAGGGTGGCGATCAGATCTTCCGGCTTAAAGAAACCTACCGCCCGGTAATGCTCCTTGCCATCGGCGTCCAGCACCAGCAGGGTGGGGGTCCAACTCACTGAAAATCTCTCCATCATCGCCTTATTTGAGGTTTCAATCTGCACTGGAATAAAGTTCAGGGAAATAAATTTGGCCACCCGCTCATCGGGGTACGTAACTGCACCCATCTGTTGGCAGCCCAGTCACTGGGGATTGAAAAAATCGAGAAAGATAGGTTTATTCACTTTTCCGGCGGTTTCTTGAGCCTTGAGCAGATCATTCAACCAACAAATTTCTATTGCCATGATGTTTTTCTCCCTTATTCAGAGGTCGTACGTTCCTCACCAGGACACAACCTGGAGGCTGCCTTGGGCTGGCGAAATTTTGCTTGCCGGAGGAAAAGGGGGAGTTTGCAGCCCACTCAAATGGCCTCGTACTCCATTATTGTGGTCAGAAAGATAATCATCATCGCCCGGAATGCAAGGCTGGCTCGAATCGCAGAAGATTGAGTCCAGTCTCATAAATTAAGAGCTGGCTAATTGCCACAAGGCGGTCTCATACTTATATTTAGGGTCAAAAATTAGCCGGAGGCTCCCTATGCAAGCCAAATGTCAAGTGCAGGAAACGGAAGGGCGCGAGCTCGATTCTTATGACCTGATCACGGTACTGGGACTCCTGAAGGAATATGATTGGAAGGAAATCTGGCGGCGCTACGGTCCGGGCGGCACTACCTCCGGGAAGATCAACCTGATGCTCAGTCTCGCAGACTACTATGTGGAGATGACCCTGGAGATGCTGGCTTCGCTGGCCTTGTCGCCTAAGTACCAGGCGTCTCCCAATCTGATGCAGTCCTTGATCCGCCGTCTGCTCTGCAGCCACCGCCACGGCCTTATTCTGGATAAGCTGAAGAGCTACGGGGTTCCCATAGAAGATGAGAACCAGATCAACCTCTCATGCTCGGTGGGCACTATTGGGGTGGACATGGTGGTAAACCGCGCCCCCAAGACCTCGGAATACCGTTTCCGCAAGTTCGGCACCAGCCGGGTGGAGCAGGAGGAACAGCGTCCCTTGGATCACTACGATGTGGTTTCCATCCTCTATCTGGCCCAACAGAATCGCACCGGGCAGGTGTTGCAGCGCTACGTGCCCCAGGAGATCCTGAATGAAGGGGCTGAAGGTGAGCAGGTGGTGCGCTTTAAAAGTCTGGCCGGCGAATATGACGTGGATTTCTTCTTCCAGCGCATCCACAATGACGTGCCTCGCGGGATGCCGGTCCGGGGCAACGTCTCCTCTGCCACCATGCATAACATCCTGCGCCGTCTGTTCGCCGGTCATGCCCCGGAGCTGACGGTCAAGGAACTGACGGGCAAAGGCATTGTCATCACCCAGGACGAGGTCTACCAGGGTTTCGACCTGGCCCGCATCCTCAACGATAACTTCATCGAAGTGCATTTTAAACGGTAGAGGAGGAAGGTACGGCGGTCGAACTCTACCTTTACGTAGAAGACGTGGATGCCGCGCACCGACGCGCAGTAGCCGCGGGCGCCAAGGAGGTCATGCCGGTTCAAGAGATGTTTTGGGGCGACCGCATGGGCAGCTTGGAGGATCCCTTTGGGCACCGTTGGTAGGTGGCGGCCCGCGTCAAGGACTTATCCCCGGAAGAAATCATTAAGGGGGCTGGCGAGTTTTTCGCTTCCATGCAAAAGCAGCTGAAAGGATTTTATGGATGGAGAGCAGGGCGGGAATAGACCCGCCCTGACTTTTTCAAGCGGGCAGAATTACCCAACAATGGTTACTGCGCAGCCTTTGGCGCCGTCCACCACCTTGCGGGTGACGCTCCCCAAAAGTAGGGATTTGGCCATCCCCAATCCCCGGCGACCCATGACTATGGTGTCATAACCGCCCGATTGGGCCTCGTCGATGATGTCATCGGCCACATCAAAATACTTGGGTTTGAATTTATTGGCCACCGCCTCCTTAGCCAGGCCGGCCTTGGCGAGGTGCTGGTGCGCTTTGTTGACGAGGCCCTGCCAGTTCTTCTCCTGCTCCTGCTGCCAACTGGCGACCATTCTTTTACGGGCCTCCCGTTCCTTGTCCTGCAGGACGTGGCCGTCATCCCAAAAAGCCGGCGGCAGGCCTGAAAGGACGTGCAACAAAGTGACTTGCACCCCGGCGGCCTTGCCAAAGGTTTTGGCCACATATTCCACGGCGCGCCAGGCCCCTTCGGAACTGTCCAGCGCAATCAACAACTTGGCCATGACTGCCTCCTTTTTCGCCCTAAATTTGGGGCAAATTTAATCATCCCGCTCCCTGGAGTCAACTTTTGAGTACTGAGTACTGAGCACTAAGTACTGAGTACTCAGTGGAAAGCTTCGTATCTCAAACTCAGCACTCAGTACTCAGTACTCAGTACTCAGTACTCGGAACTCAGAACTCCTACAAACCCCTTGCAATAGCGGCCGGTTACCCATAGAATCTCTTTGGAGTGCATGCCGTGGAAAAGAAAGAGGATATAGACTTCGAACCAAACGACACCGGGCAGGTGGAGCGCCTGCTCGCCGCCATCGAGTTCTCCAAGGCCCTGGTAAGCGCCTATGATATGGAGACCCTGCTCACTGCCGTTCTGGAGCGCATTAAACTCCTGCTTCCGGCGGCCAATTGGTCTCTGTTACTGTTGGACCCACAGACCCGCGAACTCTATTTCGCCGTTACCGTGGGGGTAGACCCGGAGTCGGTCAAATCCATCCGCCTGCGGCCAGGGGAAGGGATCGCCGGCACAGTGGCCCAAACGGGACAGCCCATTTTTATCCCCAAGGTGGATGAGGACCCTCGTTTTTCCGCCCGGGTGGATACCGCCACGGGCTTCGCCACCCGCTCGATCATTGCTTTGCCCCTGGTGGTGCGGGGGGAGGTCATTGGAGTCTTCGAAGTGGTCAATGTGGAGGATGAGGAGTTCTTCCGGGAAAAGTATTTACCCCACCTGAGCATCGTGGCGGATTATGTAGCCATCGCAGTGGACAACGTCCGCAATCTCCAGAAGCTTCAAGCCCGCACCTACATCGATGAAGTCACCGGCTTTTACAATAGCCGCTACCTCATCTTTAGCCTCGATCACCTCATTCCCCAGATCCTGGCAGAGGGCGGCGAATGCTCCCTGGTCTTCCTGGACCTGGACAATTTCAAAAGCGTGGTTGATAATCATGGCCATTTGCGCGGCAGCAAGGTCTTGGGCGAGGTGGCCCGGGTGATCCACTCGTTGCTGGGTCCTGATGACAGCGTGGTGCGCTACGGCGGCGACGAGTTTGTCATCCTGTTGCCCCACTATTCCAAATCCCAGTCGTTGGAGCTCATCCGGCGCCTGCGGGAGAAAATCAATCGGACCGGTTTTTTGACCGACGAGGGGCTGGATATCCGGGTCACCGCCAGTTATGGCATCGCCACCCTGCCGGAAGACGCCCGGGACCGGGAGGATCTGCTGGCCATTGCCGATAAGGCCATGTTCCATAGCAAGGGCCGGGGAAAAAACCGCATCGTGTTGGGCCGGGAACTGACCCCGGCGGAGGAAGTGTAGGTGCGTCCTAATATTCTCGATCTGGCCCGGGAAGTGTTGACCATCGAAGCCGAAGGCGTCACCACCTTGATCGCCAAGCTGGATGCCGGCTTCGTCAAGGCGGTGGACCTGATTTACCGGGCCAAGGGCCGGGTCATCGTCACCGGGGTGGGCAAATCAGGGATCGTGGCCAGAAAAATCGTGGCCACCTTCAATTCCACCGGCACCCCGGCCCTGTTCCTGCACCCGGTGGAGGCCATGCACGGCGACCTGGGCATGGTGTCTGCCACCGACGTGGTTCTGGCCCTGTCCAACAGCGGCGAAACCCGGGAGCTCACTATCCTCATCCCCAGCCTGGAGCGCCTTGGCGCCCCGCTCATCGCCATGACCGGCCGGCCGGGCTCCACCCTGGGCCGCCTGGCTCAGGTGACCATCGACACCGGCGTGCCCCGGGAGGCCTGCCCGCTGGGGCTGGCCCCCACCGCCAGCACTACCGCCATGCTGGCCATGGGCGACGCCCTGGCGGTGGTCCTGCTCACCAAGCGGGGTTTTCAGCCCTCGGACTTTAAGCGTTTTCACCCCGGCGGCAGTCTGGGTGAGCGCCTGTCTCTATCAATTTCCGAGGTGATGCTCACCGG
>JAMCQY010000308.1:0-3552 GCA_023381945.1 Deltaproteobacteria bacterium
AGTTGAGCCGGGACCTGATCAAACGGTTCCGGAGCAACGAGTATTTTCAATTTGTGGGGCATGCTAACAGCTATGAGGAATTACGGGGCCTGATCTCAACCCGCAAGGTGCAGGTGGGACTTGTCATCCCCTATGATTTCTCCTGGAAATATCAAACCGGGAAGACCGCGAAAGTCCAGGCCCTGGCGGACGGCACCGATTCCAACACCGCCAACATCGTCCTGGGGTATGTCCAGGCAGTGACCACCCCCTATGGGGAAAAACTTCTGGTGCAGCGCCTGCAAACCAAAGGGCCGGCGAAACAACAATCGCCCGTGGACACCCAGGTGCGCTTCTGGTTCAATGAGGCCCTGGAGTCCCGCAATTACATTGTCCCGGGCCTCATTGCGGTAATCATGACGGTGGTCGGGGCGCTGTTAACCTCTTTGACCATCGTGCGCGAGCTGGAGCGCGGCAGCATGGAAGGCCTGATGGCCACACCCCTGAAGAAGACCGAGTTGCTGCTGGGCAAATTGGGACCTTACTTTATCATCGGCATGTTCGATATGCTCATTGTCATGGGCCTGGGGAAATTCCTGTTCGACGTGCCTTTGCGGGGCAGCGGCTTGTTGCTCCTCGGCCTCTCGGCCCTGTTCCTGATCGCCATCCTGGGCCAGGGGCTGCTCATTTCGGTGAGCGCCGAAAATCAGTTGCAGGCCTTCCAGATGGCCATGCTCAGCACCTTTTTGCCGGCTTTCCTGCTCTCGGGGTTTGTCTTTTCCATCTACTTGATGCCGTGGCCGCTGCAGATCATCTCCTACATCGTGCCGGCGCGGTATGTGGTGACCATTTCCAAGGGCATCTACCTCAAGGGCGTCGGCCTTAAGGTGCTCTGGCCCAGCGCCCTGATGCTGGCCGGCGCCGCGAGTTTATTTGTGCTATTGGCGATCAGGAAATTTGAGAAGAAGATACGTTAAAAGGCTGTCAGCTATCAGCAGTCAGCTATCAGCTAAAAGCAGAACCAAGAGCAAAACCCTAATGAAAGATTTTAAAAAACAAAAAGTTTGGCAGAAGAGTCATCAGTTGACTTTGGATATTTATAAAGTTACTGGAAATTTCCCACGTGAAGAAGTATATGGTTTGACAAACCAGATTCGCCGCTCTTGCGCCTCCATTCCAGCTAATATTGCTGAAGGCTGTGGCAGAAATAGGGACGCCGATTTTTCACGATTTCTTCAAATAGCCATGGGCTCGGCAGCGGAATTGGAGTACCATCTGTTGCTTTCCCACGATCTTTGCATTTTGAATGATTCTGATTATGAGAAACTTTCCGAAAGGACCGTTGAGGTCAAACAAATGCTAACGTCCTTTATCAAAAAGCTGAAAGCTGATAGCTGAAAGCTAATAGCGATGTTCCGCCGCATCCGCCATATCGTGATCAAAGAATTCATCCAGGTCTGGCGCGACAAAAAACTGCGCTTTTTTCTCATCGTGCCGCCCCTGGTGCAGCTCCTCGCTTACGGCTATGTGGTCAACTTCGACATCAAACACGTAGCCACTGCGGTTTTGGATGAAAGCCGCACCATGGAAAGCCGCGATCTCCTCAAGCGCTTCCGTTCCACCGACTGGTTTGACGTAAAATATTATCTCCATAATCAGAATCATTCAAAATGCAAAATTGATCACGGTGAAATCACCATGGCCGTCTGGGTGCAATGGGACTTCGCCAGGCAACTCAAGCAGGGGAAATCGGGCAAAGTCCAGGTTATCGTGGACGCCACCGACTCAAACGCCGCCCTTATCGTCAGCCGCTATGCGAGCACCGTCATTGGAGACTATTCCCAGGAACAGCTCCAGGCTCGCTTCCAGCAAAAGGGGACGGCCTGGACCGGCAACCTGAGCACCCCGCTGCGGGTCGAACAGCGGGCCTGGTTCAACCCCAACCTGATTTCCCGTTATTCCATGGTGCCCGGGGTCATCGCCATGGTGGTGCTGCTGCTGTCCCTGATGCTCACGGCTCTGGCGGTGGTGCGGGAAAAGGAGATCGGCACCATGGAGCAGATCCTGGTGACCCCCATCCGGCCCATCGAACTGATGCTGGGAAAGACTATTCCCTTTGTCCTTTTTTCCCTGGGAGAAGTCATATTGGTGACCATGGTGGGAATATTTTGGTTCGAAGTGCCCTTTAAGGGCCACATCCTGGTGCTGCTCCTGGGAACTGTGGCCTTTCTGTTTAATTCTGTAGGCCTTGGCCTGCTTATATCTACCATCTCTTCTACTCAACAACAGGCCATGATGGCCGGGAATCTCTTCCTGACCCCGGCCATCCTGTTGTCGGGCCTGATCTTTCCCATCGCCAACATGCCGGCGTTCTTCCAATACCTCACCCTGCTCAATCCCCTGAGATATTTCGTTGTTGTGACCCAGGGCGTCTTTCTCAAGGGCGCCGGAGTAGCCCTGCTCTGGAAGGAAATGGTCGCCATGACCGTCCTGGGCTTGGTCATGCTGACCCTGGCGGTGCTGCGCTTCAAGAAGCATGTGGCGTAAGAAAATGATAAAATTGATTCTGCCCATCGCTCTGGGGTGCCGGGGCCGAATCCCAGGTATTTCAGTGGTGGGCGGCCTGCTCATCTCCCAACTCCGCACCCTCTATTTCGCCCCGGTTTTCGGGAGACAGGTTCAAGAGAAAGCATTGAGGGCAAATCTTGGACGGCATAAATAATATTCTTCTTCCTGATTTCTGCGCGTAGGGCACAGCTTGCTGTGCCCTAAAATTTTCGAGGGCATAGCAAGCCACTACAGCTAAAGCCAGAATCGAAAGACGTTATACAACGCCTCAACGGCGGCCACCTTTCTCTACATGGGTTGTGAGTGATCTGGGGGAGGGCAGGGACATTAGGACCGGGGACCGGAGACGGGGGACCGGCATGATCATCTTGCCCCGGTCTCCCGTCCCAAGTCCTTTCTCAACAAATCCGCGGCAACAGGTCGCCGGCAGGCGGGTCCAGGATGCGGCTGGTGCCGATGCTGGTGCGCACGGTCACCCGGCCGGCCGGTTTATCCTTTACTTCGCCGATAATCCGGGCCTCGCTGCCGTAGCGGCTCTCTTGAATAAGGCTCAGGGCCCGGGAAGCATCTTCCGGCGCCACGATGATCAGCATCTTGCCTTCGTTGGCTACCTTGAAGACGTCCAGCCCCAGGGCTTCGCAGGCCGCGGCCACCGCCGGCTTGACCGGAATCAGGGTCTCGGAGATTTCCATGGAGACCTGCGATTGCCGGGCGATTTCGTTGAGGGACCCGGCAATGCCCCCGCGGGTGGGGTCCCGCATCGCATGTAGGGCGCAGCCGGCCTCCAGGAGTTTCAGGACGATGCCGCTCAAAGGCGCGGCGTCGCTGGCAATGGCTTCGCCGCCTTCCAAAAGCTTCTCCCGGGCCAGCATCACGGCGGTCCCATGATCACCCACTGAGCCGGTTAGGATGATCTGATCGCCCGGAACCGCGGCGCGGCCTGAAACCCCGGGGCGCAGGACCAGCCCCACACCGGCGGTGGTGATGAAGACCTTGTCCGCTGAG
>JAMCQY010000308.1:3562-7602 GCA_023381945.1 Deltaproteobacteria bacterium
TCCTGCAAGGTGTCGAGGTCCAAACCCTCTTCCAGGATGAAGGAGGCGGACAGGGCCAGGGGGCGGGCCGCGGCGGTGAGCAGGTCGTTCACCGTGCCCGCCACCGCCAGGCGGCCGATGTCGCCGCCGGGGAAAAAGAGCGGGTCTACCACGAAGGAATCGGTGGTGAAGGCCAGCCGGTGGGACCCGAGGTTTAGGGTGGCGCTGTCGTCACCGGTGAAGCTTTCTGAGCCGTAGCGGGATAGAAAGACCTGCTCGATGAGCGTGGTCATTTCTTTGCCGCCGGCGCCGTGGCTTAAAAGAATATGTTTCATATCTTTACCGATCCTTTAGGAAGGAAGGTCTAATCGAAGATATAAAATCGGTCTACTGCCACCTGATATTAGGGGGAGTCGTGGTGGAGCTTCATGGGGTGAAGGCCAAATTGAGCCAATTCTTCAGACCTGACGATGTGAACTTTTCCCAGGCTCATTAATTTGGCTAGTTGAGCCTCATCCAAAAGGGGTGCGAATAAAATTTTAGCAGAGTCTCTGAGAAAAGGGTCGTTTCGGACCAGCAACTGAGCAAACCACACTTTAGTGGGATCAATGATGACAAATGAGTAAGGCAGGGATTGAATATACTGGGCTGATCTGGCGAAGGGTCGAATAAAGCTTTCAACTTGCAGACACCGGATAGGGAACTGGACCAGCATCGCCAAAGCCGTACCCAGCACTAAGAATCCCCAGGCTTTCCTAAACCCCAGGCTCTCTTTGAGATGAAACCAACCGGCCACTGCCAACAATACCAGGCTACCCAGGACTCCATAGAAGAACCGGTATCCCCAGCCCAATACCTGATCTAAATAGAAAAAGAAGAAAAAGCCGAAGGTGAGCAGACAGCCTAGGGCCAGAATCTTCAAAAAAGGCATGAGATTTTTCCAATAAATGAGAGACAGGAAGGCCAGGACGGTAAGGGCGAGTGACTGCCAGGCAAAGAGCATGGAAAGATTCATGGGCTGAATTATCAATTGATATAATCCGGGAACCTGGAAAGCGCTCATATCGGAACTTTTCAGGACTACCAGGCGGGTCCACCAGAGATACCACAGGATACAGCCAGCCCCGTAGACCAAGCCGAAGTAGAGAGTGAGCCGCCAATTTCTCCGCCAGACCAAGGCCAGGAGGAAGGGTGCGACAAACAGGGCATGGATAAACGGGTTGTGGAGACCCAGAGCCAAGAAACCGATCCAGGGAGTCACCAGGTAACCTAGCCGATCACTGCGGCAATAGAAATAGAGCCAGGCCAGATTGAAGCAGAGGTGGGCTGGATAGGTGTAAGAAGTCATGGAGGTGACGAGAAACTGGGTGGAAGACGCCAGGAGAACGACCGCAATAAATGGCGCCAGGGACTCATGGGGCCAAAGCCGGCGGGCGACGGCGGCAATGAGCACCAGGCTCAACCCCGCCATGGCCGGTCCGGTCAAAGATTCAACACCCAGTGCCAGGAAACCGGTCCGAAGACCGGCATAGATAGGCAGGTAGGCACTGACCCAGGTGCCTTCCTGGGGATCAAAAATTGCGAAAATCGGTGTCAGGGCCTTGCCGAACTCTCTCAACTCGAGGGGCAAAAGGGCCTTGATCTTGCCGGCCAGAAAGATCTGCGCCTGAAAACGGGGCAGGAACTCATCATTGCTCAAAGGAAAGTCGTGCAAAACTAAGTAGTTCCCCCGCCAAGCGAGGAGCACCACGGTTAGGACTGTTACCCACAACCAGGGGGACCTAGCCAGTTGGTCCCCTCGGAGCGGGGACGGCCAGCCTGAAAAATCGTGGTTTCCTAAAAGATATGAGCGTGCCAGCAACAAGGCCAAGAAAAGCAGGATGAATATTCCGGTCTCATTTCTGACATAGAGGACATGGAAAGAATTACCGTAAATGTTCAGGCTCGACAGGCCAGACTGCCGCACCAACAGGCTAAAAGCCAGACCCAAGGCAAAGATGTACAGCGCCAGGCTAAGGGCGAGCCTGAGGCTATCCAGGTTATTCTTGTTGTTATTTGAGGTTAGGTCCATTACCTCGGATTACCGGTCTTCTTTCCTTGCAATCTCCAGCAGTACTTGTGGAGGCTGAGATGAATATTAACAGTGATTCTGCCGCATCCTCAGCTTTGTCTATCCAGATTTCGTAATTGAAGACCATTTCCACGATTTTTGTCGGGCCTGGTTTGCCTCGAACCGTCTTCCTGATAGTCAACCCTTGCCAAGAATTCAACCATCATACCGGTAGGCTGCGGCGCAAGCGCCCTCTGAAGAGACCATGCAGGGGCCGATGGGCTGCATTGGCGTACAGGCTTTATGAAACAGGGGGCACTGCCTGGGGCGCAGCACGCCGCGCAGCACTTCGCCGCAGCGGCAGGGGGAGGGCGCGGCCGGGGTTAATTGCTCCCAAACCTGTGGAAATCTGCTGCGGGCGTCATAACGGGCGTAACGGCTGCTGATCTTGGTGCCGCTGCCGGGGATGACGCCCAAGCCGCGCCACTCGGCGTCGCAGGCTTCAAAAACCTCGGCCAGGAGGGCCTGGGCCCGAGGGTTGGGCTGCACCTTAACCACCCGGGTATAGACGTTAGCCACCCGGGCCTGGCCCTCGTGCATCTGGCGCAGGATCGATTCAATGCCCAACAGCATATCCAGCGGCTCAAAGCCGGTGACGGCGCAAGGTATGCGGAATTCCCGGGGGATGAAATCGTAGGCCGCGGCGCCGATAATGGTGGTGACATGTCCGGGACAAAGCAGGCCCGAGACCCGGACCTCGCCGCTGGCCAGCAGGGCACGCAAGGCGGCGGGCATGGTCTTATGGACGCAGAGTACCGAAAAATTCTCCACCTGCTGCTCGGATGCCAGGCGGATGGCCATGGCGATGGCGGGCATGGTGGTTTCAAAACCCACCCCGAAGAAGACCACCTGACTGCCAGGCTCCTGGCGGGCTAATTCCACCGCATCCAGGGGAGAATAGACCACCCGGACCGCGGCGCCCTCGGCCCGCCGGCGCTCCAGGGAAGTAGTGCTGCCCGGGACCCGGAGCATATCGCCGAAGGAGGTGAGAATCACCCCGGGCTCGCTGCCCAGGGCCAGAAAGGCGTCGATATCGGTTTGGGCGGTGACGCACACCGGACAGCCGGGGCCGGAAATGAGATCGACCTGCTCCGGCAGCAGGGACTTTAAACCGAAGCGGGCGGCGGCCATGGTGTGGGTGCCGCAGACCTCCATGATGGTGGCCGGCTGGACCAGGTCCTGGTCGCGAAATTCATCAATATACTTCATCGGCCAATTCCCGGAGCAGAGTCAGAGTCTCCTGGGCGTAGTCCGGATCCACCCGGGCGATGGCCAGACCGGCGTGAATCAAGATATAATCGCCCAGAACGGCTTCAGGCAGCAGGTCAAGACGGACTTGCCGCTTGACGCCGTCCACTTCGGCGACGCCGGCGGCGCCGTCGATCTCAATGAGGCGCATAGGTATAGCGAGACACATGGAGATTCCCTAAGGTTTAGTTTATCCGAGGATAGCTGTTAAAGGTTTCCGATCTGCTGCCTTAATCTTAACGCTTACCATTTTTTTCTGCAATTAGCCGAGCCGCGGCCACGGCCACCTGGCCCAGGGCGATGCAGCCGTCGTTGGGCGGAGTCAGCTTGTGGGTCAGCACTTGAAAATCCCGTTTTTTTAGCGAGTCGATCAAACGGCTCAGGAGCAGGACATTCTGGAAGACGCCGCCGGATAGGGCCACCAGGTTGAGGCCGGTTTGCTCCCGCACCGATTCGCAGGCATTGGTGAGCAGGCGCACCATGGAATTATGGAAGCGGCCGGCGATCTTGCCGGGGGCGGCGCCATGGCGATACTCCTCAACCACCTGGCGGAAGATAGACAGGGTGTCCAGACTGAGCACGTCGCCTTTCCGTCGAATATGGGCGGGATAAAAACCCGTTTCCTCCGGGTTGGCCGCCATTTCCAGTTCAATGGCCGGCTGGCCCTCGTAGGTGCGCTGGCGGCAGATGTTCAGCACTGCGG
>JAMCQY010000041.1 GCA_023381945.1 Deltaproteobacteria bacterium
CAGAAAGACATCTTCGTCCTTCTTGCAGGCTCGGAGCAATTCCAGGTGGCGCAGCACGGCGAACTCCCGCTGCAGTTCATCGAGGCTGATCCCCAATACCTTCGCTGCTTCAGGGCGAGACACTTCATCTTTTTCTTTGACGAGGCCATGGAGTTGTTGCTGGCGCGGGGTGAGAGCGGTGCCGCCCGGGAGGTCCTTGAGGCTCCGGGCGGTGTGGACCGCCCAGGGATCGCAGGTGCGGATGGGGCTGAGAGCCTCCAGGTAGCAGTTTTCGCAGAGGATTTGGCCGAGATGCTCCTGGGGTTCCTCCCCTTCCAACGAGGCGCCGCACTTGGTGCAGGATTTGACTTGGGACGTCACGATATCTTCACTCCAGGCCGTTTCCCTCCCCGTTTTTGTGGGGAAAACGGGACCTATTTAAACCGTAGGGGCGGGTTTCAAACCCGCCCCTACAAAAAGAATATTACAGGGTGTAATCGCCTTCCATATCCAGCCGGAACACCCCTGGAGTGTCGGTGGGGGTCACTGTAAAGGTGCCGGCGCCCTGAAGGGTGCTCAGCTTGCCGAGCCCTTTGTAAACCTCCCATTTTCCCTTGGTCATATTGCCCAGCTTATCCCCGCGAAATTTGGAGTAGACCGCGCCGTTCTCATAAATGGTCGTGGCATAGCCGGTCATGGGGCCGTCGCCTTTGGTGCGGTCGTGATGGCCGACGCTGCGGCGAGAGACGAAAGCCCCGGCTACTCCAGGGGTATAATCAATGGGCTCGCCTTCCAATTCAGTTAGCATCAGACAGTGGTCCGGCACGTCTCCCACATAAAGGCTCTCGCGCCGGGTGACGTAAACTTTGAAGCTGGCCTTGCGATGCATGGTATTCCCTCCTCTGCGAAGATGAGTGTGAGCTTGAGAGGCTGCCGCGGCCTCATGGGGATAGCCCCCACTGAGGCCCTGGGAACAACTTAAATATCCAGCTCCTGTAATTCAAGGACATTATTCTGAATAAATTCGCGGCGCGGTTCAACTTTATCGCCCATCAGAATGGTAAAGATTTCATCTGCGGCCACCGCGTCTTCGACATTGACCTTTAGGAGGGTGCGGGTTTCCGGGTCCATGGTGGTCTCCCAGAGCTGCTCCGGGTTCATTTCTCCCAGACCTTTGAACCGCTGAATATTGATGCCCTTCTGACCCTCCTCCAGGATAAAGGCGATCATTTCTTCCAGGGAAAGGAACTCCCAGGTGCGGTCTTTGGCTTCCAGGAGGTGGGGCGGGGTCTTGAAATCCTGAATGGACTGGCTGAGACGCACCAGGGCCTGGAAGTCGCTGCCGCCCAGCAAATCCCAGTCCACCCGCATGTCGGCGGCATCCCGGACCTGCGGGGTGATGATGAGGGCAAAGGCGTGATGCTCCTCATCAGGCTCCAGGCGGACGTTGAGCTTGCCGGTGGCTTCAAAAATTGCCGCCAATTCCTGCAACTGCTCCTCCTGACGCAGGCTCTCTTTGGAGACCAGCTCATTATCCAGAAGTAGTTGCATAACCTTGCGGGCCAGGCCCCGTTTTTCGAAACGGCTCAAATATTCCTGATAGGCGATGACCTTCTCCAGGGCCTCAAAGAGCGGGCCGCCTTCCAGGGTGCGGCCGGCGCCCAGGCGCAGACGCTTCTTCTCCATGCCTCTTTGCAGCAAGTACTTCTTGAACTCGGCATCGTCTTTCAGGTATGTCTTCTCCGAGCCCCGGGTGAGGCGGTACAGGGGCGGCTGGGCGATGTAGAGGTAGCCGCCCTCCACCAGGGGCATGAGCTGGCGGTAAAAGAAGGTCAACAGTAAGGTGCGGATATGAGCCCCGTCCACGTCGGCGTCAGTCATGATGATGACCTTGTGGTAACGCAGGGACTCCATGTTCAGTTCTTCCTGGGAGAGGTCGGAGCCCAGGGAGGAGATCAGGGTGCGGATCTCGGAGTTCTCCAACATCTTCTCGAAGCGGGCCTTTTCCACATTGATAATCTTGCCCTTGAGGGGAAGGATCGCCTGGAAGCGCCGGTCCCGGGCCTGTTTGGCGGAACCGCCGGCCGAGTCGCCCTCCACCAGGTAAATCTCCCGGCGGGAGGCATCGCGCTCCTGGCAGTCGGCGAGCTTTCCGGGCAGGGTCATGTCGCCCATGGCACCTTTCTTGCGCACCAGGTCCCGGGCCCGCCGGGCCGCTTCCCGGGCCCGGGCCGCGTCCAGCAGCTTGGCCAGGATATCCCGGGCCACCCGGGGATTTTCTCCCAGGTAGGTCAACAAGTGCTCATACAAGAGGTTTTCCACCAGGCCCTTGACTTCGCTGTTGCCCAGCTTGGTCTTGGTCTGGCCTTCGAACTGCGGATGCGGCAGCTTGACGCTGATCACCGCAACCAGGCCCTCCCGGACGTCGTCGCCGGTCAGGTGCGTGTTCTTCAGATTTTTGGGGAGATCGCTCACCACAATGTATTGGTTGATGGCCCGGGTGAGGCCGGCCTTGAAACCGCTCAGGTGCGAGCCGCCTTCCCGGGTGTTGATGTTGTTGGCGAAGGTGAAGAGCTGCTCATTGTAAGTTTCGTTGTACTGGAAGGCGATCTCCATCTGGTAACCGTTCTTGCCGCCGGTCAGAAAAATCGGGTCCGGGTTAATCGGGGTCTTATTCCGGTTCAAATATTCGACAAAGGAGACGATGCCGCCTTCGTAATGAAATTCGTTTTTGCGCCCGGAAAGTTCGTCTTCCAGGGAAATGCGCACCCCGGCATTGAGGAAGGAGAGTTCCCGCAGGCGCTGGGCCAGGGTGTCATAACTGAAAGTGGTCTCGGGAAAGATCTCCGAATCCGGCTTGAAGGTCACCTTGGTGCCCCGGCGCTTCGTCCGGCCGGTATTGGCCAACTCCGCCACCGTCTTGCCCCGTTCGTAACGCTGGTTGTAGACCTGGCCGTCCCGGCGGATCTCCACCTCCAGATATTCCGAAAGGGCGTTGACCACGGAAACGCCGACCCCGTGGAGGCCGCCGGAGACCTTGTAGGCCCCGGAATCAAACTTGCCGCCGGCGTGCAGGCGGGTCATGACCACCTCCACTGCGGGCAGCTTCTCAGTGGGATGCAGGTCTACGGGGATGCCCCGGCCGTTGTCCACCACCGTGACGCTTTGGTCCGAATGGACGGTGACCTTGATGTCATCGCAGTAGCCGGCCATGGCTTCGTCGATGGAGTTGTCCACCACCTCGTAGACCAGGTGGTGCAAACCCTCCACCCCGGTATTGCCGATGTACATGGCCGGGCGCTCCCGCACGGGCTCCAGGCCCTTGAGGACCTGGATCTTCTCGGCGCCATACTCATTCACCGCGGTGTCGGGGGCAAGATTGGTGTCCGACAAGTTGGTACTCCCTTAAAACATCAAATTAATGATTTATTCTCTTTTAGAGTTAAATATTATTTCTTTTTTTGGTTTATATTATCAACAATTTTTAGAATTCCACCGGCCTTTGTTGGGTCAAAGGATTCTTGAACAGTAATATTTCCAGGGGGGTCAACTTCAATATTTTGTCCGCTTGAAGTCGTGCCTTCATTTCCTTGTTGCGAAGTAGTATCATCTTTTTGAGCCATTACCAATCTCCTTTCAAAACGTTTTTGATTAATCAATTTATGTTTATAAACATAATAACCAAAAATTATTGTAAAAATTAAAACAACACCAACTGTAATATTGATTAAAATGTGACCAATTTTTAATAATTTTGACTTTTTCTTTGTTATTTCAATATTTTTCTCGAAAGCCTTTCTATTGTTTTCTGATAATTTATAATAGATATCCTTTAATTTATTGTCACCAAAAAATTTTATCATTTTCATATTAAAAGCTGTTATATCTCTATCCATCGTATATAAAATTCTAAAAACAATAAACCATGAAGCATATAACATTGAAAATATCATTATATATAATATTATTATAATTATTTCTATTGTCGAATATGGCGAGGTTATCTTATCTAAAATCCATTTTCCAAAAAACCCATATGCCCCTATCAATATTGTAAATACTGATAAATATTTTGATGCTTTCTCATCAATTCTCGTAAATCTTTTTTGGTCTTGTTCTAAAACTTCTAACGATAATTTATATAATTCTTTATATTTATTTGTTTCTTCGTTTTTATTTGATATTTCTTTAATTTCTTTGAATATTTTCGATATTCTCATTTATTGATTAATCCGGAACTTTGATGGTCCCTTTGATCAAATCGTTCATGGTTTGCGGGGGTGAGAGGGTTTGACAAAGAAGCTCTTTGACGCCTTTCCGGAACCGGTCCCGGGCGAACGGCTGGTGCGTCCCCATAATTATATTTATATCAGGAAACGCCTCTTTTATCAATTGGCTATATTTTTGTGCAAATCAATTCTTTCACAAATGCAGGAACCTTCCTTATTTTACGGACAAGCAGATGTTCATCGCATCCCGGCCTGTAGACATTCCAAAATGCTTCCCTTGTCAGTATTCCACATTTCGATAATCTTTTTCTTCTTCTAATCTAATTGCTATGTTCAACTTAATTCTCCATATAGCAATTACGTCGTTACTTTTATTCTCGGCGTCACTGCCTTAACTTCCACCACCACTTTGCCATACCCGGCACATTCCACCCCCGCATCAGGGCAGTGCACCTGGTGCATAAAATGAAACTGGTTGGGGTCCAAGTCCTCGCTGAGGCGTTCGTTGATCAGGGCCACCGGTATCGTAAGTTGGGAGAGCAAATAGACGCATAGCCGGCTGGGGCAGAGCTTGGCAATGAAGTTGCCGTCCACGTCCAGGACGAATCTATCGCCCACTTTATAGCCGGAGTTGCAATGGCGGGCCTGAACTACTTCGGCCACTAGGCTGTAGCGGGCCGCGGCTCGGGACAGGCGCTCGATCTGCCGGAGGCGGGGATCGCCTTCTTTAATCTCGGCCATTTCCGCGTCGCTATAGCCGACCCTTTCGCCATAACGCCTGAGGGTTCTATTCTCTTCCATATAATCCTCAAAGGAATTGGTGGGCTGTGCCCACCCTGATATGGTAGGCGGGCGGGGACGCCCGCCCTACCTTATAAACTCATGGGCATAATGATGCTGAAATAGTGCGGATCGCCCTGGTCCACCAGGCGGCAGGGGCGGTCCTTGTCATTCAGTTCCAGGATGGCATTTTCACTTTCCATGGCATCCAAGGGTTCCAGGAAATAACGGGCGTTGAAGCCCACTTCGATGGGCAGGCCGGAGGCGTCCCCCGCTTCCAGAAAGGCAGGCACCTGCTCAAAGCCCTCTCCCACTTCCGGGTTGGTGAAAGTAACTTCCACCCGGTCGGCCAGAAGCTTCAAGATCACCCCTTTAAAGCGCTCGGTGGACAAAAGCGAGATGCGCTTGATGGCCTCGTGCAATTCCCGGCGGTTGATGGCGATGCGATAAGCGAAGGTCTCGGGAATGATGCGGCGGTACTCCGGGAATTTTTTATCCTGGAGCAGCCGGATGAAGAGGTAGCGGTCCTCAGCCCGCAGCGCCAGGCTCTGGGCGCCCAAACCCAGGGAAACTTTCTCTTCCTCCGCCAGAAAGCGGATAACTTCCGCCATGCCCTTACGAGGAATGAGGAGGCCCTTCTCCATGGGAACCTGCTCGCTGCCGGGCAGGGGCCGCTCGATCAGGGTGAGGCGGTGGCCGTCGGTGGAGATAAGGCGCAGCAGAAAGCCCTGCTCGGTCTCCACCCGCTCCCAGAAGATGCTGGAAAGATGGTATTGCAGGTCATCCGCGGAGACGGAGAAGATGGTCTTTTCGATCATCTCCTTGACCATGCGGCTCTCGGTTTCCACCAGATTCTGGTCGGTAATCTCCGGCACCGGCGGAAACTGATCCGCCGGCAGGCCGTTCAATTGGTAGCGTGACTCACCGGCCCGGATCTTTAAGCCGGCCTTATCGGTGCCGGTAAGATCAACCGCGGCCCCGGGAAGTTCCTTGATCAGGTTGAATAAATAATGAGCCTGGACAGTGACGGCGCCTTCCTCCAGGACCTCGGCCGGATAGAACCCGCGAAAGCTCACTTCCAGGTCCGTGGCGGAGATGAGCACCCGGTTCCCGTCGGTCTGCAGGAGAAAATTGCCCAAAATAGGCATGGTGCCCCGGCGGTCTACCACTCCCAGGGTCCGGCCCACTCCCTTCAACAAGGTTTCCCGATCGATCTTCACCTGCATGGTCATTTTCTCCTAAAAGAATAAAGAATTTTTAATAGCCTTAATAAGGGTCCGGCATTTGGTCGATAAACCGGTTAAGTAGCTAATTTTGGCTATCTAGTTATAAACAACTGCTTCGACAACAATCGCGGTTGCTCCCCTTTTATCAGCCATGAGGCCGTAGGTGGCCCGGGGAGCTGTAGAAAAGTGACCCGGATGGAAAGGCTTTTTCAAGGTTCGGTTGACAAGCAAAATTTAGTGATTAAAAAAATTTTATGTAGGGGCGGGTTTCAATCCCGCCCCTGTTTATTTACACACCGCGCCCTGGCTGCCGGAGGACACCATGCGGCTGTAGCGGCCGGCGTAACCATGTTTGATTTTCGGTTCGGGTGGCCGCCAGGCTTTCCTGCGCTTTTCCAGGTCCGAATCATCCACCAGCAGGGTCAGGGTTTTGGCCGGAATGTCGATCTTAATGCGATCGCCTTCCTGCACCAAGGCGATGGGGCCGCCTTCGGCGGCCTCCGGGGAGATGTGGCCGATGGCCGCGCCCCGGGTCCCGCCGCTGAAGCGGCCGTCGGTCAACAGGGCCACCTGCGTATCCAGACCCATGCCGGCGATGGCCGAGGTGGGGGTGAGCATCTCCCGCATGCCAGGGCCGCCCTTGGGGCCTTCGTAGCGGATGACCACAATGTCGCCGGGCTTGATCTTGCCGTCCAGAATGGCCCGGGTGGCCTCTTCTTCGGCATCGAAGACCCGCGCGGAACCTTCGTTTACCAGCATCTTTTCATCCACCGCCGACTGCTTTACCACCCCGCCCTCAGGGGCCAGGTTGCCCTTGAGGACGGCGATGCCTCCCTGAGCATGATAAGGGTTGCTCAAAGGCCGGATAACCTCTGGGTCAAGCACCTTGATGCCGGCCAGGTTGTCAGCTATGGTCTGCCCGGTGACGCTCATAGGCTCTCCCGAAACCAGTCCGGCCTCCAGCAAGGTTTTCATCACCGCCGGCACCCCACCGGCCAGATCCAGATCCTCCATGTGATGCGGGCCGCCGGGGCTCATGGAGCAGAGGTGGGGGGTGCGGCTGGAGATTTTATTGAACAGGTCCAGGGACAGGTCGATGCCGGCCTCCCGGGCGATGGCCGGAACGTGGAGCACGGTGTTGGTGGAGCACCCCAGGGCCATATCCACCGCCATGGCGTTTTGGAAGGCCTCCAGGGTGGCGATCTGCCGGGGCAGAATTTGGTTTTCCACCATATTCATGATCTTAAAACCCGCTTCCTTGGCC
>JAMCQY010000273.1 GCA_023381945.1 Deltaproteobacteria bacterium
CCATCATGATGTGGATCTCGGTGGCAATCGTCAGCAAGCGCCGGGCCAGTTCCAGGCCGTCCATATCCGGCAGTTTGGCGTCCAGGAAGGCGCGGCCGAAATGGTGCTGCGCCATGAGATGCAGAGCCTCCTGGGCGCTCAGCGCCTTTTGGGTGACAAAGCCCCGGCTGCACAATAATTTTTCCAGGGCCCAGCACATATCCGGCTCATCATCTACGATAAGGATCTGTTCGCTGCCCTCGCCCGTCTTGCTGTTCTCCTCATAAGATGGGAAGTTTGACGAAGAAGGTGCTGCCTTTGTTTTCCTTGCTGTCCACCGTGATAGTGCCGAAGTGCTGCTTGATGATGGAATAACAGATGGAGAGGCCTAATCCCGACCCCTGGCCTGCCGGGGCCGTGGTGTAAAAGGGGTCGAAAATGTTATCCAAATCACTGGCGGCAATGCCGTGGCCGGTGTCACTGATGCTGATCAAGGCTTCGGCGTTGGTCCAGCCCAAAGTTATTTTCAGTACGCCCCCGTCCGGCATGGCCTTGATAGCGTTGAGTAGCAAGTTCATGAAGGCTTGCTGCAGCAATCCTTCCATGCCGTTGATCAGGATGGGGCGGTCCGGCAATTGCGAGCGCAGCT
Organism: Deltaproteobacteria bacterium; assembly: GCA_023381945.1. The sequence continues at coordinate 629 of JAMCQY010000273.1, forward strand.
CAATCTTTTGAATCAAGGCTTGGTTGGTGATCAGGGAGATGGTCTCTCCCAAGAGAAAATTCAAGTCGATTTCCTTGAGGTCGGTCTTTACCGAAGGACGGGCGAAACGCAGCAGATTTTCAATGATCATGGAGGCCCGTTGGATGCCGGTGTGAATCTTTTGGGCGCATTCCTGGCGAAACTCGGGAGAGGTATCATCTTCCATGATGAACTGGGCCGCTGAGGAGCAGACCGCCAGGGGATTGCGAATTTCGTGGGCGATACCGCCAGCCATCACCCCCAGGGCTGCAAGCTTTTGAGATTGGAGCAGTTGCGCCTGGAATTTGCGGCGCTCCGTCAGGTCCCGGCCCACCGCCACCACCCCGGCAGTCTCAGAATGATGGTCCTTCATGGGAGAAAAGATCCAGGCGACCGGAATTCTCCCGCCGTTCCTGGTCTTTAGGTCTAGCTCCACTATTTGCGCCTCTTTCCCTGCCTGAAGGTTCTCAAAAACCAATCCCATGTTTTTCTGGTCGTCGCCGGGGCAGAAGTCGAAAAAGTTTTGCCCTTTGACCTCATGGAGGGAGAAGCCCGAGAGCTGCTCGGCCGCGGTGTTCCAGGTCAAAATTTCACCCTGGATATCCGTGGACAGGACAATATCCTGAGCGCTTTCCACCACCGAAGCCAGGTGGCGTTCCACCCGGCGCACCTCCTCACTCAGGCGCACCTGTTCGGTAACGTCCTCCATGAGCAGCATGGCCAGCTCCACCGCCCCCTCCCAGGAAAAGGGTAAGATGCTGTAATAATAGATGCGCATGGGGATACCCGGAGCACGATAGGTAATTCTCTCGCCTCGGGTCGGCTGGCCATGTTCGAACACTTGGCGGATGCGTCCCGGAAAGTCCATCTGGTCGATAATAATGGCCGGGAAGACCTGATCCAAACGGCGATCGATGGTTTCTACCAGAGAGCGGCGGTTTTTTTCGAGAAAATTGCGATTTACCGAGACGATGCGGAGATCCCGATCGATGAGCAGCACCGAGGAAGGAATGGCCTCCAGCAGCATTTCATAAAGCATCCGGTAGCGTTGCAGCTCCGGGCCACTCTCGGCTGACGGTAGATTCTCACTCACAGGCGCTCCTGCCAATTTGGGTGAACTAAATCAGACCGGAGCGGCTGACCACAAAATTATAAGGCGGCCAGGGCCCGGAGAGCAGCAGCCGGGCTGACTCGGTCTCGGTAAGCTGCCGGAAGGCCCGGCGAAAAGTTTCCACAGCCCGGCAGGGTGTCAAGAAATAGAGAGAAAGCAAGGGGAGGCGGGGCGATGGCGCTTCCATCCGGTGTTTGACAAATAAACCGGCAAACCGGGCCAGGCAGCGTTCCGAGATCTGCCGGTACTCTTCGGTCCAGCGATCCTGATGGGCATAATGGGCCTTGCGGGCCGTGAGGTAGGCCAAACCGAGGCGTTGCGGAGGCGCTGGAGATGCAGCGGAAGGCGGCCCGGCAATCTCTCTGGATCCAGCCGAAGCGCCGGGGTTAGCCGCAGGCAGCAGAACCCGCAATCCCAACTCCACACAACCATCCAGTTCCTGAAGCAGGGACTCATAATGAGGCTCATTTTCGTCCAACAGCTCAATGACCATGTTTTCGTGTGCCGCGACACAGCCATAGCGTAGCGGGATAACCGTACCCCGGCGGTTGCAGGAGTTGACCACCCGTTCATAAGCCCGGACCCGGTTAAGGTCCGGGGCTAATTCGCTAGAATCGATGCGGGAGACCGCGGCGGCCAGGGACCGATGCGATATCTGATGTACCGGCTGCCTGCCAACCCCCAGCAATCCCGCAATTCTCGGTCCCGGATGGCGATAGATGCAATAGAACAGCAAGCTCATGCCACAGACTCCGGTTCCAGGGCAGGACAAAAACTATATGGCGGCCAGGGACCGGTGCATTCCAACCAGAGGCCGTAGTTGGCATATCTGTCATTGGCCGCCTGGATATACTCCCGGAAGGCGGCTACCGCTCCAGCAGGCAACAGAAAGGCCCAATTAAAGACCATATCCCTGGTACGGCCGCCGGCCTCCCGGGAGAGTAGCCGTCGTTCCCGGCTCTCGGCGGCCAGACATCCCAGGTCCTCCCAAAGATCGAGGCGGACCACTTTAAGCCAGCGCGGCAGTTCCCGGTCGCAGGCAACCCGCAGGGCCTGCTCCTCAAGATATCGCTTCCCCGGCGATAAGCCCTCCAGGTCGGCCTTCTTCTGAGCCAGTTTGAGGCAGAAGAGCCGATCTTTGGCCGCCGCCCGGTCAAGCAGCCCTTTCACCGCCCATTCTTCCCGGTCGCTCAGGCGCTCCAGACAGGTGGCGATGGTTTTATAACGCTGGCGTAAGACCTTTTGCAGGTTCGCGGCGGACAAAAAAATGGTGCCGAAGCGGGCCGGCAGCACTGGAGAGTACCGCATCACTCCGGCTACCACCTCCTGATGGCGGATGACCCGAGGGCCGATCCAGGTAAGATCTTCCAAGCGTTCTGTCGCCTCCGGCCCGCAAAAATCCTGGAGAGGCACTGGTGCCCAGACCGCGGCCAGATCCTGGAAATCGGTTACCTGCAGCGGGCTGCGGCCATCCAGACCGAGGCCCTTAAGCGGTAGGGCAGGTAATCGGCTTAACCGGGCCAGGCAGAAGAGATAGAGTCCTTCTCCCATATCCTAAATCCTAAAAATCACTAGACCTGGAAGCCGTGCTCAGGGGTGAAAGCCTGAGCCCAAGGCTCATTAACCTCTGCCGGTCAGAAAAACATGAGAGCATCAACGGTTACCGCCCTCCACTGATACTTTGTCCTCCCAACATTTCTTCCAGGGCTTCTTCGACATCTTCCGGCCGGATACAGAGATTTTTCTCTCCTGAGCCCTCCTTGGCGATTTCCGCCGCCACCGCCCGCCGCACTGCCGCGAGGGCCGCCTTACTGCAAACGGATTCGATTTCGGCGCCGCTCAAGCCTTCGGTGCGGGCAGCCAGATCCTTGGCGGTAATCCCCTTGGCCAGAGGTTTGCCCCGCAGGTGGACTGCAAATATCTCCCGGCGGTCTGCCTCATCGGCCAGGGGAATTTCGACAATTTCGTCAAAGCGCCCCGGCCGCAGCACCGCGGCGTCCATCAAGTCCAGGCGGTTGGTGGCTCCCAGCACCAGCACCCCCTTCAATTCCTCGATGCCGTCCAGTTCCGCCAGAAACTGGCTCAAGACCCGTTCTGAGACATGCGAATCGCTCCCCCCGGCTCCCCGGGCTGGCAGCAAAGCCTCGGTTTCATCCAGGAAAATGATGCAGGGGGCCGCCTGACGCGCGGTACGGAACATTTCCCTTACGCCCCGCTCCGATTCACCCACATATTTGGACATCAAAGCCGGCCCCTTGATCGAGATGAAATTCACCCCGCTCTCATTGGCGACAGCCTTGGCCAACAGAGTCTTGCCGCAGCCCGGAGGTCCGGTTAGCAGCAGGCCTTTAGGAGGCTTGATGCCTGCCTTTTTGAAGAGAGGGGCAAATTTCAACGGCCACTCCACCGCCTCTTTGAGGCGCTCCTTCACGGTTTTAAGCCCCCCTACGTCCTCCCAGCGTACATCCGGGACTTCGACAAAGACCTCCCGGATGGCCGAGGCCTCCACCTCCCGGAGCGCCGCCGTGAAGTCGTCCATATGGACTTCCAACCGGGCCAGTTGTTCATAAGGGACCGCGGCGAGGGCCAAATCGATATCGGGCATCAGGCGTCGCAGGCAGATCATGGCTGCTTCCCGGCATAAGGCCTCCAGATCGGCCCCAACGAACCCATGGGTGATCTCCGCCACATGCCCCATCTCCACGTCCTCCGCCAAAGGCATGCCTCGGCTATGGATCTCCAGGATCTCCAGACGTCCGTGGCGGTCGGGAATGGGGATGGCGATTTCCCGGTCAAACCGGCCGGGCCGCCGCAGGGCCGGGTCGAGGGCGTTGGGGATGTTGGTGGCGCCGATGACAATGACATTCTGGCGTTTGTTAAGGCCGTCCATCAAGGCCAGAAGTTGGGCTACCACGCGTTTTTCCACGTCCCCCACGACCTTTTCCCGTTGGGGCGCGATGGCATCGATTTCGTCCAGGAAGATGATGCTGGGGCCTTTCCGGGCCGCCTCTTCGAAGATCTTGCGCAGATGAGCCTCGGATTCACCATAGAACTTGTGGACTACTTCCGGCCCGCTCACTGAAAAGAAATTGGCCTCGGTCTCCTGGGCAATGGTTCGGGCAATCAGAGTCTTACCGCAGCCTGGAGGGCCATGGAGCAAGACGCCCTTGGGGGCATCGATCCCCAGGCGTTCGAAGAGTTCAGGGTAGCGCAGCGGCAGTTCGATCATTTCCCGGATGCGCTGTAATTGCGGTTTTAGCCCACCCACGTCCTCATAGGACACCGCCGCCCGGCGGCCCTCCGCCGGGGCTGCCCCTCCTTTGCCGATTACCAGGATGGTGGTGGGGTTGATCAGGACCGGACCCCGGGGGGTCAGGGCTTCTACCTTAAAGTCGGCGGTACGGCTGCCGAACAGGGTGGCCCGGATGCGATCCCGTTCCAGGACCGGCAGTCCGTCGAGGAGGCTGCCGATGTACTGCAGATCCCGTTCGCCCGGGGTGATGGTGATGGGAGTGAGAACCACTCTCTCGGCCGGCTGGCAAGCGACCTTGCGGATCTGGACAAAATCATCAATCCCGGCGCCGGTATTTTCCCGGCTGATGCCGTCTAGTTGCACCCGGGAACGGCCGCGTAGTTCCTTATAAGCCGGCATAGCCTTAGCCACAGTTTTGCGCTTGCCGGCGACCTCGACGATGTCGCCGATGGCCAATTGGAGCTTCTCCAGGTCTTCCGGCCCCATGCGGGCATAGCCCCGGCCCACGTCTTTCCCCAGGGCTTCGGTCACTTTCAGTTTAAGCGTCGCATCTTCCGATTTAGCCATCAATTTCCCCAACCGTGCCTAAAGAATGCACTTGATCTCCAGAATGCCGTTATTGCAGGACATCTGCATCTTTTCTCGGGGATATGCCCGTGGTAGAAGAATCTCCTTGCGATATTTTTTATCCTTCTTCTCGGCATAGATGGTAAGCAAATCGTCCTTGACTTCCAACTTCACATCCTTGGTCCTGATGCCCGGCATTTCGGCCACCACCAGGGTGTAATCTTTTTCCTCAAACACGTCCACCACGGGTTCTCTGATTTCCTGGACTACAGTTTCCCCGGAGCGCTCGTCTTGGCGGACGTTGCCAAATGGCTCCACCTTTATTTCCTGGTCCCCTTTATCTCCCAGGCCCATCTTGACGGAGAAGCCATAGACCCCTTTCCAGTCTCTTTGGTGAAATTCACCGCTCTTCTTGAGCTGTTCCCCCTTTTCAGCCAGGTCGCCCAATTTTTCGATGAGATCGGCCAGGCCTTTGAAGACTCCCCCGAAATTTGGCCCTTCCTCAGATTTCCTGCTCATAATGGCCTCCGTTCCCCTAATGCTGAAACTGTTTCAGTTTGTGGTGCATGGTTTTATAATCTATCTGCAATAGACGGGCCGCCTTGGCCTTGTTGCCGCCGGTATATTTCAGGACCTGGGTCAGGACTTCCCGCTCTACGGTGATCACGCTGCGATGCACTATTTCCTTCAGGGAGAGTTCCCGCCAGGGAGTCCCGTCGACCCGGGGGGTGAAAGCCAGGCCCGGCACCGGGGCCCGCTTGATATCCAGGTGCTCTTCGGTAACCAGGACGTCGGCCAGCAGCACGGCCCGGCGAATAACGGCCCGGAGCTGGCGCACGTTTCCAGGCCAATTGTAGGCTAATAAGGCCTCCAGGCAGTTTTCGGAAAAACCCCGGACGTTTTTTTGCAGCTCCTGGTTGGTGATGTCCAGGAAACGCTTGGCCAGATAGGGAATATCGTCTTTGCGTTCCCTGAGGGGCGGAATGTTGATAGTGAATTCATTCAGCCGGAAATAGAGATCCTCCCGCATCTGCCCCGACTCCACCAATCCCAGGAGCTTTTGGTTGCTGGCGGTCAGCAGGCGGACGTCGATCTCGACGGGCCGGGTGGCTCCCAGGCGCAGGACCGCCTTCTCCTGAATGACGCGCAGCAGCCTCGTTTGAGAAGATCGCGGCAGATTGGCAATTTCGTCCAGGAATAAGGTGCCGCTTTGAGCTGCCTCGAATTTCCCCATCTTAGCCGACGTGGCACCGGTGAAGGCGCCCTTCTGGTAGCCGAAAAGCTCGCTTTCGATGAGGGTTTCGGGAATGGCCCCGCAATCCAGGGGGATAAAGGGGGCAGAGGCTCGGCGGCCCAATTGGTGGACGGCCCGGGCCACCAGCTCTTTGCCGGCCCCGGTTTCCCCCTGAATTATAACGCTGAAGTCCGATTGGGCCACCCGGTTCACCTCGCGGATGATGCGGGTTACTGCGTCACTGGGGCCCATCATGACTCGAAGGCAATTATCCGCCGGGATTTCTGCGGCACTGGTCCGCCGGCGCTGGCGCTCGGCCAAGGCGGCGCGCACCACCCGGAGCACTTCGGAGTGATCGAAAGGCTTGGGCAGGTAATCAAAGGCCCCGGCTTTCATGGCCGCCACCGATGCCGGGATCTCGGCAAAAGCGGTGATCATGACAACCGGCAGATCGGGATCGGTTTCCTTTACCCTTTTTAAAACCTCCATGCCATCGAGGCCGGGCATGTTGACATCTACCAGCATTAAGTCAGGCGTACTCAGGGGAAGCATCTGCAAGGCCGTCTCGCCGTCATAAGCCACCCTGCTGGCTATTCCGCTCTTTTTCATCAGGGTAGAGAGCATTTGGCCGATATCTCGATCATCATCCACAA
>JAMCQY010000330.1 GCA_023381945.1 Deltaproteobacteria bacterium
TCCTGGTACTGTTTCTCCTCTCTTCGGCTGTGCTTGGGTTCTTCATACGTTCGCTGTCCGTGTATTACCACTACTGTCTTCCCTTCCTCCGCCCAATCGAACAACTGTTTCATGTAAGGTTCTGCAACGTGGATACAACCGTGTGTCGCCCATTCTTTCCATTCCCCAGGCTCAGGCAAGTCCCCTTCGTGAATGGCCCGCATGCCTCTTAAGTCGAAAAACAAGGCATAAGGCATCGGCTGCTTATATTTACGCGAATAATAGTTTCTATCCTTTCTCTTGATGACATAAGTCCCTGGAGGCGTCGGGGTCTCATCATCACCGGACAGTACGGGAAAAGCCAGCAGCTTTTTCCCATCGTCATAAGCTGCTCCCACCTCATTTACTTGGTCAATCCAAATAACTTTGTCATGATTTCCGTCTGCTTGGGAAGCCGCAGGGTAAAATGAAGCAAGCAAAGCGATGATCAGAAAACAGAGACAGGTCTTGATCAGCCGGGCCATGACAATTCTCTAATTAACTCCGATAGCTGGCGTTGATGCGAATATAGTCCTCGGTATAGTCGCAGGTTTCATAGTAATCGCTGAATTCGCCGTTATTCAAATCGATGGTGAGACTGAAGGCCCCGGCCTGGATCACCTGCTTAGCCCGGGCTTCGGCCTCAAAGCCGAGGCCCCGACCCTTCGAGGCCACCAGGACGTCGCCGTAGGCAATCTCCACCTGTTCGGGGTCGAAGCGGGCCCCGGAGCGTCCCAGGGCAGCCATGATGCGGCCCCAGTTGACGTCTTCGCCGGCCATGGCGGTCTTCACCAGGGGCGAAAGCGCCACGGTGCAGGCGGCCTTGCGGGCTTCTGCCGCAGAGGCCGCGCCTTGCACCTCCACCCGGAACAGATGTTTAGCGCCCTCACCGTCGGCCACCACCTGGGATGCCAGATCGCCCATAACCTGGTTGAGCATCTCTCCCAGAGCCGCCATGGCCGGGCCATCGTCCTTGATCAACGGGTTACCGGCCCGGCCGCCGGCCAGCAGCAGGATGGTGTCGTTGGTGGAGGTGTCGCCGTCCACGGTGATGCGGTTGAAGCTCACCGGCAGGGCCCGGCGCAGCAGGGTTTTCAGCACCTTGGGCGTGGCCGCGGCATCGGTGAAGATGAAGACCAGGAGCGTGGCCATATCCGGGTGGATCATGCCCGCACCCTTGGCCATACCTGCCAGGGTCACCGGCTTGCCGTCGATCACCTCCCGCAGCAGCGCGGTCTTGGGCCGGGTGTCGGTGGTCATGATGGCCTCGGCCGCTTCCGGGAAACCTTGCGGGTTCAGGCGGGAGGCCAGATAAGGCAGGGCCGTCTTGATTTTCTCCAGAGGCAGCAGTTGTCCAATGACGCCGGTAGAGGCAGGCAGCACCAAGCGCTCCTGCACCTTAAGCAGGTCGGCTACGTACCGGGTACAAATTTCCGCATCCTCAAGCCCCTCGGGACCGGTGCAGGCGTTGGCGTTGCCGGCGTTCACCAGGATGGCCTGAGCGCGGCCGGACCTGAGGCGTTTCTGGGAAAGTACGACCGGGGCCGCCTTGACCCGGTTGGTGGTAAAGACCCCGGCCGCGGCGGCGGGTTCATCCGCGCATATCAGGGCCAGGTCCAGGGCGCCGGTTTTCTTGAGGCCGGCGGCAGTCGCGGCAAAACGAAATCCGGGGATGATCATGATTCACCTCAATGGAAACTTTACCACAGAGACATGGAGGAACACAGAGGAAAAAATAAGGGACAGGGGTTAGGGGTCAGGGATTAGGGATTAGATTAGTGATTAGGGATAAACCACTCACTGACTACAGACTACAGACTACAGACTACTGGCTACTGATTGCCGCCGGACCGGCGGCCTTGATTACCGTCAGGCGGCTTCGGTGGAGATGGGCTGCCTGAGGATGGTCTTGAGTTTCTCCGGGGCGGTGCGGCGGGGATCGCTTAAATAGATTTCGTGGTGCTTGCCGCAGATATGCAAGCCTAGTGCGGTAATGAAGGCGTGCAGGCGGGTAATGGTGAGAGCTTCCTCATGATAAGGTCCCACGTGGAGAATCTGGGCGGCCTGGCCTTCGTTATAAAATTCCAGGCGCAGCTTCTCCAGGGCCGGCAACTGCTTTTTCTTTTTGGCTGCGGTAACCGCCTGGTCCAGCAGTTCCCGGTCGACCTCTTGCGGCTGAGGAATCATCAAGGTCCAACGCCAGTCGTCCCGGCGGGAAGGATCGAAATCTCCCATCAGCATCCACCAGAGGCCCTCCAGGGGCGGCACCACCCAGTCCAGGCCCTGCTCCTTCTTAAGCAGGAATTTGAGGGTATAGGAAACGGTGTAGAGGGCTTCGATGCCGGCCGGAAAATCTGGGTTGGTATTGGGGTCGCCGAAGCCGTTGAACATCAGGTATTTCAGGGGCCAGCCGGTCACCAGGGTCGCTTCCTTGGTGGAGGCGGTGTAGAGGGGTTTGAGTTCCTTCTTCAGGTCGTTCTTCATCGAGGTTATAATTCTCTATATAATGCTATTGGATCGATTATTACCTCATTCGGCAGCTTTCCAATAAAAAAATTTTCCATATTACCAAAATTCAAGATCAAATTCTTAAGAGCCTTCTTAATATTTTCATAATTAAAAGAAGATCCTATCGTAGTTGAAGAAGTTTCACCAAGATTTGATTGAGTAGCAAAACCAAAAAGGGTAAAATATTTTTCAGAACTTCTTGAATATTTTTTAATAATTACTTCTTCTTTTTCCTTTAAGTATGAACGGTTCAAGATAGAAGTAAAAATATATTTGCTTTCGTCAAAATTAGGAAAAGGAACTTGAACCTCAAAGTGGTCTTCTTTAAATCCATATTTTGTCAATAGGATGAGGCTATTAATTGATTCCTGATCTTGAGCAAATCCCATCTCCTGAGCCAATTTCTTAACATTATCCAACTTCTTGATGTTTTGTAATTTTCTCTTATTTCCCAAATCTTTATTGGATAAATCATTTTTAGCGGCCTTTCTGGCATCTTGAGTCATCAAATATGTTATAGCCTCACCGATTTTATTAAAATTATCTAGTGTTTCAATTGCCATATTTACATCAAGTAAATGACATCTTCCAGTTATCTTTATGAAACTGTATTCATTTATTTTATTTATATTATTCTCAAAGTTGTCACAATTTATCTGTAACACTTTATTATCCTTAATTAATTCATCCTCAAATAGGGTATATGAATAATCATGGAGGAATTTTATTTCCTTTGTGCCACCTTCTTTTATAATTATGTCAGCCAACTTCCTTCCACTGCTAAAAGGACCTTTTTGTTCTTCCTCTTCTGATTTTCTATCAAGTTTGTAATTTATTATATGATCAGTTAAACCTTCAAAAAGCTGTGATGAAACAGAATACATCTTAACCTCATCTAAATATATGAAAGATTTTATAGATTTCATTAATCTCCCCTTTCGTTATTAATATTTTGCTTTGAGTGTTTAATATCTGTCGAAATAGATTGGGTCTTCTCCCTCCTAGATAAGAAATCTTGATAATATTTATTTCGAGTCCTTATTATAGTTGATATAGAGAAAATTGCAGAACCTATACCAATTATAATTGATAAGATTATAATAATGGATGAGATATCCATAACGATATTAAACTAGCTCCTCTTTAGATATCTTATAGTAAATAGAGAAGCTGAACAAAAAAGAAAATATACTTACAATTAGAGCCGCTATTTTTATTTTAAAGAGATTAAATAAATTTTGCCAGACGACGCTAAGACATGATAGTGAAAATATAACCGTAACAAGAATTATAAAAATTACCGATAAACCTATGGCACAAGTTTTCCATTTCTTTTCATTGTAGAATTTATCTTCTAGTTCATTAATATTGGTTATATTCAAAATTAATCCAAAAAAAACAAAATCAATTTCATTAAACAAAAAAGCATACCCCAGATTATTCTTAGCTAATAGAAAAATCAATGATCTAGTGAAAAAAGGCAGAAGGCCTACTAAAACCGTGTAAATTAACCACTTTGTTTTTATGAGATTAGCTTCCATATGAATATGCAAGAACTTAATATACTTATATAAAAAGAGGCAAGTAAAAAGATACTTGCCCCCAATTTTTATTTCCCGCAGCACTTCTTGTATTTCTTGCCGCTGCCGCAGGGGCAAGGGTCGTTGCGGCCGGTTTTTTTCTGCTGGCGCTGCTGGGGTTGGGCGGGGCCGCTGTCGCCGTGGCTGAAGAACATGGGGTGCTGCTGCGGTTTGGCCTCCTCTGGAATCTCCTGGTGGGGCCTGACCTGAACATGAAAGATCGTGCCCACGGTCTCGGCCTGTATGCGGTGGATGAGCTCCATGAACATGTCGTAGCCTTCCCGCTGGTATTCCCGCAAGGGGTCCTGCTGGGCGTAGCCCCGCAGGCCGATGCCGTCTCGCAGGTGGTCCATGGAGAGGAGATGATCCTTCCACATATTGTCGACGATCTGGAGCATGATCATCTGCTGGAGCTGGCCGAAAAGTTCCGGGCCGATCTCTTCGGCCTTGGCGGACAAATACTTCTCCACCTGTTCGTCGAGATATTCCTTCAGGTCGCCATCCTGATCAGCGAGCGCTACCCGGAAGCCGAACTGGCGCTGGAACGCGGCGCTTAGACCGTCCAGATCCCATTCTTCAGGGAGCTTGTTGGCAGTATACTCTTCGGCCAGGTCCTCCACCAGTTCCTGGGCCATGTCCAGGATGTCCTCCTGGAGGTCTTCGCCGGCCAGGATCTGCCGGCGTTGGGAGTAAATCACCTCCCGCTGCTTGTTCATGACATTGTCGTATTCCAGGAGGTGTTTGCGGATGTCGAAGTTGTGGCCCTCCACTCGTTTCTGGGCCCTTTCAATGGCGTTGCTCACCAGGCGGTGCTCGATGGGCTGGCCGTCCTCCATCCCGAGGCGGCCCATGAGGCCTTTGATCCGGTCGCTGCCGAAAATCCTCAGCAGGTCATCTTCCAGGGAGAGGTAAAAGCGGGAGGAGCCGGGATCGCCCTGGCGGCCGGAGCGGCCCCGGAGCTGGTTGTCGATCCTGCGGGATTCGTGCCGCTCGGTGGCCAGGATATGGAGGCCGCCGGTGGCCACCACGCCTTCGCCCAGGACGATGTCAGTGCCGCGGCCGGCCATGTTGGTGGCAATGGTCACCATGCCTTTTTGCCCGGCCCGGGCCACGATCTCCGCTTCTTTTTCGTGTTGTTTGGCGTTCAGAACTTCGTGCTTGATGCCTTCTCTTTTCAGCATCTTGCTGAGATATTCGGACTTTTCGATGGAGGTGGTGCCCACCAGAACCGGCTGGCCCCGGTCATAGCAGTCCCTGATATCCTCTACCACGGCCTGGAATTTTTCGTCGGCGGTCTTATAGATGACGTCGGGAAAGTCTTCCCGGATCATCTTCATGTGGGTGGGGATGACCATGACGTCCAGTTTGTAGATCTTCTTGAATTCTTCGGCCTCAGTGTCAGCGGTGCCGGTCATGCCCGCCAGTTTTTTATACATGCGGAAATAGTTCTGGAAGGTGATGGTGGCCAGGGTCTGGTTTTCATTTTCGACCTTGACCGCTTCCTTGGCTTCCAGGGCCTGGTGCAGACCGTCGGAGTAGCGCCGGCCGGGCATGATGCGGCCGGTGAATTCGTCGACAATGATGACCTGGCCTTCCTTGACGATGTAGTCCACGTCCCTTTTAAAAAGGTTATGGGCCTTGAGGGCGGCCTGGAGGTGGTGCAGGGCCTCGATATTTTTGGGGTCGTAAAGGTTCGGCAGGCCCACCAGTTTTTCGGCCCGGGCCACGCCTTCTTCGGTAATCAGGACGGAGCGGGCCTTTTCATCCACGGTGAAATCTCGGTCCCGCTTAAGCTGCCGGGCCACGCGGTCCAGGACGAAGTAGAGCTGGGTGGACTCTTCGGCGGGGCCGGAGATGATCAAGGGCGTCCGGGCTTCGTCGACCAGGATGGAGTCCACTTCATCGACGATGGCGTAGTTGAATTCACGCTGGACGTAGTCCTCCAGGGAGAACTTCATGTTGTCCCGCAGGTAGTCGAAGCCGAATTCATTGTTGGTGCCGTAGGTGATATCCGCGGCATAGGCGCAGCGGCGCTGGTTATCATCCAGACCGTGGACGATGGTATCGACCCGCAGGTCCAGAAAGTTATAAATGGCGCCCATCCATTGAGTGTCACGTTTGGCCAGATAATCGTTGACCGTGACGATATGAACGCCTTTGCCGCTGAGCGCGTTAAGATAGCCCGGCATGGTGGCCACCAGGGTTTTACCTTCACCGGTCTTCATTTCGGCAATCTTGCCCTGGTGCAGAACGATGCCGCCGATTAGCTGGACGTCAAAGGGCCGCAGTCCCAGGACCCGGGTGGAGGCCTCCCGCACCGCGGCGAAGGCCTCGGGCAGGAGGTCGTCCAGGGGTTCCTCCCGGTCCAGGCGCTCCTTGAACTCTGCGGTCTTGGCCCGGAGCGCGGCATCGGACAAATCCCGATATTCGGGTTCCAGGGAGTTAATGGCATCCACCATGGGCGCCAGGCGCTTGAGCTCGCGCTCGTTTTTACTGCCAAAGATTTTTTTGAGGATTAGATCAAGCATATTAGTTTAGGATGTTAACCAAGTTTTATCTCTGCGTCCTCCGCACCTTTGCGGTTAAAACTTACTTACCGCAGAGGCGCAGAGGGCGCCGAGAGGGGTTTAGGTCATTTCCTCTTCCAAATTGAGGACCATCGGAATTTCGTCGCAGTCGGGGAATTTGACGCAATTGACGCAGTCGGCCCAGACGATGGGCAGCAGGTCTTCCCGGGAGACCACGCGAAAACCGAAATTCTTAAAGAAATCTGGCGCCAGGGTGAGGAGGAAAATTTCGCTGAGCCCCAGGACTTTGGCTTCCTCCAGGCAGGTTTTAACCAGGCGGGCGCCGATACCCCGGCCGCGGTAGGCCGGCGCCACGGCCACCGAGCGGATCTCCCCCAGGCCGGCCCAGCAGACATGCAGGGCGGCCACTCCGATAATGGGGCCCCGGTCTGCGCGGTAGACAAAATAGTCCCGCAATTGGGCGTAAAGGTCGGCCAGGGTCCGGGGCAGGATGCCGCCCTCCAGGGTAAACTCCGTCAGGAAACGGCGGATTTCCGGAACTTCTTGAATTTGGGCCTTGCGAATCATTTTATCGTGAGATGGTTACCGTAAGCCATTGGTTCGGTTATAATCTTACCGGCGGACGCAAAAGCCCGCCACCCCGGCAATCAGATTCTTTGGGGGGCGGCCGGATATATCCGCCAGGCAAATCTTTTAAATTATATCATTATTTTGAGGATAGGACTATATGACAGTTATCGCACCAGACCAATATGTCGTTCTGGAATATCAGATGCGTCTGGATTCCGGGGAGCAAATCCGCGGCACGAAT
>JAMCQY010000077.1 GCA_023381945.1 Deltaproteobacteria bacterium
GCGGTTCAAGAAATATTCGCCAAGTATGAATTTTTGGTCCTCGCCTCCATCTCCAGTAGTAACTGCATGAGAAGAGGCCATGGCTGCTATCGACCAGTCTACCAATGTTGATTGATATTAAAGTCCCCCCTACTGCGTGGGGGAACCTGCTCTTGGGTCAACCCAGCCGCTGTCGCAAGCATTTGATTAATGAAGGGATATTAATGAAAGATATATGTGCAAATCGTGCTCTGCACGCAAAGGAAAAATTTTCAGGGAATTGTGTTATCATAACAGTGCAAAAAAGCGAATCGAAAGAGGAGCACCTGATGGAAACTACCATCAAAACGAAACAAGACGTATTGAAGGTCCTGCACCAAAACCGGGATCGCCTCAAGTCCCTCGGGGTAAGCAGGGTTGGGTTGTTCGGCTCCTTTGTGCGCGGAGAACAACATCCTGACAGCGATATCGATCTGCTGGTGGAATTTGAGCCTGGACAGAAAACCTTTGACGCTTTTATGGAATTGTCCTTTCTTCTAGAGGAGATTTTTCAGCATAGAATTGAATTGGTGACGGCGGAATCCCTCAGTCCTTATATCGGGCCGCATATTTTAAAAGAGGTGGAATATGCATCTCTCGCCGCTTGAGTATCTGCGCCATATTCTCGATGAAACCGGGTACCTGATCTCTGACAGCCGGGGGTTAAGCAAAGACCGGTTCATGGGCAGCGAGACATTAAAGCGGGCTTTTGTGCGGAGTATCGAGATCATCGGTGAGGCCTCGAAGAAAATACCCAATGAATTAAGGCAAAAATATCCTGAGATAAATTGGCGCTCAATAGCAGGGATGAGAGATCGCCTCATTCACGACTACTTCGGGGTTGACTACGAAATTGTTTGGGATGTCGTTCAAAATAAGATTCCAGACCTCCATCAGAAGATCGAGGAGATCTTGAAACAAGAAAGGGAATCGCAAAAGTAAACCTCCTCAGGGCTGCGTAGCGGAGGTACACATTCTGTTTATCTGCCATTCTCTGTATCCTATTCCCAAATATTTTTTTCTTTGGCAGAAATGCTTGTCCTGCATGCCGGATTTCAGGAAAACCGCCTTCTACTTTGGGGAGAAATCCCTACGAGCGCGCCTCAATCTGGTCGCTTGGCCAAAGGCAGGCCGAAGGCCGCCGAACCTCCGCGGCTGCCTTACGACGCCGGCAAAGAAAAATTATTGGAAGCGATCAAGGAGGCCGGCTTCGGCCATTTACAGTACGGCCTGAATAACCAGGCCGCTGTGGTCTGGCTCCCCACTCATAAGCATCACCCCGTTGCCTCCTGCCCGCTGATTTCCGAGGCCCCGGGACCTGGGGCTTCGGTTTTTTTATCACCCTGGCAGATATCCACCCTTGTCCTGCCGCCGCCGGCAGAAATTGAACTGCTCTGCGCCTGTATGGGCAAAGAGGTTTTGGCTCCCGGCGTTATTATCGGAAAGGATTTGGATTTTGGGCCGCGGCTCTCCGCTTGGCCGGGTCGATAGTGGCTCGGCAGCAGTTTCTCCCCGGCCTCCGGGAAATCCGGGGAGCTTGCTACGCCCGTTGGGAACCGGTATTATCCGGAAATGACGGTAGTACAGCCGCCAGAATGGCGGCGCTCATGCCCCGGGCCTGCCGCTCCCTGACTCCGGACGCCGCTTCTTCTTCGTCGCTCCCTGCCGCAGCAGTGCTGGACGAGTTTCTGGGCACGATGGTGGATAGGCTGGTGCGGTTTGCCCCTCCCCCGGCCGCCCCGGAACCGGGCCCGATCCGGCGTAGCCGCCCCGCCAGGAAGTCTTCGGGGTTCGACAGCCTCCACGACCAATGGCTGAATGCCTTGCAGACCCCGGATGGGCTGATGACGGCGGCCCCAGGCGATTTGGCCCAATTGCACCAGCAAATCCAGCGTTGGCACCGGCCAATCACCCTGACTACGGCCGCACCGTTTCGCCTTTGTTTCCGCCTGGCGGAGCCTGCGGAGGAAGCCCCGTCTGCGCCCGGCGAAGAGCCATGGTTTGTCCGCTACCTACTCCAGGCCGCGGACGACGGCCAGCCTCCTCGTTCCCGTCAGGGAGGCCTGGAATCCCCCCAAGCGCACCGCCGCCCTCCTCCGTCCGGGTGAGTTTCACGCCAAAGAGTACCTGCTGATGTCGCTGGGCCAGAGCGCCCGCTTTTTCCCCGAGATTGAATCCGGCCTGCAGACCAGCCTGCCTGACGGCCACCCTTTGGATACCCCCGGCGCCTTCGCCTTTCTCACCCAAACGGCCCTGCTGCTGGAACAGGCCGGCTTCGGGGTGATGCTGCCCGCCTGGTGGAGCGGCCGGGGCGCCAAGATGCGCCTGTCGGCCCGGGCCCAGGTAAAGTCTCCCAAGATGGCCGGGGGCAGCGGGATTAATCTGGGCCAAATCGTGCAATTCGACTGGCAGTTGGCCCTGGGTGACGAGGACCTCTCCCTGGCCGAACTCCAGGAACTGGTCAAAACTGAAAGCTCCCCTGGTCAAGCTACGGGGCCAATGGGTGCAGTTGAATGCCGAGGAAATCCAGGCAGCCCTGGACTTCTGGCGGAAAAAGGCGGAGGCGGGCCTTACTGCCCGAGAGGCTTTACAAATGGCCCTGGGCGGGGGGCAAACCCCCGCTGACCTGCCTTTGGCCGGGTTGGCGGCCGACGGCTGGATCGGCGAGATGCTGGCGCAATTGCAAGGGCAGGCCACGTTTGCCGAACTGCCGGTCCCCGACAACTTCCACGGCGTTTTGCGGCCCTATCAGGTGCGGGGCTATTCCTGGCTCGGCTTTTTGAAGCAGTGGGGCCTGGGGGCCTGCCTGGCCGACGACATGGGGTTGGGAAAGACCGTGCAGACCCTGGCTTTGATCGCCCGGGAGCGGCAAGCCAATCACCCGGAGCCGGTCCTGCTGGTCTGCCCCACCTCCGTGGTGGGCAACTGGCAGAAGGAAGCGGCCCGCTTTACTCCTGATCTGCCGGTGTTGGTGCATCATGGCGTTACTCGCTCCAGGGGCAAGGTACTGGCCAAGCAGGTGAAGAAATACGCTATGGTCATCTCCAGTTACGCTCTATTGCACCGGGACTTCGATATCCTCAAAGAGATTGCCTGGTCCGGGGTGATCCTGGACGAGGCCCAAAACATCAAAAACCCGGAGACCAAGCAGGCCAGGGCGGCCCGGGCCTGCCGGCAGGCTACCGCCTGGTGCTCACCGGCACGCCGGTGGAAAACAATGTGGGCGACCTGTGGTCCATCATGGAGTTTCTTAACCCCGGTCTCCTGGGCTCCCAGACAGAATTTAAACGCCGCTTTTTTATCCCCATCCAGGCCAACCGGGACCCGCATCGGCCAGACCAGAGACGTCCAGGTGCATAAATTCCTCTGCGTGGGCACCCTGGAGGAGAAGATCGACGAGATGATCGAGCGCAAAAAGGAAGTGGCTGAGCAGGTGGTGGGCGCTGGGGAAGGCTGGCTGACTGAGAAAGACCTGATGGCCCTGCGCCGGGAAGCCCTGGGAGCTTAAGATGAGCTGAAGGTGCTGGAAAGCTTTGATATCGGCGAACGCCTGAGCCGAGGCCGCACCTATGCCCGCAAGGGCCAGGTCATGGATATCGAACTTGAGAAAGGCGCGGTCCGGGCCGCGGTGCAGGGTTTCCGTTCTCATCCTTACGAGGTGAAGGTGGGTTTCCGGCCCCTGTCCCGGGCCCAATGGCTCCGCGTCGCTGCGGCCCTGGCGGACCGCTTCATTTCCCTGGCCAGGCTAGTGGCTGGCGAGATGCCGGAAGACGTCGAAGAGATTTTTGAGAGCGCCAAATTGTCCCTCTTCCCCGACAAGCTGCGTGACCTGGAGACCGATTGCTCCTGTCCCGATTGGTCCAACCCATGCAAGCACACGGCCGCGGTCCTTTACCTCCTGGCAGAGGAATTTGACCGCGATCCCTTTCTGCTCTTTAAATTGCGGGGTCTCACCCGGGAAGAACTCTTTGAGTTGTTGGGCTACGCTCCCACCGCTACCATTATATCTCCAGGACTTTTCGTCTCATGGGGAAATGTGAAAAAGAGGTACTGCCGCGGTCGGGGGCCGTTTCCACCCAGATATGGCCGCCATGGCCGTCAATGATCCGCTTTACCGTGGCCAGCCCCAGTCCGAAGCCCTGGGTATCCTCCTCCCGCTGCCCCCGGTAGAAGATCTCGAAGAGATGGGGCAGATCAGACGCCGCGATCCCCGGCCCCTGGTCTCGAACGGCGAACCGGAAGGCCGAGTCCTCCGACAATCCCGCCACAAAGGTCGCAAACAACCAGCGCCCCCGGGCTGCCTTGCGCTCGCGAGGCGATAGTTGCATGCCATGAAGTCTATCGTATGACTCCTGTAAAACGTATTTCGCCACCTCCAAGCCGTGGCGCAGCAAACCGCCGGTGCCCCGATGATGATGCGCTTCGCTGGCCGGCAGCAAATAGACGTAATTCGCATACCGTTCGATCACCACCCGATGGCGCTCGTCAAATACAGCCTTGCTCTCCGAGAGTTTCCGGAGTTTGTCAGCTCCTCATGTTCCCCCAATATCTCTGCTACCGAGTAACGCGGTATACCCTCCGCCACCGGCGGATAGACGTATTTCTGCACCGATCGCCGCTCCGCTGCGGTCCTGACCCGCTCCGGTATGGTCACCGGTTTAGACGATGCGTTATCTCTCCCGAACAATTGCCTGAGTCGCCCAAACATCACTTCGCTCACTGCTCAGGATTAAAGTCAGAGCCTTCTCCGTGATGTTTCGGAGTTTCCCTTGCTTTCAAATATTGCGTCAAAAACTCTCGGGCCCGGCCCAACTGCGATACCTGTTTCCTTATTTCTCCAAACCGGTTCTCGAACCACCAGAGCCTTTCCTGGACATTTACCGGATACCCGCGAATGCTGTTAAAAAACTTGCCCTGCGTTGGAGGGTGCCCTGATCGAACCTACTCACCACCTACTCACCGACCCACTCACCAAAGAAAAAGGAGGCCAAAAATTTTGACCTCCAAGTCCGCAAAGCGTTGGCGGAAGTGCATGGGAATCGAACCCACCTACCCCCTTATTCAGAAGGTACACCGGATTTGAAGTCCGGGGGCCCCACCAGTGAGCCTTGCACTTCCGCAGGTTAAATCAGTTAATGCTAAACTCAAGTTCAGCAGTTAGCTATATCATAAGCCCGTAGGCCCAGAAAAACAAGCCGGAGCTTGCGGAGCCGGCCCCAATTGGCAAAACAGCATCGTGCCTGGTTGGAAAGGCCCCGTTCTGGCTGCACCGAGAATAACGCCCTCTGCCAGGATGTTCACATTTTCTCCATGAGACACGCCAATTCTTCCCGGCTGAAAACAAATTGTTTACGGCAAAATTCGCAAGTCACCGAGGTCGGCTCAACCGTGTCCATCAATGCGGCTAATTCTTCCCGTCCGAGGATCGTAAGCGCCTTTTCCACCCTTTCCCGGCTACAGGAACACTGCAGGACAAGCCAGTGCTTTTCCAGCGAGGTAAAAGGAATATCGGCAAAGATGAGTTCCAACAATTCTTCCGGGGTCTTACCGCGGCGCAGCAGCTCCGTAACGGCCGGCAATTTTTCGATCCGTTCAGTAAGCCGGGCGATTAATTCTTCACTGGGGATCAGAGATTGGATCAGAAAGCCGCCTGCGGCGGAAACGCGATTATCCGGTTCGACGAATACTCCCAGTCCCACCGCGGAGGGAACCTGCTCCGACTTAGCGAGGTAATAGGCGAGGTCTGAGGCGATTTCGCTGGTATGTAGCTCCACTATTCCCTGGTAAGGCTTTTCCATCCCCAGGTCTTTGCTCACCGTCAGGATGCCAGCTTTCCCCAGCGCCGAGGCCACATCTAACTTGCCGTCCTTGGGCGGCAAATCCACTCGGGGCGCCTCCACATAACCCCGGACGGCCCCGTTGCTGTCGCCTTCCACCACGATTTTTTTAAGGGGGCCGTTCCCCTCAAATTTGATAGCTAGGCGTTGGCCTGACTTAAGCAGCGCCGAAAGGAGCGCCGCCCCGGTCAAGGCTCGCCCCAGCGCCGCGGCCGCGGTTGGCAAGGCGCCGTTTCTTTGAGAGGCCTCATTGACCAGATTCGTGGTCACGCAGGCCAAGGCTCGAACACTGCCGTCCGCAGTTATGATCCGCACCAAGTAATCTTCCGTCGCCATTAATTGCCTTCCCTTTTCCTCGGACTTCCTATTAAAGCATTTACCTTCATTGTATCCTCCCTTGCCGCCCGAAACCAGCTTCCGCCATCCTCGCGGGATTCAGACCCCTTAAACCCCCTTAAAACCATGGATCTGAGATGATCCTACTTATTGGCGTCTACCTGGAACAGCTTGAATCTCTTTATTTCATGCTTAAAAACTATGTTGGGAGACCGTTGCTGGTTATTAAGGGTCCAAACGGGGTGAATTATGCTGGAATTAGCCGAATTTGATGAAAATGACTACCATCGCCACCCCTGGGTCGAAAATCTTTTTGGTGACATAGTCCCCATGATCGCCCGAGTAAAGATGGCGCCGCCTCTCTATGAAGGCTGGTCTGCCACGGTAGTGGTCGACGGCAACGGCATCCTAATTACGATTTATAATGAGGCCGGCAAAATGAGCATGGTCTTTTGCCGGGAACTTTACCCCTTCCCTTTGGCTGTTCTCGTGGCGAAGCATTTGGAAGAACCGCTGGTCCCGGAAGCCTTAACCAAGCTTGGTTTTGAAAGATTCAAGTGAAGGCCGGTTAAAGGCCGCCAGTGCTGGCTGCCGCTGCCATTTGGCTAATCTAGTAATTGGCTGGCGAAGATCGATCAGAACATTCACAGGAACATTAAAGGGTGGGTTGCCAAGCCTGGCTTGAGTAATCCCCTCATCCACGAAATCCGCCGCACCTCCAGGCCAACCTCGCGCTGAACCATCCCAGCGGCGATCGCCTTCATCCTATATGTCATATGTGCAATCCGCAGGAGCATGAAGGATTTCTTTTGATCCGAAGGTCAACACATGGATAATATGGTATACTTTTAAGATAATTAGAAGAAGGGGGATTTTCTTGAGCAGCAGCAGTTTCGCGAAGCAGTATTTTTGCTGTTATCCTGGAGTTCATGATGGCGCCTAATAAACAGTCTTATAATATAGCAATTGTCGGAGCAGGCCGGCAAGGCATGGCTATTCTGGAGGCCCTGGTGCCGCTCCGGAAAAAATCACAAACGTTGCGGGTGGTGGGCGTTGCCGACCAAAACCCGGAAGCTCCCGGCATCCTCTATGCCTACCGCTTCAATCTTTTTGTAACTCTCGATTTTGCTGATTTTTACCAGCTTCCTGAAATAGACATCATCGTCGACGC
>JAMCQY010000031.1 GCA_023381945.1 Deltaproteobacteria bacterium
CGTAGATATCGTAGTAACGGCCGTCGGGGCCGGTCCATTCCCAGCGGTGAGGCGCCTTAGTTTGGAGCACTTTGAAGGTTTCGCAAATCTCGCAGGGTTCGGTGCGCCCGAAAAGATACTCAAAACAACGCATTCCGTGAGATTCGCCGAAACGCTCCACGAAGAAACGATTGGCAAAAGGAACCTGATAATCCGGCGTCAGCAATACTAAATAAGCAGGCAGCATCTCCAGGACGTCATAGAAACGCTGCCTCTCCGATTTCAAGGCTTCTTCGGCCTCCAGGCGCTCTGCAACTTCGCCCTGCAATTGCTCCACCGTCTGCCGCAACTCCAAAGTGCGCTCCTGCACCCGCTGCTCCAGTTCCTCATTCAGCCGGCTCAACGCCTCTTCAGCCTGCTTTTGCTCGGTAATGTCCCGAGCGATGTGGACGCTGCCGAAAAGGCTGCCGTCGTCATTGAGGATGGGAGAGGTGGTCACCAAAAAATCCCGGCCCATTTCCCGGAGTTCGGCGGTATGCTCCCGGCCGTCTGCCAGTAACTGCTGGTGAGGACAGACGTGGGGAATTTGCCCCGAGGCGTGCATGAATTCGTAACATTGCCTGCCGATCAGCTCTTGGGGCTCCTTTCCCAGGGCCCGAGCCACGGCCCGGTTGACCCGTACCATGTGGTGGTCGGCATCCATGATGGTGATCAGGTCCGGCACCGCGTCAAAGGTGCGCTCCCAGTCTTGTTTGGCCCGGAGCAAGGCGGCTTCACGCTTTTTGCGTTCCGTGGTCACCTGAAAATAGATGGAAATTCCGTCTTCGAAAGGAAATATCCGGACCTCGTACCAGTTCCGGTAGGGTTCCGATTCAAAGAAGGCCTCCAGGGAAATAAACTTCTTCTCCTTTAGGGCCTCGGCGTACTTCTCCACGAAGAGCGAACCCTTGGCTTCAGGGAAAGCCTCCAGCAGCCTTTTGCCTAAGATTTCTTCCCTTGGACGCCCGCCCCAAAGCGCCAGGGCGGCATTGTTGACGTAAGTGACCACCATATCCTGATCCATGGAGAAGAAGCCGTCACTGATACTCTCCAGGATAGTCTCGGGGGTGGCCACTTCGGAAGGCGGCCCGGCATCCAGGCGGCTGCGCAGGTCCGCGATAGTCGCCTGCGCCTCGAACAGACGCTGTTCCAGGTCACGGACCTGCTGCAAACATTCTTCCCGGGTTGGGCCTCTTTTGCTCATTACTTTTCCTTGCTCAAATATGTCTTCCGGTGAGCTTGGTAGAGGGCGTCAGTGGTCCTGAATATTTTTAATTTTAACTTAAATTGGGGGAAATATGAATAATCTTGTTTTGCCGGGGGATGGTCGTATCGTTTTAACCAACGTGAGGGGAAGGGCAGGGGGCTCCAGGCCGAACTAATAAGGGTAATTCTCCGACTTGCCGGTCGTCAGCCTCTTCTGCAGGTTTTGGACCAGACCCTGGCGATCAAAGGTGATGGTCAATCCCCTGGTGGACTGCTGAAGCGCATTTGCATAGGCCACCGCCACGGGGACGAAATCGGCGGCCTGGGGGTACTCGGTCACGTAGTAATAATCCCAGGTCTCTCCACCTTTCGGGCCGTAGCTGACGAGGGCAGGGAATCCTAACAACGACGTAACCTCAGCCTTGGTGGACTTGCCCGGCTCCAGCCGGTTCACGGTGCCGGATTTGGTAATCTGCCTGGTCCCGGTGGCGACGCAGGCGGACACCGAAAGCATAGTGAAAAACACCAGGATTGTCTTTAACCTATCCAGCATAACCGCCCCGGGTCGCAGCATGGTCTTGCTGTTGCATAACATGGATGTCTGCCCGCCTCAATAGAAAAGCGCCATAACCGGTTCAGGGAAATTAGCCCACCTAATGGCGCGAGTAACAAATTTTCTCCCGCCTTTCAATAATTCCTCAAGTCCGCTAACCTGTCTTTTTCTCTTGCAAGTTTACCCCTTTCAGGACAATATTCTGCCAGCGCGATGGTGGAACCTCCCTCGGGTCTATCTACTATCAAGGAATTGGTTGGTCCTGAATGAAATACCTGCGCCCGGTCCTCTTCTGCTGCCTCCTTTGGCTCATTTTTTTGGGTGCTCCTGTCCAGGCGCGGGAAGCTGCCCTGCGCTTCTTGTACGTCAATGATTTTCACGGCTTTGCCGAACCTTATCGCCCTCTCGGTTCTCCCGAACTTTTGGGGGGCGCGGCTTATCTGGCGGGTTCAGTGGATCGCCTCAGGAAGGAAAGACCAACCCTGCTCCTGGCGGCCGGGGACATGATCCAGGGGAATAACTGGGCGAACCTGTTTCGCGGCAAATCGTCCATCAAGTTGATGAACGCCATGCGATTTGACGCCATGGTAGTGGGCAACCATGAGTTTGATTCCGGTCAAAAGGTATTGCAGGAACGGATAAGAGAGGCGAGATTTCCGGTTCTGGGGGCTAACGTCCAGGGCCTGGCCCGGCTGAAACCTTACGTGATCAAGACTATCGGCGGCATCAGGGTAGCCGTCATCGGCGTGGTCACCCCCGACACTGCCATTACCACCAATCCCCGCAATGTCGCCGGCCTGAAGTTCTCTCCCCCGGAAGTGGCGGTCGCCAAGTACTTGAAGAAATTAAAGAGGAAGGCCGACCTAATGGTGGTGTTGTCCCATCTGGGCTACCCTGAAGACCGGGCCCTGGCCCAGAAGGTGCCGGGCATCGACGTGATTATCGGGGGCCACACCCACACCAGGCTGGAAACCCCCGCGGTGGTAAACCACACCATTATCGTCCAGGCCTGGGAGCATGCCAAGGCCCTGGGAGTCCTGGATGTGGACCTGAAGGATGGTAAAATCGTCAATTATGCCGGTCACCTGGGAGAGATTAAGCCATCAGCCGGCCATGCCGATGTGAAGATTCTACCATTAGTGGCCCAATATTCCCGGCAGGTGAATGCCCGCCTGGACAGGATCGTGGGAGAAACCGAGGTGGACCTGGACGGCGGGCAGGTGCGCAGCCGGGAGACCAACCTGGGGGACCTGGTCGCCGACATCATGCGGGCCGCGGCCGGAGCCGACGCCGCCCTGATCAACGGCGGCAGTATCCGCACCAGTTTGCATCGTGGCACCATCAAGGCCAAGGACGTTTATACTGCCCTGCCGTTCGATAACTACGTGGTGGCCATCAGGCTGACCGGCCGGCAGCTGCGGGAGGCCCTGGAACACGGGGTTTCGGCCTGGGAAGAAAAGGCCGGGCGGTTTCCCCAGGTCTCGGGGCTCTGTTTTACTTATAGCCGCAACGCTCCGGCGGGTTCCAGGGTCGAAGAGGTCCGGGTGCAAGGCCTCCCGTTGGACCTCGAGAAAGAATATCTCGTGGCTACCAATGATTTTCTAGCCGCCGGCGGCGACGGTTACCTATCCTTCGGCGAGGCCCTGAAGAGCGGTGAGGGTTACCGGGAGCAGGGCGGCGCCCTCACCAGCAAAAATCTGGCCTATGCAAATACCGGCGTCTGGCTGCGGGATCTGGTAATCAGCTATATTAAGACCAAAAAGACGATATCTCCCCAGGTTGAGGGGAGAATCAAGGCCCTGGACTAAATGCGGGTCTATGTGAATCAGCAGCCGGTGGAAGTGGCTCCCGGCATGACGGTGCGCCACGCCCTGATCGCGGCAGGTCTGCTGGATTGCCTCAAGACCGGGCAGAAGGCTTATGACCAGTGGGGCAATGAGGTGGGCCTGGACGGCGCTTTGGCCCCGGAGATGAAGATTTACGTCAGGTAGAGTCGGAGCACCTTTTACGCGCCCTCAAATAGGGCAGCCGAAGAGTCTCCCCCACAAGAACAATATTATAGAGGAAGGCTGTCATGGCGGAAATGGAATTGCCCAATCCGGAAGAACTCGAAGAGCGCAAGGCAAAAGCCTTCACCCGACGCGTGGCCCTCACCACCGCCATCTTTGCAGTTATCCTGGCCATCAGTTCTTTAGGTGGCGGAATGGCCATGAAGGAGATGCTCCTGTCGCAGCAGCAGGCTTCGGACCAGTGGGCTTTTTACCAGGCTAAGGCGATGCGGGAACATTTTTATCGCGGCCAGAAGCAGCGGCTGGAACTGGACCTGCTGGAAAGAGAGAACCTGAAGCCCCAGGTTAGGAAGCGTTACGAAGAAATGCTTGCGCAGGTGATTGCTGAGGAGGCGCGCTACGGCCTGGAAAAAAAGGAAATCGAAAAGGATGCCAAATATTTGGAGCACCGGCGGGATATCTACCACGGCAAGGACCCTTATTTTGAATATGGCGAAGTCCTTTTACAGATCGCCATTGTCATGGCCTCCATCGCCATCCTGGCCCATTCCGGACTAATGTTCGCTTTCTCTCTGGTTTCGGCCCTCTTAGGGGCGCTGCTGGCCGTCAACGGCTTTCTGATGGTGGTGCACTTGCCTTTCTTTGGACATTAACCTCCGGTTTTGAGACCTTCAGTTCATTATTCGGCTATTCTTATTCAGCGCAAAAACCCCATGATAAAATAATACAGCCCACAAAGACCCAGAATCAGCCCCATCAACCACAAGATCTTCTTTTTGATCAGCGCTCCCACAGCCGAACACATGATGGCGATCTGCAGCAGCATGACCGCCAGGGAAAAGTTGGCGTTCTTTAGTTTGTAGCCTTCCTGCTCTTTAAACAGTTCTTCAGCGCTCTGCTTTATCTGGTCCTTTTCTTTACCATAACGGGCCATTTCATCTTCATATTCTTTGATCTTGTTATTCAAATATTTTTGGGCCTTAGGATTTTTGATCTCCTGGAGCCGGACGGAGGTCAAAATGTCACGATTGATAGCATAGCTGTGCTCTTTGATGCTTTTGGACTGGAAGTAGGCCCATTGGTTGGCCTCTTTGGTGGCAGCAATATGTACCCTGGTGGAATAACTGGAAGCCCGCAAAGAGGCGATGGCCGCCAGGACGGCCAGGACCGTGGCGGTCAGGGCCACCATTTGGATCCAGGTTTCTTTCTCTTCCGGCATAAGTCCCCCCATAAATTCGGGTCGAGGCAAAAGCCTAACCCATCGCGGGCATTATTGATTCAGGCTTGTAACGGAAGGAGGGGAAAAAGTCAACGCACCAACCAAAATCTGGCCAGGCTATCAGGGGAAGAAGTTATGGAAGTATTTATCATAATGATTGATATTGCTGAACATTCCTGGTGATAAAATTAAATTTAAAAATAAGCTGGTCTCTTCATGTCCAGGGTCGGCGTCCCCGCTTTTCCTCAGCTACGTACCGTCCCATCACCGCGGTGACGAAGTCCTGGGTTTCTTTGATGCTCGGTATCTGGTAACCGCAATCTACGACCCTCTGGAACCCGGCATTATAGGAGGCCAGCGCCAATGGCAGGTTGCCTCCGAACAGGTTAACCAGCATTCGCAGATAGCGGCAGCCGCCGAGGATATTCTCCCGGGGATTGAAAGGCTCCCGCACCCCCAAAAGGTCGGTCGTGCCGGGCATGAGCTGCATCAGCCCCATGGCCCCCTTGGGGGATAAGGCCCAGGAGCAGAAATTCGATTCCACCTTGATGACCGCCTTGATCAGGGTGGGAGGCAACCGGTGCATTTGGGCGGCTTCCTGGATGAAGGGCTCCAACTCGGCATGGAACGGCAGGGGTGAATAATTGTTGCCCGGGGCAGGTTGCGGCAGCGCCGTGGTGATCCGCAAGCGCCCCTTGGCATCTTTATAAGCGGTGATCGTGGCCCCTGCGCCGCGGAAAGCCGCGTGGTCAGCCGGCTGAGGAGTCGTAGCCGTCCCGGAAAGATTGGGAGCAGAAGCCGTGGAAGCCAACAGGCTGGTGCTGGCCTGGCGAGACGGCAACACCACTCCCGGCGGCAAGGGGTACTCCACGGTCTTGATGTGGATGACGCCTCGCTTGTCCCGATAACGCCGGATGCCGCCTTCGGTCACAACCTCAGCAGTTTGAGCCGCCGTGGCCTTCGCCCGCCGCCACAATTTGAGGCCGTCTTCGCCGTTCCAGGCCGCCGGCCGGATGGCCCAGCCGCCCTGATTGGCAGCTAATGCTGAAAGAACCTGTCCGTCCTGCGATGCAAATCTGTCGGCGGCCCGATTCTTGGCCATCAGGCTGGCAGGCGGCAGGGTTTCCGAGGGTGCTGGGTCCACGTTGGTGATATGGATCATACCTTTGCTATCGCGGTAATGCCGAATGAGGCCCGGCCTGGAAATAAGGGCCTTTTTGCCGGAAGAGGTAATTGGCAAAAGTGCCAGTTGGCGATCATCCGGCTTCCAGGCGACCTGGCGGATGGGCGGCCGGGGATTGGGTGTCTCCGGCTTGGCTGGCGGCGTTGTTCTGCCGCCTTGAATATGGGAACTCTGGGCCATCTGTAACGCCGGGGCAAGGTTTTCAACTCCAGGCGCGGCATTGCATATGTGCAAAACCCCTTGTTCATCACGGTAATTCCGGATACCAGCAGCCGCGCCAGCATCAGCGGTTTTCGGAGCGGCAGGGCCGGTAATCATCGCCTGGTTGAAACCCTGATTCCGGGCCTGGGAAACCTTCATCACCGGCAGATAATTGTAATCCAGCGCGTCATTCGCGGCTTCCTTCTTAGCCGCCACCTGCCCAGCGGCGGCGATTATGCCGTTGACATCGTAGGCTGAGGCATTCTGGGCCAAAACCTGGCAGACTTTCTTAATGGGATCTGCATCGGCTTCGGGAGTTGAAGTTTCCTTAATCTGGTGGATTGGCTGCTGGATAGCTGGCGCCGGCATTTCCGCCTGAGCGGTCCTTGCTTCGGGAACTGCTCCGGGGGTCTCGGTCAGCCCTGGGGTTGTCTGGCGCGGGGCCACATTGCCGATATGAATAACACCCTGCTTATCCGTGTGGCTTTGGATGGCCCCCGAGGTGACGGACGGTGACGCTGCCAGGGCCTCTGACTGCGCCTGCCTTGCCGGCCAATTCTGCTTGGCTTCTATAGCGGCGGCGATTACTGGAGCAGCCGGCCCCTTTGAGGCGACTAACTGGGGGGGCGGACCGGGCTCCAACGTTGGAGCACTTGGGGCCTGCGCAGAAGCAAGTTCTTTGCCATTTCCAAATAAACGGGCCATAATCGAGGATTGCAATAGCAGATCGTGCCCCAGCAAGACTTTGATGTCCACCCCGTTTCTGAGCTTTATGCTCTCCTCTATTTGAGCCCAAGGGAAAATCTTGGATTTCAGCGTCTGCGCCAGATTCTTCTCTCCATCCCGGTAATAAATTATTGTGGCATTGGCGCCAAAATCGATATGGTTGCCAATCAGGGTGACGTGGTAGCCTTCCAGGGACAACAGGTTCCGGGTGAGACGGGCCAGG
>JAMCQY010000087.1 GCA_023381945.1 Deltaproteobacteria bacterium
ATTTCTCTGACCCAGGCCCAGGAATTATACAAGAAGAACGCGGCCATTTTTGTCGATGCCAGGAAAAGCGCCTTTTTTGATCAAAAGCACATCAAAGGCGCCATGAACTTGCCAATAGTCTTGTATGATCTGATGTTTCCCATGTTTCAGTTCACCCTGGAGCAAACGCCGGGAGCCAAAGACAAGACCATCATCGTTTACGGCGGTTCTTTTAGCCGGCGGTTTGACGTCGAGTTGGCCCGGCTGCTGAAGAACAAGGGCTGGGAAAAAGTGGATGTCCTCAATGACTACTCCGGCTGGGAGTATACTTTTCCACTTGAAGAGAAGCCGCCCAGGGAAGGGGCCAGTATCCACCTGGGTCTGGCAGGTCTTCTCGAATGGCTGCCGGTGTCCATTTTTGTTCTCATCCTGATTCCTCCCATCCGCCGCAGTCCCTACCTGTCCGTGGTTTGCCGGCTGTTGCTGGGGGCGATCTTTATTGCCTTTGCTTTGAGCAAAATCCTGCGGCCGGCGGTCTTTGCCCTGAACACGGTGGATTACGGATTGATGCCTTCCTGGGGAGTGAATCTTTGGGCCCTCGCCTTGCCATGGGCCGAGCTGGTGGTCGGGTTGTTCCTTGTCCTGGGCATCCGAACCAGGGCCGCGGCTACCCTGATCGGGGCCATGAATGTTATCTTCATCATTGGGCTGGTCAACGCCATTTTTCATCATCTGCCGATTAACTGCGGTTGTGTCGGGGAAGTGGGCGAGCCGGTGAACTGGTGGAAAGTCCTCAAGAATACCGGAATGTTGATCATGACCATCCAAATTTTCTTCTACGATCGCTTTTTTGTCTTGGATCGTGGAGGCTTCACCTTGCGGGATAGATCGATATGAAGAGCGAACTGTTGAAGATAGCTGCGGTCCTTGTTCTGATCCTGGTTTGCCTGGGTCTGGGAGGATGCGGGGAGTCCCGCTCTCCCTTCGCTGGGCTCTACCGCTCTGAGGAGGCCTTTGCCGGTAATAAATATATCAACCTGGACCTGAAAGAGGATGGCAAGGGGACTTGGACCCTGGCGGGGAAAACCGTGGAATTCACCTGGGTGGTGAACGGCGGCAAGGTCTGGATGTATCTCAAGACCGGGGGCATCATCATCGCCACCCCCAGCGAAGAGGGGAAGAAATTGTCACTTGACATGACCGGAGACTGGCATCCTGGTTGCCCCCCCAATGCCTGCGTGAACTTTAGGCGGATTAAAGAAGGAGGGTAAGGCAATTTTTAACCTGGCGACTCCGGGGGCGAAAATCAAGACGTTGAGCCTTCTGGGGATGTTTTTACTGGCCGTGGGAAGCCTTCTCAGCCCAAGGACGGGTTGGGGGGCCGCTAATGTGGAAGTACGCCGCCTGGGTCTGAGCAGGGTGGGAGAAACCACCTTGTTGACTATTATCCTCGATCGAGCGGCAGAACCCCGGATCACTACCTCCAAGGCCTCGGGGAAACCCCAACTGGTAGTGGATTTTCCCCAGGCCCGGGCCGGCAATCTGCCGACCCGCCTGGAGGGAGATGATATCTTGGTTGAGCAAGTGGAAACCCAAACTGATCCAATGGGAGTGAGGATTACTCTGGATCTGTTCCCGGATCAACCGTATTCTTTCTGGAGGCAGACCCGTTCCGGCCTCGGGGGGCAAAGCCTGTTTATCCTGGGGCTGAAGACCGACACCTCGGGCCGCAGCCTGGCTCAGGTGCGGCCATCAACCCCAACGGAACCGGCCCCGCTTCCGGCGGCCCCCGGGCCTCCTGCTCCTTCCGTGCGGGAGCCGCAGTATCAAGTTGCCCCGCCTCCGGCGGAGCCGCCCACGGAGGAGTACAAGCAAACGGCGCCGACCGGAAATGTGGTGTCCGGCAGCTTTCGTGAACTGCTCCAGCTGATGCCCCGAGCCGGGGCGTTGCTGCAAAGCCTGGAAAGCAGCGGCTGGGGCGTCTCCCAATCACGCAATTATGACCGCGCAGGCCAACGTCAGTTCCGGGATTTTACCCTGACCAATCCGAGATATCCGGAACTGGCGGTGAAGATCGTTTATATGCCTGCTAATTCCCCGGGCGCTCCCAATATCGGCATTGTCAGTCTGACCACCGATAGGTGGTCGAGTGAGACTGCCACAAAATATCAAAATATGCGCCAGTGGAATTTCGGCCGGATCAAGAAGGAGTTTGAGGATATCGGCGATTTCTTCGAAGATGCCTTGAAACCTTTACGGGTGAAGCTGCGGGAAGAGACCAAAACCCTGGCTCTTAAATATGCTCCGGTTTTTACAGACTTTGTGAAGGCCGCTTCCGGCAGCCCCCAGGTGGCTGATAAAGTCATGGGCCATGTGCGGGAGAAAGTGAACCCCAGGTTTGAGGGGGTGCAATACACCGTCTCGGAAAAACCCCTGATCATTCTCAATCAGGTGGATTTTCTGTATGTGAAGGTCTATTTTCTGGATTCCAAATAAGGAGGTGGACCATTGGCCAAGGAGATCACCATCTTCGGCAAACAGTCTTGACCCTTCACCCTCAAGGCCCGGGAGGCCAAGAGCAAAGAGGGCTTCACCGTAATTTATAAGGATGTGCTCCAAAATTCTCAGGCCATGGAGGAGATGCAAGGTCTTATCCCGGGGAATCGCCGGGTGCCGGTGCTGGTCGAAGACGGCACGGTGAGCATCGGCTACGGCGGCTCCTGAAAGGCTTGAGCACCCGCAGTTGCGGGTATTATTGCCCAGATCCCATTAGCAGCCGGATCAAAGGCCGGAAGGCGGCAGAAAACCGCCTCCGGCCCTTTTTATGGAAATCCCCCGCCGTTTTTTGATGCCGGCGTTCTAACCTGAGAGGCTAGTGCGCTTGTTTAGAGTCCCAATCTTAGCGGATTTGATAGCCAAAACGGACCAAAGTGGTAACCTATGACAAACTAATAATTACTACTTGATCAAGTACCATAAATTATTATATAAAATAGCTATATTTGCATACTTTTAAAAACAATTTTCGTCTTGCGAAAAAACTCCCACTCGCCTGTCAAAATTCAGGAAATTGCTGAATATTCCTTCCATTCTTACGAAAAATTGGCCAAATTTCTGGAAATATCTTTCAAAAATCAGGCTGAAGACAATCTATGGCGCATAATTACTAATAATCACAGTAGCTTATAGATATTTCTAAAGTTTTTACTTGACAGGCCGATTAAAAATTCATAATATGGGTGCCAACAATCACAAAGGTCCTTTGGGTCGTGCGCTAGTGCACTTAACCAATGGCTTTTGGGGATAGGAACCTGAGACCGGGCGGCCGTCAATACCGGGGATGTTCCCCGGCGAAACGACCCAGGCTGAAGGGCGTCAAATTACTACCGAGAAATCCCGGGGCTTAGGCCCCTGTATTCCTGGCGGTTCCTTTTTCAAGTTATTCCCCAGCCATCTAAAGCAAGCCTGAACTGTCTTTAAGGGAGGGAGCCATGAAAACGATGGCTTTAGTTTGCCTCTTAGGGGTTGGAATATTCTGCACCCCCCGACCTACCATGTGCGTCACCATGTCCATAGTTACGGTCACGGCTTATCATCATTGCCCGGGGTCCAGAGGAATTACTGCCTCAGGAAAACGCGTGCAGACTGGCATGATTGCGGTCAGCCGGGATCTGGAACGGAATCTGGATCTCGATTTTGGCGATCGGGTATTACTGCATGGATATGGGGTGTTTCAGGTACAGGACCGCATGGCCAGCCGGTGGCGCAAAAAAGTAGATATCTACCTGGATACCCAGCAAAAAGCTCGCGATTTCGGATTGCGCCGCTACGTGGTTCTGGTCAAACTCGTCTGACTAGCCCTGCCTTTATTTAACTCGCTCAATATAAGCGCCGGTGCGGGTGTCAACCTTAACCCGGTCTCCTTCATTGATGAACAAGGGGACCTGGACGGTCGCGCCGCTTTCCAGGACCGCAGGTTTGGTCCCACCGGCGGCGGTATCCCCCTTGACTCCGGGTTCGGTCTGGGCTATGGCCAATTCCACGAAATTGGGCAATTCCACGGCGATCGGCTCTTTATTAAAGAAGAGGACCTCGACGTTCAGGTTTTCGATCAGGTAGAGGCGCCCATCCCCCATCTGCTCCTCAGTAAGCATGATCTGCTCAAAGGTCTCGTTGTCCATCATGCAGTAGCGGTCACCTTCCCGGTAAAGGTACTGCATCTCCTTTTCTTCGAGGTCGGGTTTCTCCACCTTTTCCCCGGATCGGAAGGTCTGGTCTACAACCCGGCCATTGAGCAGATTTTTCAGCTTGGTGCGGACGAAGGCGCCGCCCTTCCCGGGTTTGACGTGTTGAAAGTCCACGATGATATAGGGTGTGCCGTCTATTTCGATCTTTAAGCCTTTTTTGAACTCAGCAGTGGAATACATGCCTACTTATCCTTCCTTAAGATGAAATCATTAACCCAGGCGACTCGGTGACCGATTAGCTTCGGCCAATCCGAGTCGCAGGGAAATTTAGCAGATAACCTGCAGGGCTACTGAACGTTGTTGGAGCCGGGTTTGGGCGCCCCCTTCAGAAAATCCAGGGCCCATGACTGTTTACGGGCGGCCTGCGGTTTTTCTATGGGGGAGGCACTAGGCGCGGTGGGTGGAGCGACTTGCTTGCTTTCCCTCCCGGGGGGCAACTGAAAGATTATCTCGTTTTTCTTGACGAAATTCAACTCCCGCCGGATAAATTCCTGGATCATTTCCGGATCATTCCGCAGCCGGTCAATGGTGCGGGTCAGGCGGGCGTTTTCTTCCGCCAGTCGGGCATTGTCCTGATCCAGACGAGCCCGCTCATGACGGAAGTGATATATTTGAAAGAGGCCGCGGTGGCTGAACAGCATTATTATTACCACCAGCAATCCGATGGCAATGGCCAATCCGGCGATAAATTTATGGCCACCCTTGGCCTCTGAGTCCTCGACCTGAGCAGTCGGCGAAGTCATGTTCTCCCCCCGAAACTCGACTCCGACTTCGTGACGAAAATATTGCCTGAAAAAAATGACGGATGCAAGTAAAAATGGTTATTTTGGAGGATATACGCCGCGAAAGCCTTATTTTATAATCAAAAAGCCCGATTCCTTCATTGTCAACCCTGGCTTTCCCGGGCGGCTCGAATCTGGTCCAGAATACCATTGACAAAGGCGCTGGAGTCCTCGCTGCCATAGCGTTTGGCCAGCTCCACAGCTTCGTTGATCACCACTTTTGAAGGAATTTTACTTAAATAGATAAGTTCAAAGGCAGCCAGGCGCAAGAGGTTGCGGTCAACTACAGTCATACGCTCGAGGCGCCAATGTTCGGAATAGCGGGCGATGAGGGCATCCAGCTCCTCCTGGTGAGCAGCCTCGCCCATCGCTAATTCCCTCAAATAGGCAGGAACGCCGGGGCCTTCCGGATGAAAATGGCTCCAGAATATCTCCAGATCCTCGGTGCCGCGGCCCCCGGCAAAATCGGCTTGATAAAGAAATTTCAGCGCCCATTCCCGGCACTGGCTGCGGGAATAAGCCGCCAAAAATCAGACCCCTAAGCCTTTAAGGAGATTGACCATCTCAATGGCGGCTTCTGCGGCGGCAAAGCCCTTGTTGCCCGCCTTGCTGCCGGCCCGTTCGATGGCCTGCTCCAGGCTGTCGGTGGTGAGAATTCCGAAAGAAATGGGCATGCCTGATTCCAGACTCACCTGGGCAATGCCCTTGCTGACCTCCGCGGCCACATAGTCGAAGTGGGGGGTAGAACCCCGAATCACCGCGCCCAGGCAGATCACCCCGTCATAAGCCTTGGCTGCCGCCAAACGTTTGACCACCACTGGGATTTCCCAGGCTCCGGGCACCCTTACTATGGTCAGGTCGTCTTCCGCCACCCCCTGGCGCCGCAGGCAATCCAGGGCGCCCTCCAGCAGGCGCTCGGTAATAAAGGAATTGAAGCGGCTGACCACCAGGGCGAATTTCAACCCCTCACCGGTTAATTTGCCTTCCACAGTGCGCATCTTGTCCCCCTCAATCGATTTCTTCGCCTTTTCGCCAGTCGCCGTGCTTTAGCTCTCAACCAACTTCAACATATGCCCCATCTTTTGGCATTTGGTCTTAAGGTAGTTGCGATTCACCCGGTTGGGCGGAATCTCGAGGGCCACCCGCTCCACCATGTTGAGGCCATAGCCTTCCAGGCCGATGATCTTTTTGGGGTTGTTGGTCATCAGCCGCATCTTCCTAACCCCCAAGTCCCGGAGGATCTGGGCCCCGATACCGTAATCCCGCAGGTCCGCCTTGAAGCCCAGGGCTTCATTGGCTTCCACCGTATCGGCGCCCTGGTCCTGCAACTCATAGGCCCGCAGCTTGTTGACCAGGCCGATGCCCCGGCCCTCCTGGTGCATATAGAGGATGATGCCTTTGCCTTCGCACTCCACCAGCTGCATGGCGGCTTCCAGTTGGTCGCCGCAATCGCAGCGCAGCGAATGGAAGACGTCGCCGGTGACGCACTCCGAATGGACTCGCACCAGGACCGGCTCGGCCGGGTCGATCTCCCCCTTTACCAGGGCCATGTGCTGGTTGTCGTCCACATCGTTATCGTAGGCCACCGCGGTAAACTCGCCATAATAGGTAGGCAGCTTTACCGTGGCCCGGCGGTGCACGAAGGACTCGTGACGCAGCCGGTACTCCACCAGGTCGGCGATGGTGGCGATCCTGATATCATGCTCGGCTGCGAATTTTTCCAGGTCCGGCATCCGGGCCATGGTGCCGTCGTCCTTCATGACCTCGCAAATGACTGCGCCGCCCTTTAAACCCGCCAGGCGGGTCAGGTCGGTAGAGCCCTCGGTCTGGCCGGTACGTACCAGCACCCCGCCTTTGCGGGCCCGTATGGGGAAGACGTGCCCGGGGCTCACCAGATCCTCCGGCCGGGCGTTATCGGCCATGGCGGTGAGGATGGTGGTGGCCCGGTCTGCCGCCGAAATGCCGGTGGTCACGCCGCGGCGGGCCTCGATGGACACGGTGAAAGCCGTCTTGAAGCCTGACTGGTTGTCCCGGACCATCTGGGGAAGCTGGAGTTTCTCTATCATTGCGGGTTCCAGGGCCAAACAGATCAACCCCCGTCCCTTTTGCGCCATGAAGTTGACGGCCTCAGGGGTCACCAGCTCCGCGGCCATAGTCAGATCGCCTTCATTCTCCCGGTCTTCGTCATCCACCAGGATGATCATCTTCCCTTGGCGAATATCTTTGATGGCTTCTTCAATGGGTGCTACCGACATGGCTAAGTTCCCGTTTTCCGTTTTTC